>PLYU01000301.1 GCA_003153495.1 Myxococcales bacterium
TCGAGATGGTGATGCCGGGCGACAACACGGAGATCAGCGGCGAGCTGATGTCGCCGGTCGCGCTCGAAGCGGGCGCGCGGTTCGCCATCCGCGAAGGCGGCCGCACCGTCGGCGCCGGCATCGTCACCAAGATCCTCGCATAGTCAGAAAGACATCGACATGGCCGCAACCACGAAGATTCGCATACGCCTCAAGGCGTTCGATCACCAGCTTCTCGACAAGTCGGCCAGCGACATCGTCGAGACGGCGAAGCGCACGGGCGCGCGGGTGGCGGGGCCCATCCCGCTGCCGACGCACATCGTGCGTTACACAGTCCTTCGTGGCCCGCACGTGGACAAGAAGTCGCGCGAGCAGTTCGAGATCCGGACGCACAAGCGGCTNNGTTCGAGATCCGGACGCACAAGCGTCTGCTCGACATCCTCGACCCGACGCAGCAGACGCTCGACGCACTGATGAAGCTCGACCTCTCCGCGGGCGTCGACGTCGAGATCAAGAGCTAAGGCGCGAGGAGAGCTCACGATGGCAACATTCGACGTCTTCAACATGCAGCGCGAAAAGGTGGGGTCGATCGACCTCGCCGACGAAGTCTTCGGCACCGAGGTCCGCGAGCACCTCTTCTACGAGGTGGTCAAGGCCCAGCTGGCGTCCAAGCGGCAGGGGACGGCGGCCGCGAAGAACCGCTCCGCGGTCAGCGGGAGCACGAAGAAGCTCTACAAGCAGAAGGGCACCGGCCGGGCTCGTCACGGCTCGATCCGCGCGCCCGTCTTCGTCGGCGGCGGACAGGCGCACCCGCCGCGCCCCCGTGACTGGGCGTACGACCCCCCCCGCAAGGTGCGGGCTCTCGCGCTCACCAGCGCTCTCTCGAAGTTCGGCAAGGAGGGGCGCCTCCTCGTGGTGGACCGCTTCGACCTTCCCGAGATCAAGACGAAGAAGCTGGTCGAGGCGCTCAGCCAGCTCAAGGCCCAGCAGAAGACGCTCGTGGTCGACTCGGGGGCCAACGACAAGCTCCGCATGTCGATCCGCAACCTGAAGGAGCACCAGTTCCTGCCGCCCGAGGGCGTCAACGTCTACGATCTGCTCCGGCACGACACGCTGATCCTCTCGAAGGAAGCGGCGAAGGCGCTGGAGCAGCGCTGCCTGGGCCAGGTCAACCGTCGCAGGCTCGAGGCGGCGGCCGCGAACGAGCAACCCGAGCGAGGTGGTCGATGACTCCCGAACAGATCATCCGCAGGCCGATCGTCCTGACGGAGAAGGCGAGCTTGCTTCGCGAGAAGCACAACCAGGTGGTCTTCGAGGTCGCCCGGGACGCGAACAAGGTCGAGATCCGCGACGCCGTCCAGAAGCTCTTCAAGGTGACGGTCGCGAACGTGAACACGATGGTGATGCGCGGCAAGGATCGACGCATGGGCCGCGGGTATGCCAAGACGCAGAACTGGAAGAAGGCGGTCGTGACTCTGAAAGAAGGCGACGCGATCGACTTCTTCGCCGACGCGCCGGAAGGGACCCCCTGAGCCATGGGACTCAAGAACTACAAGCCGACCTCTCCGGCCCGGCGCTTCTACTCGGTCTCCGATTTCAAGGAGATCTCCAAGGACGTCAGGCCGCTCCGCAAGCTGGTCGAGCACCAGACGAGGACCGGCGGGCGTAACCACTTCGGCCGCATCACCTCGCGCTTCCGCGGGGGTGGCCACAAGCAGCGCTACCGCTTGATCGACTGGAAGCGCGACAAGGTCGGCGTTCCGGCGCTGGTGGCCACGATCGAGTACGATCCCAACCGCACGGCTCGCATCGCGCTGCTCCACTACGTCGACGGCGACAAGCGCTACATCCTGGCCCCCGACGGCATGAAGGTGGGCGACAAGATCGTGTCGAGCCGCCACGCCGACATCAAGCCGGGCAATTCGATGACGCTCCGGCACATCCCGCTGGGCACGATGATCCACAACATCGAGCTCAAGAAGGGCAAGGGCGGGCAGCTCGTCCGCTCGGCCGGCTCGTCGGCGGCGCTCATGGCCAAGGACGGCGACTACGCCCAGGTCCGCCTCCCGTCCGGCGAGGTGCGCATGGTGCACCTCGAGTGTCACGCGACCATCGGGCAGGTGTCGAACATCGACCATCAGAACATCTCGCTCGGCAAGGCGGGGCGCTCGCGGTGGCTCGGAAAACGACCGCACAACCGCGGCGTCACGATGAACCCCGTCGATCACCCCATGGGCGGCGGCGAGGGGCGCACCTCCGGAGGCCGGCACCCGTGCTCGCCCTGGGGTCAGCTCTCCAAGGGGCTCAAGACGCGCAACAACAAACGGACCGACGGCATGATCATCAAGCGCCGCGGGGAGAAGGGTTAAGCGTATGGCTCGTTCGGTAAAGAAAGGCCCGTTCGTCGACGGTCACCTCGCCGAGAAGATCGCGGCGGCGCAGGCCGCCCAGAGCAAGAAGGTCATCAAGACCTGGTCGCGCCGGAGCACCGTCACGCCGGACGCCGTCGGGCTGACGTTCGCGGTGCACAACGGGCGCAAGTTCGTTCCCGTGTTCGTCACGGAGAACATGGTCGGCCACAAGCTGGGCGAGTTCGCCCCGACCCGGACCTTCCACGGCCACTCGGGCGACAAGAAGGCCAAGGTCTCGAGCGGAGGCGCCCCCGCTCCGGCCGCCGCGGCCGGCGCGGCTCGCCGCTAGGAGAGAACCGCCAGGCCGCCAGGGACGCCAGGGGAGAACGCTCTCCTCTCTCTCTTGGCGTCCCTGGCGTTCCGCTGGCGGCGCTCTCCCTCGTTTATCCTTGCTTATTTGAGTCCTGCGCGTACATTACGCGTCCCTTTGCGCCCTTTCAGGGCGGACTGGGACGCATTCCTCAGCGATTTCAGGCGTCAGTAACGGCCCGCGCCGCGAGCAACCTGGCTCGATGCCCGTGGGTACGACGGTCGCCACCGAGGTTCTCCACACATGGTCAGCAAGGCAATCGCTCGGTTTACGCGGATCAGTCCGCGCAAAGCCCGCGTCATCGTGAATCTGGTCCGTGGCCGTCAGGCCGGCGAGGCCTTGCAGCTCCTCGAGTTCACGCGGAAATCCGCCGCGCCGCTCGTCAAGAAGCTCATCGAGAGCGCCGTGGCCAACGCCAAGACCCAGAGCCCCGGGGTCGACGTGGACTCGCTCTTCGTCGAGACCGCCTTCGTCGACAAGGCACCCAACAAGAACCTGCGGCGCTGGCGGCCGCGCGCGATGGGCCGGGCGACCCGCATACAAAAGGGCCTCTCGCACATCACCATCATCCTCGGCGAGCGATAAGGGATAAGAGCCCCATGGGTCAGAAAGTCCATCCGTACGGCTTCCGCCTCGGCGTCATCAAGACGTGGAACTCGAAGTGGTTCGAGGACAAGAGCTACGCGAAGTGGCTCCACGAGGACATCCGCATCAAGCGGGCCGTCAAGGAGTACCTGCAGAACGCGGGCATCGCGAGCATCGAGGTCGAGCGCGCCGCCAACAAGTGCAAGGTGATCGTCTTCACGGCGCGGCCGGGGATGGTCATCGGCAAGGGCGGCAAAGGCATCGAAACGCTCAAGACCGGCAACATCAAGACGGCCGCCAAGGGTGAGACGCTCTTCCCGGGCGTGCAGTCGTTCACCGAGAACGAGGTCTTCATCGACGTCCAGGAGATCCGCAAGGCCGAGACGGCCGCGCAGCTCGTGGCCGAGAACGTCGCGACCCAGCTCGAGCGTCGCGTCGCGTTCCGGCGCGCCATGAAGAAGGCGCTGCAGACGGCGATGAAGTTCGGCGCCAAGGGCATCCGCGTGCGCTGCTCGGGCCGTCTCGGCGGCAGCGAGATGAGCCGCGTCGAGACCTACCGCGAGGGCCGCGTGCCGCTCCACACGCTGCGCGCCGACATCGAGTTCGGTACGGCCGAGGCCCGCACGAAGTACGGGATCATCGGCGTCAAGGTGTGGGTGTTCAAGGGCGAAGTGCTCCAGCGCCGCAACCGGCGGCCCCAGATCGCAGGAGCTTGAGCCATGCTTTCACCGAAGCGCACCAAGTACCGGAAGGTCCAGAAGGGCAACAACCGCGGCAAGGCCCAGCGCGGCAACGACGTCTCCTTCGGCGACTTCGCCATGCAGGCGGTCGAGCCGGCGCGCGTCACCTCCCGGCAGATCGAGGCCGCCCGTATGGCCATCACCCGCCACGTCAAGCGCGCGGGCAAGCTCTGGATCCGCATCTTCCCCGACCGCCCGGTCACCAAGAAGCCCCTCGAGGTGCGCATGGGTGGCGGCAAGGGCGCCGTCGAAGAGTGGGCGGCGCAGGTGCTGCCCGGCCGCGTGATGTACGAGCTCTCGGGAATCGACGAGACCATGGCGCGTGAGGCGTTCCGCCTCGCGGGGCACAAGCTTCCGGTCGCTTACAAGTTCCTCTCGCGTGGAGAAATCGCATGAGGGCCGCCGACCTTCGCGAGAAGAGCGTGGAAGACCTGCGCGAGCTGCAGAAGTCGCTCGCCTCGGACGTCTTCCAGAACCGCCTCAAGAACTTCACCAACAGGCTCGACGACACCAGCGCCATCCCCAAGTCGAAGCGGGACCTGGCGCGCGTCGTCACCCTGCTCCGCGAGCGTGAGCTCGGGGTCGTGCGCGTCGCCAAGCCCACGCAGGCTCCCAAGGCGAAGGCCCCGAAGGCCAAGGCAGAGGCCCCCGCCAAGGCCGCCCCCGCCGCCGAGCCCGCGGCCAAGCCCAAGAAGGCCGCCGCGAAAAAGGCCGCCGCCGCGCCGAGCGAGGGCGAGGCCGCCGGCGCCAAGCCGAAGAAGAAGTCTTCCGCAACAAAGAGCGAGGCGAAGTAGTCATGACGACCCAGAACGCCCAGGCCCACGAGGCCCACGGTTTCCGACGCAAGATGGTCGGACGCGTCGTGAGCGCCAAGATGCAGAAGACGGTCGTCGTCGAGGTCGTCTCGCACACGCGCGATCCGCTCTACGGCAAGTACGTCCGCTCGCGCGTCCGCTACAAGGCGCACGACGACAAGGGCACGTACAAGGCGGGCGATCAGGTCGAGATCCAGGAGCACCGCCCGATCAGCAAGGACAAGCACTTCATCGTCACGCGTCTGATCAAGAAGTTCGTGGAGGAGTGAGCGCGCCATGATTCAGATGCGAACCGTGCTGGAAGTGGCCGACAACTCCGGCGCCAAGCGAGTGCAGTGCCTCAAGGTGCTCGGCGGCTCGCGCCGGCGCTACGCCGAGATCGGCGACGTCATCGTCGTCTCGGTCAAGGAGGCGCTGCCGGGCACGAAGGTCAAGAAGGGCGAGGTGGCTCACGCCGTCGTCGTCCGCATGAAGCACCAGACGCCCCGGGCGGACGGGAGCCACATCCGGTTCGACGAGAACAGCGCGGTGCTGGTGAGCAAGGAGCAGCACGAGCCCATCGGGACGCGCATCTTCGGCCCGGTGGCCCGCGAGCTGCGCGCGAAGAAGTTCATGAAGATCATCTCCCTCGCCCCGGAGGTGCTGTGATGTCGGCGCGCATTCGGCTCGGCGACATGGTCGTGGTCGTCAGCGGCAAGGACAAGGGCAAGAAGGGCAAAGTGACCCGCGTGCTCCGCGAGGAAGACCGCGTCGTCGTCGAGGGCGTGAACCTCGTCAAGCGTCACACCCGCCCGACGCCGCGCAACCCCGCGGGCGGCATCCTCGAGCGCGAGCAGCCGCTCCACGGGTGCAAGGTCATGCCGGTCGACCCCAAGACGGGCAAGGGCACCCGCGTAGGCTTCAAAGAGATCGATGGCCGGAAGATCCGGATCGCCATCAAGAGCGGGGACGAGCTCCCCGTCGTCGCGGAGTAAACTGTCATGGCGGACGAGAAGAAGCCGAAGGGCGAGCAGGCCCAGGCCCCGAAGCCCCGGGCTGAGAAGAGCGACAAGGTCGCCAAGGGCGGCAAGAAGTCGAGGGGCGGCGAGGGCGGCTCCTCGCAGGAGCGCGCGGCCGTCGTCTCGACGACCGCCGTGGTCCCGCCGCGCCTGCGCGAGAAGTACCGAGAGACGATCGTGCCGGCCCTGGTGAAGCAGTTCCAGTACAAGAACCCCAATCAGGTCCCGAAGCTGCAGAAGATCGTCGTCAACATGGGCCTCGGGGCCGCGGTCGCGAACCCGAAGATCATCGACACGGCGGTCGACGAGATCAAGGCGATGACCGGGCAGACTCCGGTCGTGACGCGCTCCCGGAAGGCGATCGCGAACTTCAAGCTGCGCGCCGGGCTGCCGATCGGCGCGATGGTGACGCTCCGGAGCTCGCGCATGTGGGAGTTCTTCGACCGCCTGGTGACGGTCGCCCTCCCGCGCACGCGCGACTTCAAGGGCGTCTCGCGCAAGGCGTTCGACGGCAATGGGAACTACACGCTCGGTCTCAGGGAGCAGATCATCTTCCCCGAGATCAACTACGACAAGCTCGATGCAATCAAAGGCGTGAACATCAGCATCGTGACGACGGCGAAGACCGACGAGGAGGGGCGCGCGCTCCTCCAGCAGCTCGGCATGCCCTTCCGCGCGACCTGATCGGCAATCGGCAGAGGAACAACCATGGCGCGTGCTTCTCAGTTCGCGAAACTCAATCGCAGACCCAAATTCACCGTGCGTCACCGCAACCGGTGCAAGGTCTGCGGTCGCCCCCGCGGCTACTACCGCAAGTTCGAGCTTTGCAGGATCTGCTTCCGGCTCCTCGCCCTTCGCGGCGAGATCCCGGGCGTGATCAAGGCCAGCTGGTGATCTCATGATGACCGATCCGATCGCGGACATGCTCACCCGCATCCGCAACGCCTCGATGGCGCGGCACGACCGTGCCGACATGCCGCACTCCAGGCTGAAGGAGCGCGTCGCGCACGTGCTCAAGTCCGAGGGGTACCTCGACGACGTGCGCGTGAGCGAGGGCGAGGAGCTCAAGACGCTCACCCTGGTCCTTCGCTACGGCCGCGACAAGGAGGCCGCCATCGACGGAATCCGCCGCGTGTCGACGCCCGGGCGCCGCGTGTACGTGCGCCACGACCGCATCGACCCGGTCTGCTCCGGGATGGGGATCTCGATCCTCAGCACCAGCCGGGGCGTCATGACCGACCGCGAGGCGCGCCGCCAGCGCGTCGGCGGCGAGCTGCTCTGCCAGGTCTGGTGAGCCGATGACGACGCAAGCACAGCCGCAAGAAGGGATTCGCCTTTCCCGCGTGGGAAAGCGGCCCGTGCCGCTCCCGAAGGGCGTCTCGGCGTCCGTCAAGGACGGCTCGATCGAGATCAAAGGCCCCAAGGCCACGCTCGTCCGCGCGCTTCCGTCGAGCGTGAGCGTCAAGGTCGAAGGGGGCGCCATCGCGGTCGTCCCGACGGTCGTCGGGCGAGACGGCTCGAGGCTCCAGGGCCTCGCCCGCGCCCTCATCGCCGGGATGGTCGCGGGCGTGGCCGAGGGTTACACGAAGACCTTGCAGCTCGTCGGCACCGGCTACCGCGCCGAGGTCAAGGGTCCGGTCCTGAACCTCAGCCTCGGCTTCTCGCACCCGATCGCGTTCCCCCTGCCCAAGGGCGTCAAGTGCGAGATCCCCGGTGACTCCAAGGGAACGATCCTGATTCTCACGGGCTCGGACAAGGAAGTGATGGGCCAGACCGCGGCGAAGATCCGGGCGTTCCGGCCGCCCGAGCCATACGGCGGCAAGGGCGTGCGCTATCAAGGCGAGAAGGTCCGCGAGAAGGCGGGCAAGGCCGCCAAGGCCGGCGGAGGCAAGTAATGGCTATGCAAGTCGTGGGGCGCGAGCGCAGGAGACTGCGCATCCGCCGCAAAATCAGCGGGACCGCGGAGAGGCCGCGTCTCAGCGTCTTCCGCAGCGCGAAGCACATCTACGCCCAGGTCGTCGACGACGCCGGGGGGCAGACGCTCGCTCACTCTTCGACCCTCTCGCGCGAGGTGCGCGGCGAGGTCACCGACGCGAACAAGGTGGACGCGGCGAAGAAGGTCGGCCACGCCATCGCGAAGCTGCTCCTCGCGAAGGGAATCGACAAGGTCGTCTTCGATCGAAGCGGCTACCTCTACCACGGACGCGTCCGCGCCCTGGCCGACGCCGCCCGCGCGGCCGGCCTCAAGTTCTGATCGGAGACCACGATGGCCTATAACACCCCCAGATTTCCGGGCGCGCCCGAGGCTCTCCAGATCGACGAGGAGAAGCTCAAGGAGCGCGTCATCTACATCAACCGCGTCGCCAAGGTCGTGAAGGGCGGCCGGCGGTTCAGCTTCAGCGCGCTCGTCGTCGTCGGCGACGAAGCCGGGCACGTCGGCGTCGGGCTGGGGAAGGCGAACGAGGTCCCCGAGGCCATCCGCAAGGGGAACGACCAGGCTCGCAAGAACGTCTTCTTCGTGCCACTGAGCGGGGTCACCGTTCCGCACCAGGCCCTGGGCCACTTCGGCAGCGGTCGCGTGTTCCTCAAGCCGGCCTCGCCCGGAACGGGCGTCATCGCCGGCGGCGCCGTCCGCGCCGTCGTCGAGAGCGCCGGGATCCACGACATCCTCACCAAGTGCCTCGGCAGCTCCAACCCGCACAACGTGGTGCGGGCCACGATCGCGGCGCTCAAGTCGCTGCGCAGCGTCGAGCAGTTCGCCAGCAAGCGCGGCAAGCAGGTCGACGAGATCATCGAGCGCAAGGAGCCGAAGGCTCCGAAGACCACGGCCGGCGCGCAGCCCGCGGCGCAGAGCTGAGTTGAGGAAGCCATGAAGCCGAAGCTTCGCGTGACCCAGACCAAGAGCACCATCGGGCAGGAGCACTCCATGCGGCTGACCGTGGGGGGCCTCGGGCTCAAAGGCCCGGGCAGCTCCGTCGTCGTGTCGAATACCCCGTCGTTCCGCGGCGCGATCAAGAAAGTCATGCACCTGGTGCGCGTCGAGGAGGTGGATCATGGCTGATACGCTGAGCAAGCTGGCCAAGCCGGCAGGGACCCGGCCGAAGACCCGCCTGGGGCGCGGCGTCGGGTCGGGCCTGGGCAAGACGTCGGGCCGTGGTCAGAAGGGCCAGTACGCTCGCTCGCGTGGCTTCAAGCCGAGCTTCGAGGGCGGGCAGACGCCGATGCACCGCCGTTTGCCGAAGCGGGGCTTCAACCACCCGTTCCCGACCATCGTCGCCGCGGTGAACGTGGGCGACCTCGAGACCTTCGCGGCGGGCGCGACGATCGACGTAGAGGCGCTCGAGGCGCGCGGCCTGGTCAAGGGCCGCTTCGACCGCATCAAGATCCTCGGGGACGGCGAGCTCACCAAGGCCATCACCGTGTCGGCGCACGCGTTCTCCAAGTCGGCGGCCGCGAAGATCCAGAAGGCGGGCGGCAAGGTCGTCGTCGTGACGCCGTCGTCCGCGCCCTGACGCTCGAAGCCCTTCACGATGTCCGCCCTCTCCGCCTTCGCCAACATCGGGAAAGTCCCCGAGCTTCGCAGGCGCATTCTCTTCACGGTGCTGCTGCTGGCGGTCTACCGGATCGGCGTGTTCGTCACGATCCCGGGCGTCGACCGCACAGTGATGAACGCCGTCATCCACAAGCAGGGCGGCGGCCTGCTCGGCCTGTTCAACATGTTCAGCGGGGGCGCGCTGGGCAACCTCTCCATCTTCGCGCTGGGCATCATGCCCTACGTCAGCGCGAGCATCATCCTGCAGCTCTTGACGATGGTGTTCAAGCCGCTGGACGAGCTTCGCAAGGAAGGCGAGCAGGGCCAGCGCAAGATCAACCAGTACACGCGCTACGGCACCATCGTCCTCTCGCTGGTCCAGGGCTTCGGCATCGCGATGAGCCTCGAGGCCATGAACAACGGGGACCTGTCGGACTCCGCGGCCGTCGGCGACGTGGTGACGCACGCCGGGTGGGGCTTTCGCCTCATGAGCATGCTGACGCTCACGACCGGCACTGCATTCATGATGTGGGTCGGCGAGCAGATCACCGAGCGCGGTATCGGCAACGGGATCTCCCTCCTCATCTTCGCCGGCATCGTCGACGGGATCCCCGATGGCATCGCCGGCTACTTCGCGACCAACAAGGGCAACATCCAGCCGCTCAACCTGGCCGCCGTCGTCGCCATCGTGCTTGCGACCGTAGCGACGATCGTGTTCTTCGAGCGCGCCCAGCGGCGCATCCCGATCTACTACGCCCGCCGCACGGTGGGGCGCCGGATCTATGGTGGGCAGACGGCCCACCTCCCGCTCCGGGTCAACACGAGCGGCACGATCCCGCCGATCTTCGCGTCGTCGCTGCTGATGTTCCCGGCCACGCTGGCCAACTTCAAGGTGCCGGGGATGGCCCAACTGCAGTCCCTGCTGCAGCGCGGGGACTGGGCGTTCAACACCTTCTACGTTCTGCTCATCATCTTCTTCTGCCACTTCTACACGGCGGTCACCTTCCAGCCCGTCGACGTGGCCGACAACCTGAAGAAGCAGCAGGCCTTCATACCCAGCGTGCGTCAGGGCAAGCAGACCGCCGACTACATCGACTACGTGCTCACGCGCATCACCTTCGGCGGCTCGCTTTACGTCGCGGTCGTGTGCATCGTACCGAGCATCATCAGCCAGCAGTTCCACGTCCCGTTCCGCTGGGGCGGCACGTCGATCATGATCGTGGTAGGCGTCGCGCTCGACACCGTCAACCAGATCGAAGCTCACCTCATCACGCGCAACTACGAAGGCCTGTCCGGCGGTGGCGGACGGACCTCGCGCATCCGCGTGAGAAAGGACTAGCGGATCATGCGCGTCGTGTTCGTCGGTCCGCCGGGGGCGGGGAAGGGTACGCAGGCCAAGGTGATCTGCGTGCGCCTCGGCGTCCCGCAGATCTCGACGGGCGACATGCTGAGGGCGGCCAAGTCGGCGGGCAAGCTGCCGGCGGACCTGGTCGCGAAGATGGCGGCCGGCGCCCTGGTGCCCGACGGGCTCGTCATCGGGCTGATCGACGAGCGCGTCCGGGCCACGGACTGCACGCCGGGCTTCTTGCTGGACGGCTTTCCCCGCACCAGCCCTCAGGCCGAGGCCCTGGATCAGATGCTCGCCAAGAGGGGCCTCAAGCTCGACTGCGTCCTCGCCCTCGAGGTTCCGAAGGAGCTCCTGATCGAGCGTACAGTCCTCCGGCGGACCGACAAACGCACTGGACAGATTTACCACTTGAAGTATAGCCCTCCTCCCCCCGGGGCCGACCTCGAGCACCGGGCGGACGACCGTGAAGAAGTCGTTCGAAAACGACTCGATACCTACGAGGGCATGACCGCCGAGCTCCTCCCCTACTACGAGGGGCACGGCATTCTGAGGCGAATCGACGGGGTCGGCAGCGTGGACGAGGTCACCACGCGGATCCTCTCGGCGCTCGGGGCCAAATGAAGGCGGCCCAAGGAGATTCTCTTTTTCATGAGTGAACGTCGCGAGCGCAAGGAGCCCAAGGGCGACAAGCTGGAGTTCGACGGCGCCGTCCAGGAGGCGCTGCCGAACGCGATGTTCCGCGTGAAATGCGACAACGGGCTGGTCGTGCTGGCGACGATCAGCGGAAGGATGCGGCAGTTTTACATCCGCATCCTCCCCGGTGACCGAGTCACCGTCGAAGTGAGCCCGTACGACCCCAGCCGCGGGCGCATCACTTACCGACACAAGTAGGCAGAGATCATGAAGGTTCGACCGAGCGTCAAGAAGATTTGCGATAAGTGCAAGGTGGTCCGCCGCAAGGGTGTGGTGCGGATCATTTGCGAGAATCCCCGTCACAAACAGCGGCAAGGCTGAAAACGAACATGGCCCGCATCTCAGGCGTCGACCTCCCCCGCCACAAGCAGATCGTTTACGCGCTCCCGTACCTGTTCGGGATCGGACGGACGGCCGCGCGCCGCATCTGCGAGAAGACCGGGATCGCTCCGAACCGCATGACGGAAGAGTTGACGGAGACCGAGATCAAGAAGATCCGCGACGTCCTCGACGCCGACTACAAGGTCGAGGGGGATCTGCGGCGCGAGATCCAGATGAACGTGAAGCGGCTCATGGACCTGGGCTGCTACCGGGGCCTGAGGCACCGCAAGGGCCTGCCGGTCAACGGCCAGCGAACGCACACCAACGCGCGCACGCGCAAGGGGCCGCGCAAGGGCCTCGTGACCCGCGCCCGCAGGCCGGCCACGGCAACCACGTGAGCTCGTCAAAAGGAGCCAGGTAACTCATGTCTCAGGACAAGACTTCGATCCCGCCCGCAGCAGCTACCGGGGCGCCGGCCGCCGGCCCCAAGGGTGCCAAGGCGGTCAAGAAGAAGGCGAAGAAGAACGTCTCGACGGGGATTGCTCACGTCCAGTCGACGTTCAACAACACCGTCGTGACGATCACCGACGTCAACGGCAACACCATCGCCTGGTCGAGCGCCGGGTCGCGCGGGTTCAAGGGCTCGCGCAAGAGCACGCCGTTCGCCGCGCAGCTCGCCGCCGAAGAGGCTGCGCGCAAGGCGATGGACCACGGGATGCGCTCCGTCGCGGTGTTCGTCACGGGACCGGGGGCCGGGCGCGAGAGCGCGCTTCGCGCTCTCCAGTCGGTGGGTTTCAAAGTCACTCTGGTCCGCGACGTCACGCCGGTTCCGCACAACGGTTGCCGGCCGCCGAAGCGGCGGCGCGTCTGAGGGAGAGAGATCGATGGCTCGTTACATTGGTGCTGTGTGCAAGCTTTGTCGCCGCGAGGGGACGAAGCTCTTCCTGAAGGGCGAGCGCTGCTACACGGAGAAGTGCTCCTACACGCGCCGGCCTTACCCGCCGGGCCAGCACGGCCAGGCGCGCATCAAGCTCAGCGAGTACGCGATCCGCCTTCGCGAGAAGCAGAAGGTGCGGCGCATCTACGGCGTCCTGGAGCGGCAGTTCCAGAAGTACTACTTCGACGCCGCGCGCCGGAAGGGGCGAACGGGCGAGCAGATGCTCGGCCTGCTCGAGTCGCGCCTCGACAACGTGACGCACCGCCTCGGCTTCGCGTTCACGAGGGCGCAGGCCCGTCAGGTCGTCCGGCACGGACACGTGCTGGTCAACGGCCGCCGCCTGGACATTCCCAGCGTCATCCTTCGCCCGGGAGACAAGGTGGAGATTCGCCCGAAGAGCCGCGAGATCAAGGAGATCGTCGCCTCGCTCGCGCAGGTCGAGAAGCGGCCCATCCTGTCCTGGCTCGAGCTCGACAAGGCGAACTTCGTCGGCACGTTCAAGGGCCTGCCGGTCCGCGACGAAATGAACGAGCCGGCCATCCGCGAGCAGTACGTCGTCGAGTATTACTCACGCTGAATCGGAGACGGAATCACACGGGCAGGTGACGGGCGCCGCCGGAGAGCGGGTTCGAAGGCGCGCCGAGATCACCGCGTGAACCCTGGAGATAGAGAGCAAGATGACCACGTCGAACATCGTCACACGCAACTGGCGCGACCTCATTCGCCCGCGTGGCATCCACGTCGAGGGCGACACGCTGACCGAGTTCTTCGGCAAGTTCACCGCCGAGCCGCTCGAGCGCGGCTACGGCATTACCGTCGGCAACTCGCTGCGCCGCATCCTCCTCTCGTCGCTCCAGGGAGCCGCCATCACGGCGCTGCGCATCGAAGGTGCGCTCCACGAGTTCACCACGGTCTCCGACGTCGTCGAGGACGTGACGGACATCGTGCTGAACCTCAAGGAGGTCGTCCTCAAGGCCGCGCAGGCGAAGACCTACACGGTTCGTATCGAGAAGGAAGGGCCGGGGGTCGTCCACGCCCGCGACATCCAGCTCGTCGACGGGCTGCAGGTGCTCAACCCCGACCACGTCATCGCCACGCTCGACAAGAAGGGCCCGCTCGTCATGGAGCTGACCGTCAACGTTGGGCGCGGGTACGTGCCTGCGGAGCGGAACAAGACTCCGGGCATGCCGATCGGGACGATCCCCATCGACTCGCTCTTCTCGCCGGTCCGCAAGGTCAACTACACGGTGACCAACGCGCGCGTCGGGCAGCAGACCGACTACGACAAGCTCTCGCTCGAGGTGTGGACGAACGGCAGCGTGAAGCCGCAGGACGCGGTCGCCTACGCCGCCAAGATCCTCAAGGAGCAGCTCTCGATCTTCATCAACTTCGAGGAGACCGAGGAGACGCAGTACGCGCCGTCCGGCTCCGAGGAAGAGCCCCTCAACGAGAACCTCTTCCGCAGCGTCGACGAGCTCGAGCTGAGCGTGCGCAGCGCGAACTGCCTCCAGAACGCGAACATCCAGCTCATCGGCGAGCTGGTCCAGCGCACCGAGCAGGACATGCTCAAGACGAAGAACTTCGGCCGGAAGAGCCTCAAGGAAATCAAAGAGATCCTTGCGAACATGGGCCTCTCCCTCGGCATGAAGATCGACAACTGGCCGCAGATGCTGGAGCGCTGGAAGCAGCAGCAGCAGCAAAACTAGTCACGATTCACGAGTAGATACGCTCTCGGAGCTCTAGGAAGCCATGCGCCACAAGAACTCGGGTCGAAAGTTCGACCGGAACACCAGCAGCCGGCGCGCGATGCTGCGCAACCTGACGGCGAACCTCATCCTCCACGAGCGGATCGAGACCACCGACGCCAAGGCGAAGGAGCTGCGCCGCGTGGCCGAGCGGCTCATCACGAAGGCCCGTCGCCTCGGGACGGTCGCCTACACCCCGCAGAAGGACCTGTCGGTCGCGGATCGCGCGCGCCGGCTGGCGGCCTCGCGCATCATCGCGGCGTACATCCCGAGGTTCGGCGTCCGCATGGAGACCGGCGGGGCGTCGAACCGGGTCGACCTGGTCGAGAAGGTGCTCCTCGATCTCGCGAAGCGCTACGCGACCCGCCCCGGCGGCTACACGCGCATCGTCAAGTTCGGCCCGCGCCGCGGAGACAACGCCCCGATCTCGCTCATCGAGCTGATCGGCGACGCGGTCGAAGCGGATGAGACGCAGGCCAAGACGGGCGCGAAGGCGAAGGCAGCGGGGTCCAAGAAGGCGACCGCGGCCGAGCCCAAGGAAGCCGCCAAGGTCGAGTGAGCGGCTAGCACAAGCGACGTGCCGTCGTGCTACTTGCACGACGGCCTAGCACGAGCGCACGATGGCCGGCGCCGTCACTCGGTGATGCGGAAGTCCGAGAACTCGCCCGTGTAGCCGCGCCAGCGGACGTCCACGTCGTCGACGCGGGCGGCCGACGGGCCGTGGTTGGCCCAGGAGATCATCTCCCGGATCGCGTCCTCCTCGCCCTCGGCCACGAGCTCGACGCTGCCGTCCGCGCGGTTCTTGACCCACCCGGTGATGCCGAGGCGCCTGGCTTCCCGCTGGGTGGCCGCCCGGAAGAACACGCCCGTGACTCGTCCGCGGATGATGACCTGAACGCGCTTGGTGGCCATCTGTACATTCTCACCTAGCGAATCGCCGGCGATCCGGCAACTTCCTCCCCGAGGGATGAGGGCATGACCGGACGGCGCGTCGTCGTGGAAGGCGTGGGGCTGCACAGCGGGGCCCCGGCGCGCGTCACGCTCGAGCGGCGCGACGGGCCGGTCATCCTCGTGAGCGGAGCGCTCGAGGCGCGTGTGAGCGCGCTCGAGGTGGCCTCGACCGCCCGTAGCACGACGGTCGAGGCGCACGGGGGCGCCCTGCGCGTGGGGACGGTGGAGCACGCATTCGCCGCGCTCGCGGGTCTCGGCGTGTACGAAGGCGTGGCGCTCGTCGTGGAGGGGCCGGAGATGCCTCTCCTCGACGGAGGAGCCGCCGCGTGGTGCGAAGCCCTCGCCGAGCTGGGCGCCCCCTCGCGCCGTCCCGGGCTGCGCGTCGCCCGGCATGCCACGCTCGAAGTCGGCGCGAGCCGCTACGAGCTCTCGACGGGCACCGGCATCGACGTCGAGGTCTGCGTCGAGTTCGACGACCCGCGGATCGCCCGGCGGGCGCGGTGGACGGGCGACGCCGATGACTTCCGCGCCCGCGTCGCCTCCGCGCGCACGTTCGCCTTCGCGCGCGACCTCGACGAGCTGGCGCGCCAGGGGCTGGCCCGCCACGCCGACCCTGGCTCGGTGGTCGTTCTCGCCCCGGAGCAGATCCTGTCGGCCGGCCGGCTCTTCGCCAGCGACGAGCCGGCCCGGCACAAGCTGCTCGATCTGATGGGCGACCTGTATCTGCGGGGCGGGCCCCCCGTGGGGCGCTTCCGCGCGGTGCGGCCCGGGCACTCGGCCAACGCGCGGGCCCTGCGGCGCGCGCTCGATGAAGGCGTGCTCGTCCCGGCGTGAGCGCTCGCCTGCTCTCGCCAAAGCTGCCTCCCGCAAGGCCCCGTGCATGCGCGTGCTCTCCATCTTCACCGAGCCCGGACCCGTGCGCCGCATCCTCGAGCACCTCGCTTCTCGCACGCTTCCCCTATTGGGTGATCTTCACGGTGCTCGACAACGGTGAGGTGCTCATCGTTGCCCTCGCCGGACCAGAAGACCCCGTCCGCCTTCGTTACGCTCCGGCAGAACGACCTCGAGACGCTGATCACGAACTGAGGTGACGGGAAACGACAGGGCGTCGGGTGCGGACGCTACGTCCGCACGATGTCGACGTGGCGCCCCGATGCACCGGCCAGGATCGCGAGGTCGTCGGGATCGGAGGTGACGACGTGATCGCCGTCTTCGGCGAGCAGGACGAGGGCCGCGTCCACCACGTCCTGGGTGCGTGTGATGGCCATCAGTTCGCCCGCACGGCGACCCAGCGCGTCGTCCAGGCTCCGGACGTCGATGTTGTCGAGGGCCCTGGCGATCAGAGCCTGGCGGGGACCTCGTCCTCGCCACACCTGGCCGACGATGCCGCCGTGGGTCACCGGGACCTCGGCCACGAGCAGCGCAGCCTTGAACCGTCGCCACATCGCGCGGTCGTTGCGCTCGAGGGCGACCAGCGCCCCGCTGTCGAGCACGAGCCTCACGCGGTCCGTCGCCGCCTCGGCCGCGCTCGGCCCCGCGCTCCGCGCACCACGATCGCGGCCCTTGCGTCGGCGTGCTCCTGCGCTGCGAGCTCGGCCTGGGAGATCGAGCCGAAACGGGCTTCGTACATGGCCACGGCCTCGGCCATGCCCTGCAGGCGGCGCTCCTTGGTCGCTCGCTCGGCCAAGGCGAGGTTGACCCAGCCGCTGAGGGACTCTGCCCGCCCCGCGGCCACGGCCTCGCTGCCCGCCTCGATCAGAGCACGGTCGACGGTCACCGTCATGCGCTCCTTCCGCTCGCTCATACCAAAGTCGTACTCTTGTTTGCATTCGCGTGCAAACGGGGCCGTCGACGCACGGCTGAAACGCGCGATGGATACCCGCGGGGCGCGGGATCGCGTGCGGCACGGGATCCCCCGTGACCCAACAGTCCGAGACCCTCCGGCACGGGACCTCCTTGACCACGAAGAGCGCGCAGCGATCCCTCGTCCGGTCAAGGTGCATACCGGGCCGGGCATGCCGTCGAGAGCCTGGCGGGCCTGATCCTCGCCGACGCCGCAGGCCGCCCCGTCCGCGGTGAGGGCGCAGCGCCGGCCCCGGCAAGGGGCGTCGCGGTCGGGCTCGGCCACTGCTGCCGGCGTCGCCGGGGCACGCGCCTGCGCGACGCTCGCCTCGGCGGTGATGCCGGCGGGCGCGACGCCCGGGCCGCTAAAGGCGGTCGCGGCAACCGGTGCACCGACGCTGGCGACCGGCGGTGACGCCGGCGCGCAGGCGAGGAGGCACCGGGTGGAGAGCGTGAGCGCGCCGATCCTGCGCGTGACCAGAACCCGCCGACTGCCTGGCATGGGGCGCACTCAAGCCGCGGTTCTGCATGCGCGCAAGCCCCCCTCCTTCCGGAGGCCCTGCACGCGCCGGCGGTTTCAGCGGCGCCTCCGGGCGGAACCAGAGGAGCGCGAGCAGGGTCACGAGGTGCCAGGCCGCGCCGAACCCCATCAGCACGACGAAGGCGCCGCGGGCCCAGGGCTTGCGCTGGAGCAGCGCGAAGGCGAGGGCCAGTGTGAGCGCGCAGAGCAGCACGACGCCGAGCGCGAGCGCACGGGCGGCGGTGTCATTCGAGACGGACTGCACGACCCACCCCTCGGGCACGCCAAGAGCCGTGAAGAGCATCGTCATCTGGAAGAGCCCCAGGAGCAGTCCCAGACCGGAGAGCGCGATGAACAGCTTCGCGATGCCCGTCACGAAGCGCGAACCCGGCAGCTCGCGGTGTTCGGCGCGGGACTGCGTCTTGGCACCCATCAGGACATCCCGAGCTCGCGCATCGGAGAACATCGACGTCGAAGCTCCGGCGCAGGAGTGACGCCCAGTCCACGCGTGGCGATGCGGCGTAGAGAGCGCCGCCGAGGAGGCGGGCCCAGTGCGGGTCGCTCAGCACGTTGGGGCTGAGAAGTACGGCTCTCTGCACCCCCCGCCGGCCCGCTATGGTGCTTCTCATGATCCGTGCGCACCGCCCGGCAGCGGCGCTCGTCGCCTCGAGCGTCCTGCTCGCGTCCGCCGCCGCCCGCGCCGACGAGCGGTCCTTCGACGACCCGTACGACGTGCCCACCGCCCCCCGCCCGCCGACCCTCCCCGAGCTCACTCACTCCGAGGTCGAGGCGACCTTCGAAGGCACCGCCGGGGCCATCCTGCCGAACCCCGGAGGAGATCGCACGCACGGCTACGTTCAGAGGCTCGCCGTCGAGGTCCCGCTGCGACTCAGGCGCTTGTTCGTCGGCGCGGAGTACGAGCTGGCCGCGGCAGGAGGCGCAGGCGCGCTGCGCGCGGTCAGCGGGAACGTCGAGCTCAACGGGCGGACGCTCTGGGCCACTCACACGGGGCTCGCCTTCGGCGGCGGCCTCGGTCTGCTGCTGCCGACCGCGCGCTACGACACCGGCGGCCCCGCGGGGCAGGCCGCGCTCAACGCCGCGACGCTCCGCCCCTGGGACGTCGGCTTCTTCGTACCGGACGCCCTCGGCGCCCGCCCGTTCATCGACGTCCGCGCGGTCGACGGTCCGTTCGTCGCCCAGTTCCGCCAGGGGCTCGATATCATCGCGTCGATCGGGCGCGCCGCCGATCGACGCATCTACGCTACCGCAGGGATCTACCTGGGCTGGTGGTTCACCAGCCGCGTCGCTGGCGGGCTGGAGGCGTTCGAGGCGTACGTCATCGACGCTCCGGGCGTGCGCGACGGCGCGCGGGCGACCGTGGTCGTGTCGCCCAACGTGCGCCTGGCGCTCCCCTGGGTGCAGCCCGCCATCAGCGCGTTCACCAACGTGGGGACGCCTCTTCAGGGCGCCAACGCTCACGTGTGGGGCTTCCGCGTCGCCCTGACCCTCGTGTTCGACCCGAACGCTGCGCTGGGCGTGCGTTCCCGGTGAGGCCGGGTGGGCGCGCCGGTGACCGCGTCACCGCGAATCCGGAGCGATTCGATCTCCGCAGGAATACCGAAGTTGTGCGGGCCCGGTGCCGGGGCCATAATGGCCTGCCATGAGTTCGACCCCGTCGAAGGAGGTCACGGCTCTGCCGGGGGAAGTTCGCGAGGTCATCGACGGCCGCTACGAGCTTCGACGCGAGCTCGGGCGGAGCATCGGCGGCCTCGTCTTCGAGGCCAGCCACCGCTTCACCCGGCGGAGCGTCATCCTCACGGTCGTCGCCCCGGACGTCCCCCGCGAGAAGCTCCACGAGGTGCGTGCGCGCTTCGTGAGCGAGGCGCGCGCCCTCGCGACGGCCCGCCATCCGGGGATCGTCGAGGTCATCGACGGCGGCGTCGCGCGGGACGGAACGCCGTACTTCGTCACCGAGAAGCTCGAGGGTCGCACGCTCGAGGGCCTGCTGGCCGGGCGCGCGAAGCTCAGTCCGCAGGAGACCGCAGCGATCATGCTCCAGCTCTGCGACGCGCTCGAGGTCGCCCACGTGGCCGGCATCGTGCATCGCGATCTGAGGCCCGACAGCATCTTCATCGTTCGCGACGAGAGCGGGGCCGAGCGCATCAAGGTCACCGACTTCGGCGCCGCCCAGCTCGTGGCGACCTCGACCCGGCAGGCCGCCGCCGGCACCGGCGCTCGCACGCATGCGTACATGTCACCCGAGCAGCTCCTCGCGCTCGACCGCGTCGACCACCTCGGCGACATCTACGCGCTCGGCGTCATCATGTTCGAGTGCCTGACGGGCCGCCTGCCGTGCGACGGCGTCTACCAGAGCGTCCTGCGCTACGCCTCGTCCACGGACGCGCCGCCGCGCGCCGACGCGCACGTCCCGGAGGTCGGCGAGAAGCTCGGGTCGATCGTGCAGCGAGCGATGGCGAAGAAGCGCGAGGACCGCTTTCCGTCGGCGCTCGAGCTCGCTCGCGCCATCCACGAAGCCTTCCCCGCCGCCAGCGGCCGCACGTTCTTCCTCGGGCCGGCCCCCGTGCCGAGGTACGCCGTCGCCATGCCGGTCGACGCGACGCAGAGGCGCCGTACGCCGCGGGTGCCGTACGTGACTCCCGTGCGCGTCACCCTGCCGGGCGGCGCCGGGCTGGACGGCCGCAGCGAGGACATCTCCGAAGGCGGGCTGCTCGTCATCACCCGACAGCCCTGCGAGCCCACGCCCCGCGCCTCGCTTCAGTTCGCGTTGCCCCTCGAGGGTACGACTCAGACCTGCGACGCGGTCGTGCGATGGGTGCGCGCTGCGAGGCAGGATCTGGTCGACGGACCGCGCGCGCTGGGCCTCGAGTTCATCGACCCGCCGGCGGGCCTCCTCGCGGCGATCAAGCGCTACGTCGAGATCATGGGCGGGACGCCGGCTAGTTGATCGCGGTCTGGCTCTCGGCCACCTTGCGGCCGTCGGCCTTGCTGCGCAGGACCTGCCGGTCGAGCGCCGCGCGCACGAACCGCGCGAAGAGCGGGTGCGGCGCGGCGGGGCGGCTCTTGAACTCCGGGTGGAACTGGCAGCCCACGAAGAACGGGTGCTCGCGCAGCTCGACCATCTCGATCAGCCGCTTGTCGGGCGAAGCGCCGCTCAGCACGAGGCCCGCGGCCGCGAGCGGCTCGCGGTAGTCGTTCGCGAACTCGTAGCGGTGCCGGTGCCGCTCGCTGATCTCGACCGTGCCGTACGCGTCCGCTGCGAGCGAGCCCGGCGTCAGCACGCACGGGTACGCGCCGAGGCGCATCGTGGCCCCCTTGTTTCTCACGCCGCGCTGGTCGGGCAGGAGATCGATGACCGCGTGCGGCGTGTCCTTGTCGAACTCGCTCGAGTTGGCGCCCGCGAGACCGGCGACGTTGCGCGCGAACTCCACCACGGCCAGCTGCATCCCGAGGCAGATGCCGAAGAACGGAATCCGGTTGGTCCGGGCGTACCCGATGGCCGCGATCTTCCCCTCGGTGCCGCGGTCCCCGAACCCGCCCGGCACCAGCACCGCGTCGAGGGACGACAGCAGGGCGTCCGGGCCCTGCTGCTCCACCTGCTCCGAGTCGATGTACTCGAGCTCGACGCGGCAGTCGTTGTTGAGGCCACCGTGGACCAGCGCCTCGTGCAGCGACTTGTACGCGTCCTTCAGGTGCACGTACTTGCCCACGATGCCGATCTTCACCGTGCCCCGCGACGGCTCCTTGAAGCTCGCGACGATGCGCTGCCATGCCGACAGGTCCGGCGAGCGGCTCC
This sequence comes from Myxococcales bacterium, assembly GCA_003153495.1. Classification (GTDB taxonomy): domain Bacteria; phylum Myxococcota_A; class Polyangia; order Polyangiales; family Polyangiaceae; genus Palsa-1150. Next base: position 21,542 of record PLYU01000301.1, read on the forward strand.
AGATGTTCAGGCGGTCCGCGATGAGCTCGTCCAGCCCCTCGGCGTGGAACATCAGCGGCACCTCGTAGATGCACCCGACGTCGATGGCGCCGATGACCGCCTCCACCGCGACGTTCGAGAAGAGCGCGATCTTCTCCTTCACGGCGCGCGACAGCGTCATCTGCGTGCGGCAGAGCAGCACGTCCGGCTGGATGCCGATCTCGCGCATCTCCTTGACCGAGTGCTGCGTCGGCTTGGTCTTCAGTTCGCCGGCCGTCGGAATGTACGGGACCAGCGTCACGTGGATGTTGAGCGCGTTCTGGGGCCCCGCCTCGAGCTTCATCTGGCGCACGGCCTCGAGGAACGGGAGGGACTCGATGTCACCGGCTGTCCCGCCGATCTCGATGATGGCGACGTCCACCCCTTCGGTGGCATCGCGCACGCGCGCCTTGATCTCGTCGGTGATGTGCGGGATGACCTGCACCGTCGCGCCCAGGTACTCGCCGCGCCGCTCCTTGGAGATGACGCTCTCGTAGATGCGGCCGGTCGTGAAGTTGTTCTGGCGCGTCATGCGCGCGGTCGTGAATCGCTCGTAGTGCCCGAGGTCGAGGTCCGTCTCGGCCCCGTCGTCGGTGACGAAGACCTCGCCGTGCTGGTACGGGCTCATCGTGCCCGGGTCGACGTTGATGTACGGGTCGAGCTTCACGTGCGTGACGTGCAGCCCGCGCGCCTCTAGGAGCGCCCCCACCGATGCGCTGGCGAGGCCCTTGCCGATCGATGAAACGACGCCGCCGGTGACGAACACGTACTTCGTGGGTTTGCGGCTCATCGCGCTCCCGTTTAACACACCCGCGCTCCCCCGGCGAGGCAGCGCCGCCGCCCTGTTCCGTGCTATGTTGGAAGCTCGTCTCTGCGGCGTCAGGGTATGCTCGCGAACGACAGCCACCGCCCCTCTGCGCTGGGCGCGAACGCGCGAGCCCGCTCGCTCGTCACCGCGACCTGGTCCTCGTACCAGAGCGGGAGCCAGTGCATCTCCTCGCGCTCGCGCGCCTCGACGCGCGCGTAGATCTCGCGCCTCTGGCCGGTGTCGCGGGCGACCTCGCCGAGGTCGAGCAGCGCGTCCAGCAAGGGATCTTGCACCCGTCCGCGGTTGGCGCCGGCGGGGGGCACCGAGGACCCGTGCAGGAACCACCGGAGCACGTTCGGCTCGGTCATCTCCGGCAGCTGCAGCACGGCGAGGTCGAAGTCCCCCGCGTTCAACCGCGCGATCATCGTCCCCAGCTCGAGCGGGACCACCTCCACGCCGACCCCGACGTCCCCGAGCTCTTGCGCGATGACGCGCGCCACGTCGCCCCGCAGTCGCTCGGTCGACGCGAGGAGAGTCAGGTGCGCCTGCCGCGTCCCCGCCTGCGCGAGCAGCTCGCGGGCCGCGGCCGGGTCGAAGGCCAGCGGCGGAGCTTCCACGCGGGCCCAGTGAGCGGGTGCGATCAGCCCCGAGGCCGGGCGCGCCCGGCCTCCCAGGAGCGACGCGCACAGCGTCGCGCGGTCGATCGCCAGCGACAGGGCGCGCCGCACCCGCGCGTCGCCGAGGGGCGCGCGCTCTTCCTCGATGACCACGTACGTCAGGTTGGAGCCCGGCCTCGCCGTCACCGCGAGCCCCGGCTGCGCGGCCAGCGCGGGCAGCAGGGGGGGAGACACGAGGTTCAGCGACACGTCCGCACGGCCGGCCTCGAGCCGCAGCGCGCGCGCGTTCTCGTCGTGAACCGTGCGCAGCGTCAGCGCGTGAGCCGGCCGCGGGAGCGCGCCTCCGTCCGCTGGCGCGAGCCGCACCTCGCCGCGGGTGAAGGACAGCACCGAGTACGGGCCCAGCCCGTCGAGGCCGCCGGCTGGATCCGGCGGGGACGCAGCCTCGTCCGCGCGCAGGATCGGCAGCTCGAGGTCGGTGAGCAGCGTCGCGTGCGGACGCGAGAGGTGAACGAGGACCGTACGGTCTCCTTCCTCGCGGGCGTCGGCGATGGCCTCCACGACCCTGGCGTGGCGCGATGCCACCGCCGGGGACGCGAAGGCACGGAGCGTGGCCACGACGTCGCGCGCGCGCACGGGCGCGCCGGAATGGAAGCGCACGTCCTCGCGCAGGTCGACGCGGAGAGTCAGCGGATCGAGCCATGTCAGGGCCCGGGCGACGTAAGGCACCGGCGCGAGCGTGTCCGGGTCCAGCCGCACCAGCCCCGCGTGGACGAGGCGCGTCGCGCGCAGACCGACCGAGTCGGTCGCGTAGCGCGGGTCGAGCGTCTCGGGATCGTTGGCGACGAGCATCTCCAGCGGTCGGTCTTGCCCGGCGCGCCGGTCGCGCGAACAGCCTGCCGCGAGGACTGCGAGCGCGATGTAGTATCGGCCGATGGCCCGTCGCCGAGGTCGTTTCCCGTTCGCGCTCGCGTGCGCGGCCGTCCTGGCCCTCGTCGCGCCCGACGTGCGTCCGGATCCTTCGCTCGAGGCGGGCGTGGCGCCGGCCTCCGAGCGGGCGCCGGAGCTCGAGGCTGCCGCCCGCGGCATCGCATCGGAGCGGGCGCTCGATGGGGCGAGCGTCGGGATCGCCATCCTCGACGTAGACTCTTCGCGCCTGCTCGCGTCGGTCAACGAGCACCTCCCGCTCAACCCGGCCTCATGCGCCAAGCTTTACACTGCGGCGGCCGCGCTCGCGATCCTGCACGGCGAGCACCGCTACGAGACCACGCTGTCGGGCAAGCTCGAGGGAGACGCCGTGTCGGGCCCGCTCGCCGTGCACGGCTACGGGGACCCCTCTCTCTCCACGTCCGACCTGTGGTCGATGGTGCAGGATCTCAAGGAGCACGGCGTACGCCGCGTCGAGGGAGACGTCGTCGTCGATCAGGACTTCTACGACGACCAGACGACGCCGCCGGCGTTCGACCAGCAGCCCAACGAGTGGGCCGCCTTCCGCGCCCCCGTCAGCGCCGTCGCGGTCGACGAGAACTGCGTCACGATGACCGTGCGTCCGGCCGCGGCGGGCGCGAGCGCGCACGTGGCCTTCGACCCGCCCGGGTTCGTGGACGTCGAGGGGAGCATTCGGACGGCCGATGGCGACGGCGCCGACACCGTCGAGCTGGCCCTCTCCGGCAACGCCGGTCGCATGGCGGCCAAGGTGACGGGCGCGATCGCGGCCGCGACACGCCTCGTCCGCTACACGCGTCGCGCGGACGACCCGCGCCTGCTCGCGGGCTATGCGCTGAAGGCGCTCCTCGAGAGGGCCGACGTCAAGGTCACCGGAGAGGTCAAGCTCGGCACGGGAAGGGGCCGGGTGCTGGCCAAGCACCAGTCGGAGCCGCTCTCCACGCTGCTCTTGGGGCTCGGGAAGCACAGCGACAACTTCTACGCCGAGATGATCTTCAAGAGCCTGGCCGGCGGGGAGAAAGGGCGCCCCGCCAAGGCTGCCGACTCCGCGGAGGTGGTCACTCGCTTTCTCGCTCGCATCGGGGCCACCGACCAGGGGATCGTCGTCAAGAACGGGTCCGGACTGTTCGACGCGAACCGCGTGACCGCCTCGAGCACCGTGTCGCTGCTGCGCGCGATGTGGCGCGATTCGACGGTGCAGCCGGAGTACCTGGCCCAGCTCTCGGTCGGCGGCGTCGACGGAACCCTGCGCAAGCGCTTCCGGGGCGAGCTGACGAAGCGCCGCGTCCGCGCCAAGACGGGCACGCTCGACGACGCCATCGCGCTCAGCGGCTACCTGCTGAGGGACGGCGGCAAGGGACCCGTGGCGTTCTCGATCCTCTTCAACCACGTGGGCGGCAAGCAGGACGTCGCGCGTCGCGCTGCGGATCGGCTCGTCGAGACGATCGCGCGATGGGCGGAGAAGCACTAGCGCCCCCATTTGTCATCCCTCGCTTCGCTCGGGATGAACTACTCCCGCATGTGCCGGCGGATCTTCCCGAGCGCCTGCTCCTGCAGCTGGCGGATCCGCTCGCGCGACAGGTTGTACTTGTCGCCGATTTCCTTGAGCGTCAGCTCGTCCTCGTCGTCCAGCCCGAAGCGCCAGCGGATGATGCGCGACTCGATCGGGGTCAGGGTCGTCAGCAGGCGCCGGACCTCTGCGCTCCACTTGTGGTTGGCGAGCGCCTCGTACGGCGACGGGCCCGCCTCGTCCTGGAGGAAGTCGATGAACTTGCGCCCGTCCTCGTCGCCCACGGGGCGGTCGAGCGAGAAGGGCGTGTCGGCCCACGAGCCCTTCACCTTGTCGAGCTTGTCTTGCGGGATGCCCGTCTCGTGCTCCAGCTCGCCCAGCGTGGGCTCGCGACCGGTGCGCGCGAGCACCGCCTGCGTGGCCCGCTGGATGCGGTTGTGCGTGTCCAGCATGTGCACCGGGATGCGCACGGCGCGCCCCTTGTCAGCGAGCGCGCGGCTGATCGCGTGGCGGATCCACCAGGACGCGTACGTCGAGAACCGGTAGCCGCGGGTGTGGTCGAAGCGCTCGACCGCCTTCATCAGGCCGATGTTCCCCTCCTGGATGAGGTCGATCAGCGGGAGCCTGCCGCGGTTGTAGCGCCGAGCGATCGACACGACGAGGCGGAGGTTTGCCTTGACGAACTTGTTCTTCACCCGCCGCGAGTGGGCGGCGGCGTGGTCGATCTTCTGGAGACACTTCCTGTAGGTCGCCGTGGCCGGCAGGTGAGGCGCGGCGGGAGATGCGGCGTCGTCGGCGTGATCGAGAGCCGCGTCGCGCTCGGCCTCGTTCGGCTCCGCGCCCAGCTTGCGCACCGCTTCCTCGGCATGAGCGATCCACAGCCGGTCGCTGTCCGCGAGGCGGATGGCCTTCGCCAGCGAGGAGCACCACGTCTTGTATTTCTTCTCCTGGTCGCGCGAGAGCTTCTTCTGCTTGTTGAACGTCCCCAGGAGCTTTCTGATCTCCGCGATCTGCGGCAGGTCGAGGGCCTCCTCGGCCACGGGCAGGTCCTTCTCGAGCGAGTCGAGCGCGAAGTCGGCCGAGGGGTAGTACTCGAGGATGGACAGCCAGTGATCGATCTCGGCGCGCTCGACCTCGATCGCCGTCTTCAGCTCCTCGTCCGGCCCCATCACCGCGTGGGTCGCCATCTCCCGGAAGTACCGGGCGAGCATGGAGTCGCCGCCGCCCTCTTCGATTTCCCTGTCGGTCGGCGCCTTGGCGCGCGCAGGGGCTCCCACCTCTCTCGCTCCGGCCTCGGCGACTTCCACGTCGACGTCTCCCTCGACGAGCTCGAGGTCGGCGGTGGGCCCGGCCGGACCGATCGCAGGGGCCTCGCCCTCGAAGTCGTCGTCCGCGGGGGCGCGCTCGTCGGTCACGACCGCGGCGGCGCTGCTCTTGTTCTTGCTCATGACCGGTGCTCCCTCGCTGGTGGGCTGACGGGCAGGTCTGGTGCGGTCCTGCGAAGCATTGCTGCGCTGCGGCTTGCGGCTGGATGAGAAGCGTTCGGCACGACGCGGCGCGGCGTCGTCCTCGGCCCCGACGCGACGGGGACGCGAGCCTCTACCTGATGCACCTAGTGTACCTTCCCCGTCGATGGACCTTTGCCCTTTCGCGACCGCAACGGGCCGCTCGCGATGGCGAACTCGCAACGTCTGGTGTGCACTCTTGGTCATCGAGGGGTGCCTATGGCTCCTCCGGGAGCCGATCGACCTATGCTGCGTCCTGCAGCGAGCAACTTCGTAAGATGATCCGGGCCCCGCTCCCATTCCGCGCTCGCGCCTCCGGTAGCGGCGGGACGCTGCCGGAGTCGGTCATCTCGTATTACGTACGTAACCTAAGGCGGGTTCTGCCCCGGCGCCGCCGCCTGGTGGCATTCCTCTTTGCTTCGATCATGCACGCACTTGGCCACGCCGTGGTGGCTCTGGTCGCGGGCGCCATCGCGCTGTCTCTGGCCGAGCGCTGGGGGTTGCGGGACAACCACGCCGCCGCGGTGCCTGCGGCGAACTCTTCGTTTCTTCTCGCTTTGTCGGGTCTGGCGTTCGTCATCGTCAAGGGCGCCGCGGGGGTTTACGCAACGTACGTTCAGGCCAAGATCGCCGGCGACGCAGGCAGCTCCCTGCGCCTGGAGGTGCTCGACGCCCTCCTGGCTCGTCATCGCTTGCGCCACCTACGACACGACGATCATATGGCCGGCGCGTCACGCAGCGCGTCACCCGGCACTCGCGCGGTCGGGGCGCTGACCGATCGGGTGCGCGATCTGGAGTCGGGGTTGGAGCAAGGCCTACTTGGAGGTGCGCGCGCGGCGGCTCAGCTCGTGCCCCTCGCTGCACTGCTCGTCGCGCTGTCGGCGCGTATGGCGGCGGTCGCCGCGGTGGTGCTCGTGGGCTTCGGCTGGGCCCTCGGGCGAGCTCGCGCGGGCTACCGCGAGGCCACCCGCTGCGCTTCCGGCGAGAGAGAGCGGCTGCTCGAGGCGGCCGACGAGGCGGTGCGGCACGCCGACGTCTGGGTCACGTACGGCGCGGAGGCCAAGGCGCGCGCCAGCGTGCACGTGCTCGGCGACGCCATCTCTTCGGGGTCGGCGCGCCTCCAGGCCCGCGCGACCGCGCTGAGCAGCGCGAACGAGGCGCTCGGCGCGCTCGCTCTCGTGGCGGCGATCGCAGCGTCCCGCGCCGGGTGGCTGGGCGCGATCGCGGACGGCGGGACTCTGCTCGCCTTCGCGTTCGCGTTCTTCTTGGCTTACCGCCCGACCCGCGAGCTCACCGACGCGCGTCTGGCGCTGGCGCGCGCGCAGGGCGCCTACGAGGAGATGCGTCTGCTCATCGGCGGCGGCGCCTCCGCGCACGCGCTCGCGGACCGCGCCGAGGACGCCCACGCCGACGCCGCCGAAGACCGAGCGTGGCCGCTCGCCACGCTCGAGCTGCGCGCCCTTCGCCTGGCGCGCGGGGCCTCGGGACCTGTCTCGGTCCTGGTCGAGGCGGGGACTGTCGTTGCCATCGTCGGGCCGACGGGGGTGGGGAAGACGACGCTGATTCGCACGCTGCTCGGCCTGGAGCGCTCCGCGGGCGGCGACGTGCTCTTCGACGGCGAGTCTCTGAGCGCCGCGCCGGCGGGCCCGCGAGCGCGTCCGTTCGCGTGGGTGCCGCAGGACGCGCCCCTGCTCGCCGACACCCTGCGGGCCAACGTCGGTCTGGGGGCCGACGGCGCCGACCCTCGGGAGCAGCTCGATCGGCTCGGCGCGGGGCATCTGATGCTCTCGCTGGAGGGAGCGCGGCTCGGCGCCGGAGGCCGGCCGGTCTCCGGGGGCGAACGTCAATGGATAGCGCTCGCTCGCGCGATCGCGACGCGTCAGCCCGTGCTGCTGCTGGACGAGCCGACCAGCGGGCTGGACGCCGAGGCGCAGCGCCGGGTGCTGGACGCCATCGCGCGCCTGCGCGGCAGTCGCACGGTGTTGCTGGTCACGCACCGGCCCGAGCCCCTGGCGATCGCCGACGTGGTGGTCCGGCTGCAGGACGTGGCCCGGGCCGCAGAGTGACGCTCACTCCGCCTCACGCCACGACGAAGGGCACCCGGGGGCCCGCGGAGATCTCGACGACACCGGCGCGAAGCAGATCGCCGTCGAGCACGTAGGCGCCGCCCTCGGGGTCGAGCTGCACCGCCAGCGAGCGCGCGAGCGTGTCCACGTGCGGCTCGCCGCGCAGCGGGCGGCCGGTGAGCGCTCTCGCCGCCTGGGCGGCCAGGGCGCGGGGGCGAAGGCCGCTCGCGACGACGTGGAAGCGCTCGGCTTCCTCGGCGGCGCGGTAGGTCACGATGAAGTGCAGCCCGACGTCGCGCACGGCGCTCGCCAGTACCAGGCTCCACTTTCGCGAAGGGTGGGGCACGCCGTCGACCGAGACCGTGCAGGTCTGCGGCTCGAGCACTCGCTGCGAGAGCCGCGAGCCCACGAGAGCGCCGGTGAAGATCCGTCCGGCGAGCTGCGCTGCGGGCACGAGCCCTTGCGCCGGCGCAACGTCGTAGAGCTCGAAGAACCGGGCGACGAGCCCCGTGCCGAAGATGAAGCCGACGCGGTCGCCGCCGGCGTCGTCCCGGACGCGCAGGGTGGGCCTGGACTGCACGCGCGGCGAGTCCTCGCAGGCCGCGCGCACGATCCGCTCCGCCCATCGTCGCCGATCGCCGCGCATGCCGAAGTTGCGCGCGACGGTGCAGACCGTTCCCCCCGGAGCGAGCGCCACGACCGGGAGCTCGGCTCCCGGACGCGCCCGCGCGAGCGCGCTCAACCCTGCCATGTGCGAGCCGTCGCCCCCCGCGAGGACCACCCCGTCGGTCCCGCGCGTCGTGATCTCTCGCGCGATCGCGTCGAGCTCCGCGACGCTTCGCGTCTCGTGTAAGCGGGCGCCGGCACCGAGCGCCGCCGCCACGATGTCCGCACGCAGCGCGCTCGCCTCGCCGAGGTGGCGCGCCTTGAGATTGAGAATGACGTCGATCGACGGTTTCAAGGCGCGAGAGAACCCTCGGCGCGGGCGCGCGGTAGAGCCCGAGTCGCCTCGCTGGATTGTAGTTCGACTGCCGGACTTCGTGCCATCAGGTGGGCCCCTTCGCGTGCGCCTCTTGAAGTCGGGCCCCTGAGCCACGATAGTGCGCGTGTGCGCTGTGCGCGACATGACCTCGCGTGCGGGGCGGACGGCCGCTGCGCCCTCTGCCGGAAGGAGGGCACGCCGGGCAGCCGGCGGCCCGGCCCCAAGGCTGCCGCGGGGGGAACGCCCGTCCTCGGCGTGCTGGCGGTCCTGATCCTGGCCGCAGGCATCATCTACCGCGTCCAGGCCTCCCGGGGGTCGTCGCCGATCGCGCCGGTCGAGCCGAAGTCGAAGGTGATCCAGCTGGGGCCCATCGCGCCGCCAGCGCCCGCCGATACGGGCAACGACGCGTCCTCCGGGCACTGATCCCGGTGATACAAGTCGGGGGTGTCCATGAAGGGAACCCTGGCGGTCGTGCTTGTCGTGAGCGTGCTGGGCTGCGCTCCGTCGCCCGCGATGAAGGCCGCGCAGGGCGGCGACCGCTCGGCGCTTCACGACGCGCTCCAGGCGCGCGAGAGGGCAGGGGACCTCTCGACTCGAGAGGCGGCGTCCCTCGCGCGGGCCGTGGCGGATCGCGAGGTACGAGGCGCGCCGGCGGGCGAGGCGCTCGACCGGGTCCGCGACGTGCGCCCGTGTGCCCGGGAGCTGGACGGCGCGCTCCGGGCGCGGATGGCGACGCGCGACGCAGCCGGGGCGGAGCCGCCGGATTCGACGCCGAAGAACACGTTGGTGATGTTGAGCGATTTGCCTCTGGTGATCGTATACATGTTCACGGCCGCGCCACCGAGCGTCGCGCCGTTCGTGTTGAACGTGGAGAGCGTCAACGAAAAGAGCGCCTCCGATGCGGTCGTCGCCGGGATGCGGTCGGCGGTGAACGCGATCTGCGTGCGGCCGGTGACTGCCTGCGCGCGCGAGATGGCCGGGAGCAGGAGTAGGGCGGCGACGGCGATGATCTTGGTCATTGTATCTCCTGTTCGTTGCTTCGTGGTGAGAAATCCGGAGCCTTCCCGAGCACCTTGCCGAGCCGGTATGCGTCGGCCGCAAAATGCGACGTTTCATCCATCGCGCGCAGCGCGCGGTAGCTGATGTACGATGCGAGGAGCGACGAGGCGATCGCCAGCGCGAGGAGCGCGTAGATGACGCGGTGCGTGAAACGGTCTGACTTTCTTCGCCCGTTCATGCGTGCCTCCGATTAGACGCGAGATAGCCTTTCATGAACTGATCAACGGTCATGGCTTCCACAGACCCGAATCCGAAAGGCGGGCCGTGTCGTTTGTAGGCGTCGACGGCTTCCTCGACGTTGGCGAAATTGAGCATGCACTTATCTTCGTCATACGAACCGTCCTTGCGAAGTTGGTGCACCACGTAGACCATCGACGCATCCTTGGCATCGCCGAGGTAAACGTCGACGGGATCGCCATCGGACAGCGCGCACGTCGATGGAAGTTCGCCGTACGGCACATCGTACACGTGCGACCAAGGAATACCATCTTCGTCGACGCCCGACTTCTTGTCTCCGCGATCGATCTCGATCGACACGACCAGCCCATGCCAGTTGTCGGAGCGCACGACCGGGAGCGTGTTCGAGTAGCGCTTCCGGCCGATGGCCAGTCCGTCGATAAAGACGTTGGTCATATCTTCTTTAGCAGCTGCGGCTCGTACCATGCGCATGTGGAGCTCGGCGTTTCGCCATCCATGCACACTTGGACCATATCGCCGTGCGTATTATCGTCGCGATATACGCCGTA
>PLYU01000208.1 GCA_003153495.1 Myxococcales bacterium
CGCGCGGCGCAGGCGCAGGCGCAGGCGCAGGCCCCGGGCCCAGACGCGGGCGACGCACGTATAGATCCATGAAGCGAGAGAGCAGATCGGTCGGCCAGTGCTCGGGGGCGTCTCTCGAGCCGTCGCGCGTCGCCCTGAGGTAGAAGGGCGCCATGGAGTTGATGGACTTTCGCTCGAAGTGGGTTCTCGTGACGGGGGCCTCGGCCGGTCTCGGCTGGGAGATGTGCAAGGTGCTCGCCTCGGACCACGGCGCAAACGTGATCGCGGTCGCTCGGCGGCGCGATCGTCTGGACGCGCTAAAAGACGAGATCGAGTCGTCCTCCAATTCGAGCGTCCTGCCGATCGCCGCGGACCTGTCCAAGATCGGAGACGTCGACCGGGCTTTCCGCGAAGCGACAGCCGATCGCGCCGTCTACGCCGCGGTGCTCAACGCTGGCATCACTCATTTCGGCGAGTACCACGAGCTGGCGTGGGAAGACTTCCAGACGATGCTCGCCACGAACGTGACGGGCGTCGTTCGCCTCGCTACCCAGCTCTTGCCGTATCTCGAGCAGCGCGCGGCGCGCGGCGGAGTTCTCATCGTCTCGAGCATGGCGGGGCTCACCCCGGTGCCGTACCAGACCGCTTACTCGGCGACGAAGGCGTTCCTCGTGAACTTCGGTTGCGGCCTGTGGCACGAGGTCCGGCACAAGAACATTTCCGTGACGACATTCGTCCCGGGCGGCATCCAAACCGACATGACCTCGGGGGTTCGTTTCAGGGCGCTCGGCGGGTGGCTGATGCCGGTCGACGAGTGCGCGACGGAAGCCATCGATTGCTTCCGGCGCCGACGCTATCTGCACGTTCCCGGGATCGCGATGCGCGTCGGCGCGACGATGCTTCGGTTCATGCCGCGGCAGTTCCTGACCGAGCGCGTGGCGACGACGTACAGGAAGGCGCTCGAGACGGCCAAGCACCGGTGAGGGGCAGGGCTTCGCAAGAGAAGCGCTGCGCGGGCGGTGCAAACCGTCCGGCTAGAGGCGCCGGGATAAGCGAGCGGTAGTAGAAGGCCGTCCCGAACTTCATCGGCGAGACTTCACGCTTCGATCGTTGACGACTTCCTCCAGGCGGAGGTAGATCGGCCAGAGAGACTGCTCGCCCTGCTGGACGGCTGCCAGTGCGCGGCGTTTCCAATAGGGAACGATTTTGGGTGGCCCGGGCGCCCGTCCGCGACCCCTTGAAAATGGCTGCGGCGTCGGTCTCTCGAATGGACCATTCAGGCATGCCCCGAAGGTGATCCGAAAGGATCTCGCCGATGGTACCGGCCTGGCTTCCCCGCAGCGCGGCGGATCTCTACCCGACGGGCTTTCGCCGGCGCACCTGTCAGCGGCGCCTGCGATGCCCTCGGCTTCGACAGTATCGACATCGTGACCCAGCGCGACCAGTGCTGGAACGAGGGCGGCCGGGAGGTTCTCGTCCAGTTTGATCCGCATTCAAAAGCCGGACGCCCTCGGCGCCGGCAGGTCTTCCGTCGCAGACGCCGCTGCGAATGCGATCGCCGCGCGCACGTCGTCGTCCGTCAGCGTCGGGAACGCCACGAGGATGTCGGAGATCGCGTCACCCTCGGCGAGGCTCGCGAGCACGGTGCGCAGCGTCACGCGCGTGCCCTTGAACACCGGCTCACCTCCGCAGATCTGGGGATCGCGGACAATGCGGGCACGCAGGTCAGAAGCGCCGGGCATGAGACCGTACCTTTGCCAGAGGGTAGCACGCGCGCGGCGAACGACCTTGACGCGTCGGGTTCGCGCCAGCGCCCCCGCGTGCTCTCTCTCCTCGGCTTCTCGATCGTGGCGCCGTGCTCGACCGCGTCAAGGACGCTGGCGCGCCGCCGCCCGGAGGCGGCGGTGCTTCGCGGGCTGGGCCCGCTCGCATCCTTGACCCGGTCTGCGGTGCGCCAGGCGAAGCCTGGGAAAGGGGAATGCAGATGACGTAGCTGAAACCTTTCGATCGGACCCAGCGGGTTGAAGTCCCGCCCGGCCAAGGAAGGCCACCAGCCGGAAGCGAGTCTTGCGTGGTCCAGGGGTGACCCTGGCTGCGAAGAGAAGACAGCGAGCGTGTGGGCCGTGCGATTGAGCCTCGAAAGGAGTGAGTCGTGGGAGCCGACGCCGTCGTAGATGCGGAAGGCAACACCGTTGCGCCGACGAGTAGGGCAGAGCGCCCGATGACCTGGCGCAAAGGTCCCACCGGGGTCGAAGAGCAGGGCACGTACGCGAGGGTCCGCCAGGAACCTGGGAGGTCTCGCCGTCTCCGCGCAAGCGGTACCGCCGAGCGAAGGAAGCGAAGCGAAGCGGGACGGACGGCGAGAAGTCCGATCACCCCGTAGTACCGGCGAAGCCGGGGAACCGATCCAAGGGACCCGGTGGAGGGAAGGGGGCGACGATCTGCGGAACCGACGAAGGAACGATGACGGAGACACCGAGCTCCATGAACATCTCACCGAAAATCGAGCGGATAGCGGCATTAGCGAAGCAAGCGCCGCACATGTCGTTTACGACGCTCGCGCATCACATCGACGTTGACGGGCTCCGCGAGGCGTATCGACGCACGCGCAAGGACGGCGCAACGGGCGTGGACGAGCAGACCGCGGCCGAGTACGCGATGAAGCTGGAGGACAACCTCCGGTCGCTGCTCGACCGCGCGAAGAGCGGCACGTACCGGGCGCCACCCGTGCGGCGGGTCCACATCCCGAAGGGGGACGGCAGCAAGACGCGTCCCATCGGCATCCCGACCTTCGAGGACAAGGTCCTGCAACGCGCCGTGTCCATGGTGCTGGAGGCCATCTACGAGCAGGACTTTCTGCCCTGCTCGTACGGCTTCCGCCCCGGGCGCTCGGCGCACGACGCGCTGAACGCGCTTCGCAACCAGCTCATGACGATGCACGGCGGCTGGGTCCTGGAAGTCGACATCGAGCGGTTTTTCGACACGCTCGACCATGGCCAGATGCGCGAACTGCTCCGCCGCAGGATACGGGACGGAGTGCTGCTGCGATTGATAGGCAAGTGGCTCCACGCGGGCGTGCTGGAGGAAGGGACGGTGACGTACCCGGACGCCGGCACCCCGCAGGGCGGCGTCATCTCGCCGCTGCTGGCGAACATCTACCTGCACGAGGTACTCGACGGCTGGTTTGAACGCGTGGTGAAGCCGCGGCTGCGAGGTCGCGCGTTTCTCTGTCGCTACGCGGACGACTTCGTCGTGCTCTTTGACACCGAGGAGGATGCTCGACGCGTGCTGGACGTGCTGCCGAAGCGACTCGGCAGGTACGGCCTCACGCTCCACCCGGAGAAGACCCGGCTCGTGGAGTTTCGTCGCCCCGAGAAGCATCGTGGCCACGACGACGCGGGACCGGGGAGCTTCGACCTGCTGGGCTTCACGCACCACTGGTCGAGGTCCCGCAAGGGTAACTGGGTGGTGAAGCTGCGGACGGCCCGTGGCCGCCTATCCCGCGCGCTCATGCGCGTGCGTCAGTGGTGCCGGGAGCATCGGCACCACGAAGTACGGTGGCAGTGGCAGATGCTCGTCGCGAAGCTGCGCGGGCATTACGGATACTTCGGCGTCACGGGCAACATGCGTGCGCTCGAACGATTCCGGTACGAAGTGGTTTGCGCGTGGTGCAAGTGGATATCGCGTCGCTCGAACCGCAAGCGCCATGGCTGGACGTGGGCGGACCTCCTGGAGCGCTACCCGCTTCCGGAGCCGCGCATCGTGCGCCACTTCGTCATCGTCACGTAGCGAAGCCGCAGATCGAAGAGCCGGATGCGGTAGTCCCGCACGTCCGGATCCGTGGGAGCCCCGGGCGGGAAACCGCCCGGGGCCACCCGAGCGCGGCGCCCTCGGCGCGGCGCCTTCGCAAGAGCGCGAGGGCGAAAGGACGGACGCGATGCTCAGAATCTACACGACGATCATGGAGGTGCTTCGGATGCTGCGACCGGTGGTAGCGGAGATCGAAACGCATGACCGCGACCTGGCGCGGCAGCTGCGGCGGGCGGCCAGCAGCGTGGCGTTGAATGTCGGGGAGGCGAGGGCTCTTCCGGGTTTCCGGTGGGT
>PLYU01000277.1 GCA_003153495.1 Myxococcales bacterium
GGGCGCCGCGCCGAGGATCGCCGAGCACCTTGGCAGCGTGCCCGCGCGCTCCTCTTCGCGTGCGCCTTCTCCTCCTTCCCCCCGCTCCGGCGGGGGGAAGGCCGGGTTGGGGGGCTGCGAGGCCCAGGGTGGCTTCTTTCCGCTAGGCGCGCGACGTCGTGGCGCACCCTAAATGACGGCCTTTCGTGCGTAGACTCGGCGCCTCTTTGCGAAAGTAGGGCTAGGGCGATGCGTCGTACGGCACCGCGGAGCGGCGCCGTCGAGGCCGCTCAGTCGTCCTCTTCGTCTTCGTCCCGGGGAGGCGGCGGAGGCTTCGCGGGGGCCGCCGCAGGCACGTCGCCCGGCCCGGAGGGGCCACCGTGCCCTTCGCCGTATCCGTGCGAAGCGCCGAAGCCGTGCTCGGCCTCGGCGGGTACGACCTGCTTCGCGCGGGTGCCCCGGCTCATCAACCGTGCAGCCTTCCAGTGAACCAGAGAATGACGACCACGAGCAGAATCAGCCCGGCCGGCGACCAGCCAGCAGCACCGTAGCGGGAGTGTCCCCAGCCTCCACCGCCGAGCGCGAGCAGCAGAAACACCACGAGAATGATCATCAACATGAGCTCTCCGCTTCCGACCTCGCTTCGAGGCGGCACGACACGGGGTGATGCACGGATCGCACCAGGGTCGTCCATGTTCGCGGAGGCCGGCACGCTGGCTGCATGGGAAAGCGGTGGGCGTTCACTTGAGCCCAGCGAAAGGCAAGGAGACATGTCGAGCGAATCCCTGACGGACGTCGAAGGGCTGCGACGCCGCGCGAGAGAGCACATGGAAAGTGGTGCCGTGACCGCTGGCTACAAGGCGGATCGCAAGGCCGTCATAGCGATGCTCAACACGGCGCTAGCCACCGAGCTGGTCTGCGTGCTCCGGTACATGCGACATTTCCACATGGCCAAGGGGCTGACGTCGGCCGCCATCTCTCAGGAGTTTCTCGAGCACGCGAACGATGAGCAGGTTCACGTCGGCCAGATCGCTCAGAGGATCACCCAGCTGGATGGTGAGCCCGACTTCAACCCGGACGGGCTCTCCCGTCGAAGCCATTCCGAGTACAAGGAGGGTGGCGACCTCGTGGACATGCTGCGCGAAGACCTCGTCGCCGAGCGGATCGCGGTGGAATCGTACGGCGAGATCATCCGCTACCTCGGCAACGACGATCCGACGACGCGCCGGCTGATCGAGGAAATCCTCGCAAAAGAGGAAGAGCACGCGAACGACCTCGCGGACCTGGTGTCCCGTCTGGGCGCCGTCCAGAACGGAGAGAGCGCGAGCGCGAAGAGAGAGAGATGAGCGTCTTCGCCGTGCAGCCCGAGAGGAACAACGACGATGTTCAGGCAGTCACCGCGTTGCGCGCGCACGCGGAGGAAATGATCGGGCGTCATCAGCGAAGAATCGAGCATTTCACCTCGGAGCTGGGTCGGCCGCGCACCCTCTATTGGATTCTCGCGTTCGTCGGGCTGTGGGTCGGATTCAACCTGTCCGCCTCGCGTTTCGGGTTGCCGCCGTTCGACCGGCCTCCGTTCCCGTGGCTGCAAGGGCTGGTCGGGCTCGGTGCTCTGCTCATGACGACGACGGTTCTGACGACCCAGAATCGTCAGACCAGGCGCGCCGAGCAACGCGGGCAGCTGGAGCTGCAAGTGAACCTCCTCGCGGAGCAGAAGGTCGCGAAGGTCATCGGACTCCTGGAAGAGCTGAGACGCGACATCCCGAGTGTTCGCGACAGGGTCGATCGCGAAGCGGAGATCATGACGGCACCGATCAACCCGCACGCCGCCATGGCTGCGCTGGAGCAGACGAACGAGGCCGGGGCGCAGGGTGGGGAAGAGGGGAACGACCTTCCGGAGGGTGGCGGCGCCCCCGCCGTACCCCCGGAGGAATGATCTCGCACGTCGCGTCGCGCCGCGGAGCGCCCTCTGGCTTTCTTGCTTGGCGCGACGGAGATCTTCTTGGGTCTGCGGCGCCTCCGGGTTCATGCGGCGATGGTTCGCACCTTGCTCGACGAGCGGAGGCAACCCGAGGGCAGGCCTAGCGGAGCACGCAGTCAAGCGCGGATCGAGCTGGGGACGTGTTTCTCGACCCACCGATCGAACGCGTCGATGAACTTCCTGAGCAGGTCGCGCGTCCCGTCGTTGACGAGCTTCCCCTCGGCGTCGAACAGCTTGGCGGCGCCACCGATGTAGACCTCCGGCTGCTGCATCGTCGGCACGTCGAGGAACACGAGCGACTGCCGCAGGTGATGGTTCGCGCCGAACCCGCCCATGTTGCCCGTCGACAGGCTCACGACCGCGCCCGGCTTGCCGCTCCACGCGCTCTGCCCGGGCGGCCGCGACCCGACGTCGATCGCGTTCTTCAGCGCCCCCGGCACCGAGCGGTTGTACTCGGGCATGACGAAGAGCACGGCGTCGGCCCGCCGGACTCTCTCCCGCAGCGCCGTCCACGGCGCGGGGAGCGGGCTGACCTCGAAGTCCTGGTCGTACAGAGGCAGGTCGCGGATCTCCACGATCTCGAGCCGGAGGCGCTCGGGGGCGAGGGCCGCGAGCGTGTGCGCCACCATCCGGCTCAGCGAGCCTTTCCGCAGGCTCCCGACGAGAACCGCGACATCTCTTCGTGCGCCCATGCTCACCTCGGCCCGGACCTTAGCAGCGCTCCGATCTTCTTTCCTGGCGTCCCTGACGTCCTGGCGGTCTTCTCTCTCTCATGACCATAGGCGCCCTGTTCCGACGAGTGCCCGTAGTCGCGGCGACTGCGGCGATCTCCGCTGCGTCCCGCGACGCCGGCGCGCAGAGCGAAGAGGCGGAGCAGGCACCGCACGAGGAGCCGGCGCCACCGGCCGCTCGCTGGGCCGTGGGCGCCAACCCGCTGGCCGTCGTCCTCGGCCGCTACGGGGGCGATGTGCAGCACCTTGTGGCTCCGGGCAACGCGCTGGTCCTCAGCGTCCACGTGGACTACGCGTCGAAAGAGTTCGGCCCGCTCGACTACTCCAGCTCGGCCCCGGTCTGGGGCGTCGGAGGCGAGGCCGGCTGGCGCTTCTTTCCGGGCGCTCCGGGCATGCGGGGCCTCTTCCTCGGCGCGTCGGTCCTGGGCGGGTGGGACAGCATCGACTACTACGGCCGCCGCTTTGGGCTCTACGGCTTCGGCCTGGCCGGGGACATCGGCGGACAGGCCGAGCTCAGCGAGCACGTGTTTCTCACGATCGGCGGTGGCCTGCAGCGCCTCTGGACGCGCAGGTACCCGAGCGACGTCGCGCCGGGGGTGAGCTGGGTCATGGGCGCCGGCTTCGACCCGCGCCTGCTCCTCGCGGTGGGGGGCCTGATCCGCTGATCAGCGCCGGCGACGGCGGGCGAGGCCCACGCCGACGAACGCGAACGTGCCCATGACGAGCCACTCGCCGAAGGGGCGGGCCTCCGCGGCGCTCGCGCTGCAGCCGCCCTTGGTACCGCACGGGCTGTAGCTCGGGTCGTCGTAGACGTTCGTCGAGTGCTGGCTCGAGACGATCGCCTGCGGGGTGGACGCCTGGATCTGAAGGTCCCCCTCGGACAGGGCATCGACCGGGAGAAACGCGCGCAGGCGGGTGACCCACGTGCTCGACGGGTGCATGCCGACGAGCGCGACGTCGAGGTCGTCGAAGGATGCGCACGGATCGGGGTTGCAGCCGCCGTCGGCGTAGGCCCCGCTGGCCGCGTCGGACGAGGCGTTCCCGCCGACGCACTGGACCGGCGGCTTGCCCTGGCACTGCTGGAGGTAAAGGCTCGCGAGCGGCTGGCCCGGGCAGTACGCGGGCGCGCCGCCGACGCCGCTCCCGCAGTACGCGCCGCCCGACGCGGGATTCTGGAGCGACACGGGCGCGGCGAACTCGGTGAGCCAGGTGCGCGCGTTGTGGCTCTTCATGAGCTGTAGCGAGAGGTCCTGGTAATTCGAGCGGCTCTGGGCGCTGAACCAGACGAGCTGCGAGTCGTCCACCACCGCGTTGTAAAACGGGCTCTTCGCCTCGTAGCGCCCCTCGCCGACGACGTAGAGCGTGATCCCGACGCTGGCGCCGACGCCCGCGGCCACCATGCGCAGCGGGAGCGACACGTCGGCGCCCGGCGTGACGACGCGCACGGGCTGCATGGCCTGCACGCCCTGGCCCGGCTGCAGCCGCAGGGCGATGAAGTCGAAGCCCTCGGCGACGTACGCCGCGACGGTGGGCCGGAAGGCGTCGGGGAGCGCGTAGCCGTTGACGGTGAGCCACGCCTCGAGCGCGGTGGGGTCGCTCGACTGCAACGTGACCGTGTCGTACGGCCCGACGACGCTCTGGCTGATCACCTGGACGCCGGTGGTGCCGTTGTCGCCGAAGCCGGCGGCGTTGGCGGAGCTGCTCCCGCACCCGAACCCGCCGCCGCTGGCCGACGCGCCGCAGTTGCGCGAAGGTCCGGTGATGGTGGGGCTGGTGAGCGCGTCGAGCGAGGCGAACCACTCGTCGTGAGAGAGCCGGACCACCGCCCCGGACTTCACCGGAAGGATCCAGGAGAACTCGCTCGGGCTGCCCGAGTACTTGATCTGGTCCCAGAGCACCGTCTGTTGCGTCGACACCGAGAAGGCCATCCGGTGGTCGGTCACCACGCTGCTCTCGGTGGCGGCCGACTTGATGAAGCACCCGCCGCACGCCCGCGCGGGGCGCTCGGCGGCGGCGAGCGCGGCGGTCGCGGCGAGCGCGAGCGACGACGAACGGAGAAAGGGGACGCTCAAAGGGCCTCGATCCAGCGTAGCAGGTCTCACGACGGCCTGACGTCGCCCGTCGTCAGCGCCGCGCGCTGACGGCGCGATCGACCGAGTACGCGCCGCCGCCCTTGACCATCACGACGAGCGCGAGGCCGATGGCGAGCAGGTGGTACTCGAACCCTTCGCCGGCCTGGTTGCCGTACCAGTTCATGAACAGCCCGTTGTGCAGGTGCACCGTGGCGATCGCGACGGCCATGACGGCCGCGATGCCCAGGGCGGCGACACGGGAGACCGCTCCGACGACCAGGCCGATCGAGCCGAGGAACTCGGCGAGGATGGCCAGGATGGCGAAAGCGGCCGGGATGCCCATCTTGCCGGTGAAGAACCCCATCGTGCCCGTGAAGCCGTAGCCGCCGAACCAGCCGAGCGCCTTCTGCGCCCCGTGGGGGAACATGACCAGCCCGAGCGCGACGCGCGCGACGAGCGCGCCGGGGTCGCGGGTGGTCGACAGGACGCGGGCCAGGAGGCCGGGCGCGCCGCTGGGCGCGTCGGAGGCGGGTGAGACGAAGGTGGACGGATTCGTGGTGTGAGCGGTCATGGTCGTTTCTCCTGCCTCCAGCATGGCCACCGCAGGGGCCTTGCGGCAGGGCGAAGGGGCGCGCAAGACTGTTGCCCATGCGGCAACAATCGGGTCTGGGCGATCTGCAGGACGTCGCGCTCTTCGTCCGCGTGGTCGAGGGGCGCTCGTTCTCGGCGGCGGCCCGGGCGCTCAAGACGACCACGTCGGCGGTGAGCAAGCGCGTGGCGCGCCTCGAGGAGCGCCTGGGGGCGCGGCTGCTCGAGCGCACGACCCGGAGCGTCATGCCCACCGAGGCGGGCGCCGCCTTCTACTCGCGCGCGGCGCGCATCCTGGCCGACGTCGACGAGGCCGAGAACGAGATCGCCAGCCTCGGCGGAAAGCCGCGGGGGAGTCTGCGCGTCAGCGCGCCGGTGATCTTCGGCGAGCACCATCTGGCGCCCATCCTGCCGGCGTTCCTCGAGCGATGCCCCGAGGTGCGCCTGGACCTCTCGCTGAGCGATCAGTTCGTCAACCTGCTCGAGGAGCGGTTCGACGTCGCCCTGCGCGTAGGCCCGCTCGTCGACTCGTCGCTGGTGCGCGTGCGCGTAGGGACCGCCGCGGGCCTCATTGTCGCCTCGCCAGCCTACGTAGCGCGGGCGGGCAAGCCCGAGTCGCCTCGCGATCTGTCGCGCCACAACTGCCTGCGCTACTCGCACCTGACCGCGGCGCGCGAGTGGCGCTTCCGCGGGCCGCGAGGCGAGGTCTCGGTGCCGGTCGTCGGCAACGTCGACGTGAACCACGGCGGCGCAATGCGCGAGCTCGTGCTCGCCGGCGTCGGCGTGGCCAGGCTGCCGCACTTCCTCGTCGCGGACGCCGTCGAGGCCGGGTTGCTCGTGACGCTCCTCTCCGAGTTCTGCCTGCCGCCGGTCGGCATCCACCTCGTTCACCTGAGCGGCGCGGCGCCGCTCCCCAAGGTGAAGGCCTTCGTCGGCGCCGTCGGCGCAGCGCTGCGCGAGCGCCTGCGCGCGCTGGGGCGCTGAAGCCCTGGTCTGCGCGGAGGAGCGCGCGCTATAGCGCGGAGAGCATGAGAACGGTGCTCCTCCTCGTCGGCTCGAACCTCTTCATGACCTACGCCTGGTACGGGCACCCCTGCTCGGGGCGGCGTACTTCATCTTCCGGACGCGCTGACGGAGCAGGCTGCCTTCGCAGTTGCTGCTAGCCTGGCCGGTCGATGGAGAGCCGCTATGACCCCGCCGCGGCCGCCCGGGCGGTCGAGGAGCTCGCGCGCCGCGCCTCTGAGCCGGTCGCGCTGCGCACCTACACCGCGCGCCTGATCGGCTGCGACCCTGCGCTGGTCCTGCACGGCGGGGGTAACACCTCGGTCAAGACGACCGCGACGACGCTCCTGGGCGAGACGATCGATGTCATCCACGTCAAGGGCTCCGGCTGGGACCTGGCCACGATCGAGCCCGAGGGCCACCCCGCCGTGCGCCTCGAGCCGCTGCGCAGGCTGCGCGCGCTGGAGGCGATGACCGACGAGGCGATGGTCAACGAGCTGCGGACGAACCTGCTCGACGCGTCGGCCCCGAACCCGAGCGTCGAGACGCTCCTGCACGCTCTCTTGCCCGCCCGGTACGTCGATCACACGCACGCCGACGCGATCCTCGCCCTCTGCGACCAGCCCGACGGCGAGCGGATCTTCGCGTCGCTCTTCGGCGGCGGGCTGGTGTGGGTCCCGTACGTGATGCCGGGCTTCGCGCTCGCGAAGCGGTGCGCCGACGCCTTCGAGAAGGTGGCGGCCCGGGCCGAGCCGGGCGTCATGGTGCTCGAGAGGCACGGGGTGTTCACCTGGGGCGACAGCGCCAGGGAGAGCTACGAGCGGATGATCGACGCGGTCACGCGCGCCGAGCGCTACGCGGCGGAGCGGCGGCGGCCGGTGACCGCCGCGCCGGCGGCGGAGGTGCGCGCGGTCGAGATCCTCCCGCGCCTGCGGGGGGCGCTGGCGAAGCTCGCTGGCGAGCCGGCGGAGCGCGGGCCGATCGTGCGCACGCGGAAGACGCCGGCGATCCTCGCGCTGCTCGCCCGTCCGGACGCCGCCCGGCTCGTCTCGCTGGGGTGCGCGACGCCCGATCACGTGCTGCGCACCAAGCCGACCGCGCTGCTGGTGCCGCAGGCGGCCTGCGCGGACGGGGACGCGCTGTCGGCTCTGCTCGAGGCGGCGGTCGACGACTTCGCGCGAAGCTACGACGCCTACTTCGAGCAGATGTGCCGCTCCAGGGGCGTGTCGCGCAAGAAGCTCGACCCGTGGCCGCGGGTGATCCTCGTGCCGGGGCTGGGCGCGTGCGCCGCCGCGCCGACCGCGCGCGAGGCGGACGTCGCGCTCGACATCTACGAGCACACGGCGCACGTGATGGCGAGCGCGGCCGACGTGGGCGATTACGCTCCGTGCTCGCGCGCCGACCTGTTCGACGTCGAGTACTGGAGCCTCGAGCAGGCCAAGCTCAGGCCCGTCGCCGCCCAGCCCCTCTCCAGGTGCATCGCGTTGGTCACCGGCGCCGCCAGCGGCATCGGTCGCGCCACAGCGGCTCGCTTGCTGGCGGCCGGGGCGCACGTCGCGCTGGTCGACCGGGATGCCGAGGCGCTCGCTGCGGCCCTGGACGCTGCGGGGACGGGCCGGGGCGCGAGCGTGCTCGCCATCGCTGCGGACGTCCGCGACCCGGCGGCGATCGAAGCGGCGCTCGCGCGCGTGGTCGAGGCGTGGGGCGGGGTCGATCTCGTCGTCTCCAACGCCGGCAGCGCCCCCGAGGGGCGGCTCGAGACCGCAGCCGGCGAAGCGGCACTTCGCGACTCGCTCGAGCTCAACTGCCTCGCTCACGCAGGCGTCGTGCGCGCCGCAGTGG
Source organism: Myxococcales bacterium (assembly GCA_003153495.1). Classification (GTDB taxonomy): domain Bacteria; phylum Myxococcota_A; class Polyangia; order Polyangiales; family Polyangiaceae; genus Palsa-1150. The sequence continues at coordinate 8,196 of PLYU01000277.1, forward strand.
CCGTGATGAAGGCCCAGGGGCGGGGAGGGTGCCTGGCCTTCAACGCGAGCAAGAGCGCGTTCAATCCCGGGCCGGGGTTCGGCCCGTACGCCGTGGCGAAGAGCGCGCTCATCGCGCTCATGCGCCAGTACGCCGTCGACCTCGNNGCCTGCGGGATCCGCTCGAACGCGGTGAACGCCGACCGGATCCGCACGCGGCTGTTCGCCGGGGGCGTGCTCGAGTCGCGCGCGAGCGCCCGCGGGCTCGGCGTCGACGAGTACTTCCGCGCGAACCTGCTCGGCCGGGAGGTGACCGCCGAGGACGTGGCGGACGCGTTCGTGTATCTGGCCTCGGCGCGGGCGACGACCGGCTGCGTCGTGACCGTGGACGGCGGCAACGCGGCGGCGTTCCCCCGGTGAATCGAGGCTCCAGGTGCCCGTACCCCACCCTGACCCGCTGAGCGGCGCCACGTACTCGGCCGTCGAGCTCGCCCCCGGCGAGCGCGAGGTCGTGATGCTCGACCAGCGCGCGCTCCCGGTCGTCGAGCGATACGAGACGCTCTCCCGGGTCGAGCAGGTGGCGGAGGCGATCGAGNNGCGGCGCGCCGGCCATCGGCATCGCCGCGGCGTACGGCCTCGTCCTCGCGGCCGGTGAGGAGGAGGGCGGCGAGGAGGCGTTCGTCCGGTCGATGGGCGGGGCGGCCGGGAGGCTGGGGCGCACTCGACCCACCGCCGTCAACCTCGCGTGGGCTCTGGCCAGGATGACCGCGGTCGCGGCCGCCGTCGCGCCGCGAGCGCCCGCCGAGCGGCTCGCCCGGCTCGCCG
>PLYU01000123.1 GCA_003153495.1 Myxococcales bacterium
GATTGACGGTTCATTAACGATGAGCCGCGCGGGCGGCGGCGCGCGGGTCGCGCTCCTCGCCCCGCAGGAGCCGCTCGCGTGGGCGATCGACGTCGCGTTCGACCCGGCGGGCCCGTTTCGGGTCGCATGGCACTGCGAGCGCACCCCCGGCGCTCGCGCGCGAGCCGTCGCCCGCGAGGCCGCGCTCGACGGGGTCCCCGGTCGCCTCGCCGTCCGGGTCTGGTACGACGACGGGCGGGTGGGCACGTGGGTCGAGGGGCAGGCATGATCCTGCGGGATCCGGTGCATGGGCTCGTCGCGTTCGAGGGCGATGAGGAGCGGATCGTCGAGAGTCTCCTCGACACGCCGGAGGTGCAGCGCCTGCGGCGCGTGCGGCAGCTCGGGGTCACCTCCCTCGCTTTTCCCGGCGCGGAGCACTCGCGCTTCGCGCACGCGCTGGGGGCGGCTTTCGTGATGAAGCTCCTGCTCGCCCGCCTGCGCTCGATTCACGGCGCGCTGCCCGAGGCGCAGCGGATCACGCCCCAGCGGGCGCGCGAGGCCCTGGCCGCCGCCTTTCTGCACGACCTGGGGCACGGGCCGCTCTCGCACCTGTTCGAGGACGCCATTCCCGGTGCGCCGGCGCACGAGATCTGGACGGAGCGCATCGTCCTCGACCCGTCGACGGGAGTGAACCGGGTACTTTCGTCGTTCGGCCGTGAGCTCCCCGCCCGGGTGGTCGACCTGGTGCACGGGCGGCACGAGGTTCCGTACCTCGCAAAGGCCGTGAGCGGCGAGCTCGACGTCGACCGCTGCGACTACCTGCTCCGTGACGCGCACGCGACCGGGGTGAGATACGGGCTCTACGACCTCGACTGGCTCCTGCGAAGCCTGCGCTTCGGCGACGCGAACGACGGCGTGAGCAGCGGCGAGGCTCCCGCGCTGGCCATCGACGGGGCCAAGGGGCTTCCCGCCATCGAGGCGTTCATCACGGCGCGCCTCTTCATGTTCCAGCAGGTGTACCTGCACAAGGCGACGCGGGCCGCCGAGTGGATGATTCGCACGATCCTCGCCCGCGCGGTGACGGTGCTGAGGGCCGGTGGCCAGCTGGAGGCGGTGCCGGCCGCCGTCGCGGCGTGCGGCCGGGGAGAGCCGATAGCCCTCGGCGACTACCTCGAGCTCGACGACGGGGTCCTCTGGGGCGCGATGCACGCGTGGGAACGGGCGCAGGACCGGCCGCTGGCGGACCTGGCGAGGCGCATCCGGGCTCGCTCGCTCTTCAAGACGCTCGAGCTCTTCGGGGAGCAGGCGTCGCCGGAAGGGCGGGTGCGCGCGTTCGAGGTCGCGCGTGACGTCGCGCGGGCCCACGGCTTCGAACCCGATGCGTACGTCGGGCTGGACGTGGCGAGCGACGAGCCCTTCGGGTCGCAGGACGCGCCGCTGGCGGTGGTCTATGCGAAGGGGCGGGCGCGCCCGCTTCACGAGGTCTCGTTCCTCCTGGGCCGGCTGGCGGGGCAGGTGCTCTCGCGCGTGCGCCTCGTGCTCGCCCCCGAGCTTCGCGAAGCGGTCACTCATGCGCTGGGGCTGTAGACGCGCGGCGGTCGCCGGCGGGGTCGCGGCGGCGCTCGTCACGGGGACCGCCGGGGCTCGCGCCGACGAGGTCGTGGATCCCACGCGCGGCCGGATCGAGGGAGACGTGACCGTCGCCGCAGGCGTCGGCGCGGCGCTGGCTCCCCGGGGACCGCGCGTCGAAGGGGAGGTGAGGCTGCGGTACCTCGAGACGACGGGGCTCTTCGCGACGTTCGAGGACGGCGCGCTGATTTCCTCGGAGGCCGAGCCCCGCCGCGTCCTGGCCGCTGGCATCGAGCTCAGGCCGCTGTTCCTGTTCCGGTGGCTGCAGGGACTGGAGGCGAGGCGTCCGGCGCTCGACCTGGCCGTCGACTCCGTCGCGCTCGAGCTGGGGGCGGTCTTCCAGCAGCCCGCGGGAGCGGCGTTCTCGACGCGTCCGGGGCTTCAGGCCGGGCTGGGCGTCGAGCTGCCCCTGTGCGCGCGCGCGACGGGCGTCTGGGTGGGCATCCACGGCGGCGTGCGGTGGAGCGACTCCGCGCTGTCGTCGGGCGTCGCCGGGAGCGCCGACGACCGCTCGGCCTACGTGTCCCTCGCGCTCGCCTGGCACCAGGTCGTCGCCGCGCACGTGGTCGACCTGGGCGACGAGGCGCCCCGGTGAGTCAGCCCCCGCCCGTCGCCTTCGCCGCGAGCATCGCCTCGACGCTCCGCGCGAGCGCGCAGTTGTTAGCCTGCCGCTGCATCGCGTCGCGCGTCTCCTCGTCGGTCACGGCCCGCTCGCCCGCCTGGATGACCCGAGCCTCGCCCGACCGGCGCAGTCGCAGGATCTCTTTCCTGCTCTTCAGATCGAACAGGTGAACCCGGGCCTCGTGTCCGACCAGCTGGAGGGTCGCCTCCGTGATCGGTCCGCCGTCCGCCAGCGCAGCAGCGTCGCTGCTGTCCTCGTCGAGGACCAGGAGGAAGAACTGCGCGCGCGCGGTCAGGTCGACCGCGAGCGGGATCTCGTCGCGCACGGCCTTGTCGTACTGCTCGACGAACACGCGCAGCCGCATGTCCTCGTCCGCGTCCCTCACGTCCTGCGCCCACTGGTCGGTCAGGATGCGGGTAGCGGCGTACGCCTGCCCGAGGTTCCACGGCTGCTCGGCGAAGGCGCCTCCGTCGATCTCGCCGCGCACACCCCGCTCGTTCGGCTCGCGGAGCAGGCAGGCCGCGAAGCCATCCTTCTTCGCGGTGGCCGCCGTCTCCCGGATGCTCTGGACGCTGTTCGCTTCGGCCAGCCGCATCCGCAGGTACAGACCGGGCTGCGTCCTGAAATCCCCGTTGCGAGCCTGCGGCTCCACGCGGTCGCCGGCGTACGGCTTCGCCGCGTCCAGCACGTAGCTCTCCAGGCCGTCGCGCAGAGGATACCACTCGGCGCCGAGCGTGACCGCCACGGCCCGCTGCTTCGACAGCAGCGTTTCCTTGCCCGCCTTCAGCTCGCGCGCATCGACGACCGTGTGAGCTACCAGCCCTGCGGCGACGGCGCCCGCCGCGACGAGCCCCGCCTGCATCGTCCAGCGCGCCCCGCCGCTGGACCGGTCCTCGCGGGCGCGGGTGATTGCAGGGAGGCCACGGGGCCCCTTCCTCTTGCTCAGTTGTGCGCCTTCGGGAGGTTGTTCACCATGAAGCTCACGTTCGGGAACCCGGCGAACGCGGCCGTCTGGAACACGCTCTTCACGACCACGGCCTTCACGTTCTGGTCGATCTGCAGGAGGACGACGCCCGGGAAATCCTTGTTGGGGTGCGTCTGCTTCCAGAGCTCGCGCTTCGCCTTGAGGATGCCGAAGAGCTCGTCGATGCGCTGGATGCGATCGGACTCCTCGACCGTCCGGGTGTTCCCGGCCGGGGCGCCGTCGACCAGGATCTGGCTGCCGACCACGGCGGCCATCGGTGCGTCGATCATGTCGAGCGTGTTCTCCGCCTTGGGCATGTTCAGGCCCTTGGCGATCGGCGTCTCTCCGCTGGCGCTGAACGTCATCAGGAGGAAGACGACCGTGACCACGAGGAAGTCGATCATGCTCGTCAGCGAGAGCGACGCGTTCGTGGACCGGCCACCGCCGCCGGCGACCTTGTGTGCGACGAACTCGAGCCCCACGTGACGCATGAGGCGGCGTTCGGGCGCTGTGATGGGCATGGCCGAGGCTCCGCTACTTCAGTTGACCGCGAAGGTGATGTTGAACGCCGGCAGCTTCTCGGTCTTCGGGCCGATCTGCATGTCCCGATGCGCCTTGTAGACCGCGTCGATGACGCCGATGATGTACTTGAACTCGGTCTTGTTGTCGGTGTGCAGGATGGCCTGATCCAGCTTGTGGTCGGTCGGGTTCGAGTGCTGGCCCTTGGCCTTCCACTCGCTCTCGACCTTGTCGGCCAGGTCCGGGAAACGCACGACCTCGACACTGCCCTGCTGGCTGACGACGTCCTTGCGGGGAACGTCGATCGAGTCGACCGTGGTGTTCCCCTGCTTCCACATGAGGACGAACTTGTCTTCAGCCTGCATCATGATGTGCAGCTGCTTCTCGGGCTCGGTCTTCTCCTGCTCGACGTCGGGGCGCGGAGGTCCGGGCACCTGCGCGTCCGCGTTGATGCGCGACATGTGCGACCACACGGCGGTGATGAGCAGAAACGAGATCGTGACCATCAAGAGGTCGATCATCGGGATCATGTTGATCTCCGAGTCGACCGTCTTGCGCTTTCCGCCTCCACCGCCTCCGACGTCTACGCCGCCCATGGTCTTTTTCTCCCGTCAGCGTCAGCCCGTAGGCAGGCCGGCCATGTTCACCTTCTGCCGGTTGGTGACGACCAGGTTGAGCACCTGGACGCTCGCCTCGTTGATGTCGTCCTCGATCGTCTGCGTCTTGCCGTTGAGCACGGCGAAGGCGATGAGCGCCATGATGGCGACGATCAGCCCGAACGCGGTGCAGTTCATCGCCTCGGAGATGCCCTCCGCGAGGATGCGCGCCTTCTGGCTCGGGTCGACGCTCTCGCCGGACACCGCGCCGAAGCTCGTGATGAGGCCCGAGACGGTGCCGAGCAGTCCGCTCAGCATCGAGAGGTTCGCCAGCAGGGCGAGGTAGCCCGTCCGCTTGGCGATTCGAGGGATTTCGCGCAGGGCCGCTTCGTCCATCGAGGCCTGGACCTCCTCGTCCGGACGGTTCACCTTCACCAGCCCGGCCTGGACGATCCGCGCCAGCGGCGCGTTCGCCGCCGAGCACATCTTTACGGCCTTGGCGATGTCACCTGCGAGGATGCACTTCTGCATCGTCGCGAGGAACACGTCCTTGTTGATGGACGCGCCGAACAGGTAGAGGGCCCGCTCAACGATCACACCGATGGTGATGATCGACCAGAAGAGGATGACGTACATCCCCCAACCGCCCTCTTTGAAATGCTTCCAAACAGCAGCCATCGACCGTCCTCCGTGGTTGTTCTCGGTGTGCGACGCCTCGCGCGCACGCGTGACTCTCTCAGGCCAACGCGTGGCGACGTTATCTGAACGACTCCGACCGAAGCAAGCAGCTCACGCGCGCCACACGGCGAGAGGCACGAGCTAAACGCGAGCCTGACAGGTGAGACCAAAGGGCGTCAAGGGAGTTCGGGCCGCGAGGGGCGATCGAGACGCAACTGCGCCTCACAAAAGCCCACCAGATCCGATGCTTTAGCGAACTTTATGTCGTGGTCGTAACGACGACACTCCACATTGTGACTCATACATGGACCCGGCTCCGTCGCGGCGCCGCGCTGACGGCGCTGATCACCAGGCGGGATCCCATTTTGGGAGTTTTCGAAGCGCGTGCCGGTATACTCTGCCCGCACGAGTTGCACTTACCCGGGCGCCCGAGGCGGCACCGGGCGATCGGTATCGGAAAGGAGCGTCGGGGCATGCTGGTGGTCCTAGTTGCGGAGCAGGCGGCACAGGCGGCGAGCGCAAGCGGCGGCCTGATGGGCGCGTTCAAGGAGAAGCCTACGTTTCTCGTCTTGAATCTCGGCGTGAGCGCGGTCGTCATCGCCATGGTCGTCGAGCGCGTGGCGTTCCAGCTCTCTAAGTACAGCGTGAACTCCAAGGAGTTCTTCGCCCAGATCAAGAAGCTGGTGACCGCCGGCAACATCGACCGGGCCATCAAGCTGTGCGACGCCGGCGACTACCCGACGCTGCAGCTCGTCAAGGCGGGGCTGACGCACGCCAACAAGGGGCCCGACGAGATCGACGCCGCGATGAGCGAAAAGATGGGCGAGCTTCGCCCCGCGGTCGAGAAGCGGGTCGGGTCGCTCTGGTCGCTGGCCAACATCGCGACGCTCATCGGGCTGATCGGCACGGTGACCGGCCTCATCACGACCTTCAGCGCGGTCTCCGACCCGAGGCTGTCCGCCGCGCAGCGCCAGGCGCAGCTGTCGCTCGGTATCTCCGAGGCCATGTACAATACGGCGTTCGGGCTGGGGATCGCCGTCACGTGCATGATCGCGCACCTCGTCCTGCACCAGCGCGCGAAGAACATCCAGCACGACCTGGACTCGACCCAGGAGCGCGTCTTCAACTTGCTTACGATCCTCACGCGTCCCGGCGGCTACTGATCGCCCGTGTGACGGAAGCTCGCGATGCCCGAGACCGAAAAGCTCAGCGCCGCACAGCGTAGTCGCGTACGGCGCCTTTCGCGGCCGAGAGAGTTCTCGCCCGACGAAGAGGGCGGGGAGCTCAACATCGTCCCGTTCCTCGACATCATCACCAACGTGCTGATGTTCGTGCTCGCCACGATCACGGTCACGTTCACCACGATGATCGACACCCAGCCGCCGAGCGTGGGTCGCGCGAGCGCGCGGCCGCCGACGAAGCCCTCGCTTTCACTCAACATCGTCGTCATCGACAAGGGCTTCATCGTCTCGGCCTTCGGCCAGCGCATCGGGGAGGGGTGCCAGGGGCCGGGCTCCGGGGTCGCGGTCGGTCGCAAGACCACCGAAGGGCAGGACTACGACTTCGCGTCGCTCACCGCGTGCGCCAAGCGTCTCAAGAACCAGGTCGCGGAGGCCGCCGACGAGACCGCGGCGACGCTGACGGCCAACAAGGACGTGCCGTACCAGGTCATCATCAGCACGATCGACGCGATCCGGCGGGGCGACGACGGGCAGGAGCTCTTCCCGGACATCAACTTCGGAGTGCCCAAGTGAGCCAGCAGCAGCCCCCCGGGCCGCAGCCCCCGATGCCTCCGCGCCAGAAGGGCGCCGGGCTCGCCGTCTACAAGCGCGAGCTGCGCAAGGCCATCGCGAAGAACCGGGTCGAGCCGGAGATCAACTTCCTGAACATCACGGCGATGATGGACATGATGACCATCATCCTCGTGTTCTTGCTGAAGAGCCTGAGCTCGTCGACGGCGTCGCTGCCCCAGTCGCAGGACCTGCAGCTCCCGAAGAGCATCATGACGACCGAGCCGACGTCCGAGCCGGAGGGCCTGGCGCTCATCGTCTCGAAGTCGCAGATTATCGTCGGCGAGAGCGTCGTGTGCCCCGTCCCCCCGGACGCCGCCCAGTACGGCATCGAGGGGAAGTACAAGCGCGGCTCGCGCAACGACTACTTCATCGTGCCGCTCGGCAGCGCGCTGCAGTCCTGGCGGGACGCCGACAAGCGCATCCGCATGGCCACGGGCAAGGACCCCTCGCACAGCGAGGCGATCATCATCGCGGACTCGTTGACCCCATACCGTCTGCTCACCGAGGTGATGTACACGCTGGGGCAGACAGAGTTCTCGAAGTTTCACATGATGGTGCTTCAGGGCGGCAAGAAACAAGGTTCATAGGCCGAGCATCGGGGAGCGCGTCGGCGACGCGTGGAAGCGGCGCATCGAGACGTTCATCACCAGGCCGATGCCGATGAGCACCGTCATGATGCTCGAGCCACCGTACGAGAAGAGGGGAAGCGTGACGCCCACGACGGGTAGCAATCCCGTGGCCATGCCCAGGTTGAAGATGGCGTGCCAGAAGACGATGCTGGCGACGCCCACCGCGAGCACCGCGCCGAATCGGTCCTTGGCCATCGACGCGACGCGCAGGCACCACAGGACGAGGAAGCCGTAGAGCCCCACGAGCGCCAGGCTCCCGGCGAAGCCCCACTCCTCGGCGAAGACGGGGAACGGGAAATCGCTGTGCTGCTCGTGGAGGAACAGGAACTGGTTCTGCGAGCCTTTCATGAAGCCCTGCCCCGTCCAGCCCCCGTTGCCGACCGCGATGCGAGCCTGATGGGGGTCCCAGTTGTAGCCGAGGATGTTCTCGTCGGGGTTCAGCCAGGCGTTGACGCGCTCGTTCTGGTAGCCGCGCAGGCCGTAGCTCCAGAAGACGGCGCCGAGGATCGCCGAGGAGACGCCGAGCCACACGAGGCTGCGTACGCGGACGCGCGTCAGCGCGCAGATGGCGACGAAGACGAGCACGAGGATGAGGCCCGTGCCGAGATCCGGCTGCAAGAGGACGAGCGCGGTGGGAACCGCGGTGATGAGGGCCGGGACGACGAGATCCTTGAGGGTCCGACCGTCGCTCCTCGGGTCGTCGTGCAGGTACTTGGCGAGCGCGATGACGAGGAACAGCTTCATGAACTCGCTCGGCTGGAAGCTGTACGACCCGAGGTAGATCCAGCGCGAGCTGCCGCGGATCTCGCGCCCGAGAATGAAGACGAGCAGGAGCAGCACCACGCCCATGGCGTAGAGCGCGTATCCCAGCCGCTCGTAGTGGCGATAGTCGATCGTCGCGACCACGGTCGCGACGATGCCCCCGCCGACGAGCCAGTAGATCTGCTGGATGTGGTCCTCCGACTGGGCGCCCCGCACGACGCTCGTCGCCGAGTACAGGTTGATGACCCCGATGACGGCCAGCGCGGCCACCGTGATGAACAGCGTCCAGTCGAAGTGCTCGCGCACCCTCCCCAGCAGCCCGGTGTCGCTCGAGCGCAGCGTCATGGCCGCGCCCCCGCCGGCTTCGGCGCCCCCTTCGGCTTGGGCGGCGGCGACTTCGCCGACGGCGTCCGCCCCAGGCGTATCGACTGCAGCCGCTCGTACTCGTGCACGATCCGCATCGCGACCGGCACGGCGACCTCCGGGCCGGACCCGCCGTGCTCGACGAGGACCGTCACGGCGATCTCCGGCGACCGCGACGGCGCGAAGCTCGCGAACCAGGCGTGGCTCTGCGATAGAAACGACGCCATCCTGGGCTCGTCCTCCTTCTTGACCACGTAGCCCGTCTGCGCGGTGCCCGTCTTGCCCGCGACGTCGAGCGACGGATCCCGGGCCGGGTAGGCCGTCCCGTTCGGGTCGTTCACGACGTCGTAGAGGGCGTCGCTGATCATGCGCAGGTTGTCGGGCTGGACGGGGATCTGACGGCGGACCCGCGGCGGAAACTCCTGGACCACCGCGCCGTCGCTCGTCTCCACCGCCCGCACGACCTGAGGCTGATACAGCGTCCCTCCGTTGGCGAGCGCCGCGTACGCGAGCCCGAGCTGCAGGGGCGTGACGCTCACGTCCCCCTCGCCGATCGCCATGTTGAGCGTGAAGCCCAGGCGGAACTGCCCGCGGTAGCGCAGGGCGTACCAGGAGCGCGTCGGTATCCGGCCCTGCGCTTCCGGGTTGATACCGAGGCCTGTCTTCTGGCCCAGGCCGAAGGCCTGAGCCACGCGGGCGATCCGGTCCATCCCGACGGCCTCGGCGAGGTGGAAGAAGAAGACGTTGCACGACCGGGCGATCGCCTGCCGGAGGCGCACTGCGCCGTGCACGTGGCTGCAGCGGAAGACGCGCCGGCCGAACATCACGTACCCCTCGCACTTCTCCGAGTGGTCGGGGTCGATGATGTGATCCTCCAGGCCGGCGAGCGCGCTGAACGGCTTCATCGTCGACCCTGGCTGGAAGGCCCCGCTCATGGTCTTGTCGAGCATCGGGCGCAGCGAGTCGGAGTACAGGCGGCCGAAGGCCTCCCGCTGCCTGCTGCGCCCCGTGCCTCCCGAGAGGTCGTTCGGGTCGAAGTCCGGCTTCGAGAACAGGGCGATGAGGCGCCCGGTGCGCACGTCGATCACGACCGCCGCCCCGGCCGCGTGGCCGCGCATCGCCTTCTCGATGGCCTGCTCCAGCTCGGCATCGACCGACAGGCGGAGGTCACGCCCGGGTATGGGATCGAGCCGACCCGGAGGGTCGATGAGCCGCTCGGCCTCCGGCGCCGTCCTGTACCGGCCGCGGGCGTCGACGACGCGCTTCTCCCAGCCCCGCTGTCCTCGCAGGTACGACTCCCAGGCGTGCTCGACGCCGGTGGCGCCGACCGTGTCGCCCGCCTCGTAGCCGAGTGGGTTGCCGCGCTGCTGCTCCTCACGCGCGAGGCTCTCGTAACCGGGCGGCCGGTACTTGGCCAGCGTATCGGAGTCGATCCCGGCGACGTAGCCGAGCATGTGCGCGCTCAGGGCCTGGAACGGGTAGAAGCGCACCGGCACGCCCACGACGTCGACGCCCGCCAGCTCGTCGTGGTGCTGCTTCAGCTCGGCGACGACGTCGCGCGGAACGTCCTCGCGCACCAGGATGGGCGTGCGCCAGCAGGTTGACTTGTCGTCGTCGCTCGCGCACGCGGCGCGGATTCGCGCCTCGAACGTGCGGCGCTCCTCGGGGTTGAGGCGGAGGACATCGGCGAGCTTGGGCCACGAGTCGGGGTCGTGCGAGATGACCTGCCCGTTGCGGTACCGGACCGGCCGCGCGCTGGGCATGACCCGCCCCGGCACGATCTCCACGTCGTACGACGGCCGGCTGGACGCGAGCACCTTCCCGTTCGCGTCCCGGATCACCCCCCTGGTCGTCGGCAGGACGACGCGGCGGATGATGTTCTCGTGGGCGATCGCCCCGTACTCGGCCCCCTGCAGCACCTGGAGCTGGAGCAGACGGCCTGCGACGACGGCGAACGAGACGAACGCGGCGAGCGCCATCCACTTGTACCGCTTGCGGAACTCGCCGACATCGGAGCGCGGGACGAGGAGGTTCGTCACGCCGACGCACTCCCGCTGGCCTCCGCCCTCGGGCCGCCCGTGGTCGCGGAGTGGATCGCCTGGGCGAGGCGGAAGACGACCGGCGCGACGGCGGCGGTCGCGATCGCGTGGGGGAGGGCGAGCGGATAGAGCGATCTGGGCACCCAGGCGTCGCGCCCGAAGATCGCCAGCAGGACCAGGATCACTGTGCTCTCTTGGATGGCGAAGGCGCCGACCAGGAGGACCTGCATCCACGTCGTCTGCGCGGCGAGGCGCACTCCCGCCGCGCGGGCGAGCACGAACGTGGCCACGTAGGTGAACGTGAAGAGGCCGACCGGCGCGATCCCGAGCAGGTCCGTGCCGTAGCCGAGCACGAAGGCGATCGCCGCTCCGCGGGCGAGCGAGTACTCGTGCACGCCCATGAACAGGATGAGCGGCAGCACGAGCGAGGGGATGGGCCTGCCCAGGTGCGCGTGCCCGACCGAGACGAGGAGCGAGTACCCGAGGAGCACCGTCGCCGGAAGCGTCAGGTCGGCCCGGAAGGTGGCGATCACGCGCGGGTGGGCGGGGGTCCCGCGCATCTGACGCACCGTGTGCGCCGCGTCGACGACGAGAGCGACGACCCAGAGCGCGCCGGCGACGAGCGGCGGAAGCCCGTCGGTCAGCCGGAACGCGTTGGCCTGCAAGAGGAGCAGAGCCACGCCGAAGAGCAGGACGCCGAAGCTTCGCACTACGGCCTCCCCCGCGGCCCGCTCGGCGTCAGGCTGCCGACCGTGCCGGACCCCGGCTCGTCACCCGGGACGGTCACGAGCACGAGCACCGCGTCCAGCCGGGAGAAGTCGACCGTCGGGACGGCTTCGACGTCCTGATCGCGGCCGAGCTCTCGCTTGACCACCTTGGTCGCGCGAGCGACCGGAATCCCCCGGGGGAACCAGCGTCCCTTGCCGCTCGTCACGAGGAGATCGCCCAGCTCGACCTCGTCTCGGGAGTCCACCATCTCGACCTTGCAGCCGTAGCGCGTCGGGTCGCCCGTTCCGCGGACGAAGCCTCGCGCGTGCGTGCGCTCGTCCTCGACGTCCACGCCGAACGCCGCGTCGACGGCGAGCTGCACGTCGACCATGTCACCCGTGGCGTGGAGGACCGAGCCCACGACGCCGTCCGGCGAGATGACGGGCATGTGCGACCGCACGTCTCGCGCCCCCTTGTCGAGCACGATCCGCGTCACCCGGAAGAACTCGGTGAAGTCTTTGCCGATGACCTGCGCGCTCACCATGTCGCCAGGCGTCGAGTCCTTCAGCTGCAGGAGGCGCCGCAGCTGGCGGTTCTCCGCGCGGGCCTGCTCGAGCGAGTGCACCTGCTCGCGCAGCCGCGCCCTCTCGTACGAGAGGCGCTCGTTGTCTTGCTTGACGTCGACCAGGTAGACGTAGTCGTCCCAGACGTCTCCCACCCTCCGCGCGACGGTGGCAGCGGCGACCTCGACCGGGGCCGAGAGGCGCAGGACGAGCCGGTCGACCGCGTTCTGGCTCTCCGGCGACTTCATGTTCGCCTTGAGCACGAAGAACGGGACGGCGAGGAGCACGACGACGATGACGAGGTCGCGCAGGCGTCTTACGGCGGGGGACACGGCGCGCTCCTACGTCCAGACTCCTCGATCTGCCGGACCTCAGGAGATCGTGACGTCCCTGAGCAGCTCCATGTGATCGAGGGCCTTGCCGCTTCCCAGGACGACCGCGCTGATGGGATCGTCGCAGACCATGACGGGAAGGCCCGTCTCCTCGCGGAGCAGCACGTCGAGGTTACGCAGGAGCGCGCCGCCCCCGGTGAGCACGATGCCCTTGTCCACGATGTCCGCCGCGAGCTCCGGCGGCGTCTTCTCGAGCGCGGTGAGCACGGCCTCGACGATCGCGTGGATCGGCTCGGCCATGGCCTCGCGCATCTCGTCACTGTTGACGACGACCGTCTTCGGGACGCCCGCGACGAGATCGCGCCCCTTCACCTCGGTCGTCAGCTGCTTCTCGAGCGGGTACGCGTTGCCGATCTGGATCTTGATCCTCTCGGCCGTTTGCTCGCCGACCGCGAGGTTGTACTTGCGCTTGAGGTACGCGGCGATCGCGTCGTCCATCTTGTCGCCGCCGACGCGCACGCTCTGCGAGTACACGATGCCGGCGAGCGAGATGACCGCGACCTCGGTCGTGCCGCCTCCGATGTCCACGATCATGTTCCCGCTCGGCTCCGTGATGGGGAGACCGGCGCCTATCGCCGCGGCCATGGGCTCCTCGATCAGGTAGACCTCGCGCGCGCCCGCGCTCTCGGCGCTCTCCTTGACGGCCCGCTTCTCGACCTCGGTGATGCCGAAGGGGACGCAGATGATGATCCGGGGCTTCACCAGCGTGCGCCGGCTGTGCGCTCGGGCGATGAAGTAACGGAGCATCGCCTCGGTGATCTCGAAGTCCGCGATGACGCCGTCGCGCAGGGGGCGGACTGCTCGGATGTTCCCCGGCGTGCGCCCGAGCATCTCCTTGGCCTCGCGCCCCACGGCGAGCACCTTGTTGCCGCCCCTCGCGTCCTTCTGCACCGCGACGACCGAGGGCTCGCACGAGACGATGCCCTTCCCCTTGACGTAGATCAGGGTATTCGCCGTACCGAGGTCGATGGCGAGATCGTTCGAGAACAGGCCGTGAAGCCAGTCGAAGATCATGGGGCTCCTTGCCGCTAGGCGGCTTGCCGGCAGCACCAGCGCCGCGCGGGGGACAGACCATGTACCACACGGGGGGGTCGTGTCTACCGCAGCCGCTTTCTCTCGATCGGGTGGAGCGGGGCCCGCTCCCCCCAAGCCCGCCACCCGAACGAGGGGAACCGAGACGGTTCAGCCCTTGGAGATCTTCCCCTCTTTGTGAGGGAAGTGCTTCCGGCACGCGGGGCAGAACTTCTTGATCTCGAACTTCTCGGACATCGTCCGCTTGTTCTTCGTGGTCGTGTAGTTCGCCCGCCCGCAGTTGTCGCAAGTCATCTTGATCAGGTCACGCATGGCGGTCACCGTTTGGGCCGCGCCTGGGCGCGGAGGCGCCTTATCTACTTTTCGCCCCGCAATCCGTCAAGACGAGCCGCGAAGGTCTCGACGAAAAGCGCCGCGCGTTCTAGTCGTCGTCCTTGTCGTAATCGGCGCTCCGGCCGCCGCGGAACTCATCACGCTCGTTCTTCTTCTTCTTGGGGCCCGCCTTCGCGCTGGCGCCGGCCTTGGGGCCGCCGCCGTCCTCGAAGGAGCGCTTGCGGCGCTCCTCGTGGGGGGCGAGCTTGCGGTGAGGCGGGCTGCTCGGACCGCCACCGCCGAAGGCCGGCGGGAACGGGGCGGCGAAGCCGCCGCCTCCCTCGGGCCTGGCCGGACGCTCCCCCTTCGGGTGGGCCAGGTTGACCACGAGCCGCCGTCCGCGCAGGTCTGCCGTACGCAGGGTGTCGGCGGCGGTCTTCGCGGCCTCGGCGCTGGCCATGGTCACGAACCCGAAGCCGCGCCTGCGGCCGTCGGGGTCCATGGGCAAGTGAACGCGCACCGTCCCTTCGGCAACGGCGCCGTTCACCAGGATCCGGACCTCTTCCTCGGTGATGTCGTAGGGCAGGTTGCCCACGTAGAGCGTCCGGTCCGGGGCCGTCGCCGGACCGCCCGGTCCGCGCGCCCCCGGCGGCCCCGTTCGCGGGCCAGCGGCGTCGCGCTTCGGGGGCTCGGCCTGGAAGGGCCGGACCGAGATCGACTTGCCCCCCTGGACCGAGCCGTCGAGGGCGTCGCGGGCGGCCTGCGCCTCCTGGGGTGTCGCGAGCGTCACGAAGCCGAACCCGCGGGAACGCCCCGTGGCCCGATCCTTCGGCAAGCTCACACCGACGACCTTCCCTCCCGTCGCCTCGAAGAGCTGCTTCAGTACGTCTTCCGAGATGCTGTCGGGCAAACCCGCCACGAACAGCTTCGCTTCGTCATTCCCCATGCGAAAACTCACGCGCCTCCCAGCTACGGTTCCACGATATCCCTCGGGCCGCGCCCGTCAACTCTCGCCGCAGGCACTCGCTCCGATCCTGCGGGGATCGACATGGCGAAGCTTGCGCCGGTGCCCTGCACGGCCCCCCGGCCGCGCGCTTGCTCATCCGCGTCATCTACCGCGCTCTCTACCGCGCTATCGACCCAAGCGCGACCCCCGTGACTCTCGGCGATGTGTTTGACCAGGGCCAGGCCGATTCCGCTCCCCCGGACCGGCGGGGTGGATCCCGAGGTCCGGGCGGTCGTGCCGCGCACGAATCGCTCGAATATCCGCTCGCGATCCTCCGGCGGCACCCCCGGTCCCCGGTCGACGACCCGGACCACGATGGCCCCGTTCTCGCGCCGGACCCGCACGGTGATGACGTCGGTTCCCCCGGCGTACTTGAGGGCGTTGTCGATGAGGTTGATGACCGCGAGCTGGATCGCGCGCTCGTCGATCCGGGCGTTGGGTAGGCCCGGCTCCACCTCGACGGTGAGGGCGACCCCCTCCCGCTCGGCCCGGTAGCGGTAGACGTTGGCCGCCTTCGACACGGCGTCCCCCACGCTCCCGTCGGCGAACTCGTAAGCCTGCCGGCCGCGCTCGACGCGCGCGAAATCCAGCACGTTCTCGATGAGCGCCGAGAGCCGCTCGCTCTCGCCCACGATGATGTCCAGGTACTCCTGCCGCTTCGCCTCGCTGGTGACCCGGCCTGACTGCAGCATTTCGCCGAACATGCGCACGAGCGCGAGCGGCGTCTTCAGCTCGTGGCTCACGTTGGCCACGAACTCGCTCTTGAGCACCGACATCCGGCGCTCTCGCTCGGCGGCGAGCAGGATCGTGGCGACGCCGAGGACGATCACGGCGCACGACAGCACGACCATGACGAGCTCCAGCATCGCCCGGTTCTGGACGCGCGCGGTCAGCTCGTCGCTCGCGCTCGGCGAAACCTGCACGCGCCACCCGTAGAGCGTCGTCGGGAAGCGAACGGCCACGGTGAACGTGCCGCTGCGCAGCGGAGGGCCGAACACGATGCGTCCGTCCTCGTCGACGACGTTGACGCGGCTCGGGGTCGGCGCCTCGGAGAACAGCGTCGCCATCGTGTCCTTCACGATGCGCCCGATGTCGTGCCAGGCCACCACCAGGTAGCGACGCGGGCGCGCGTCTGCCACGGTGACGTCTCCCGGCACCAGGCGCTGCCAGTAGCTCACGAGGTAGCTCTGTCCGCGGTAGGCCCGGTGGAGGTGCCGCAGCTCGTCGGGGCCCTGCTTGGCGAGCTCCATGTCGCCGCACATGCGCTGGACTAGGAGCCTGCGGAACGCCTCCTCCTCCCCCAGGGCGCCGCCCGCCCTCGATGCGAACGCCAGGACGGTGTGCGCCTCGTCGAGGACCAGGACGGCGCGCACCGTGGGCGTCTCGCGCCGGGCCGTGGGCAGCCAGCGCTCCGGGAGCTCGGCGAGGCGCAGCGGGTCGGCGATCGCGAAGATCACGTTGTCCTGCTCGACGATGTACTTGTCGAGGCGATCGGCCTTCTCGTCGGCGAGCCCCAGGGTGGCCTCGAGGACCGACTGCTGGCGGAGGCGCTCGACCTGCAGCGTCGTCCGGAACGTGAAGTAGGCGAGGATGCCGATGGCCGCGAGCACCGCCGGCAGCAGGACGAAGCTGGCGAGTCTCTCGCGTCGACGCGCCATCGCGCTCGAGTCTACCGGTCGCCCGGGCCCGGAACCTGGCGCGCCCCGATGCGCTCGGGATCCGTCACGATGCCCCGGGCCGCGATGAACTCTGCGAGCTGCTCGGCGATGTACATCACCGCGTTGCCGTCGGAGTCGGTGAACGGCTGGCCGTCGGTCGGGTTGAGCAGCTCGATGGCCCCGAGGAACCGCCCGGACTGCATGACGGGCACCACGACGACGCTGCGCGCGCCTCCGACGGCCACGTAGCGCTCGACCGAGGTAGCGTCGCCCTGCGTGTCGCCGGGGACGACGACCGCGCGCCGCCTTCGCGTGGCGAGGGAGAGCATCGGGTCGTTCTCGGGGTTGCGCGCGAGCAGGAGCTGGGCCGCCCCGGTCCCGCGGACGCTCGTGACGACGTACTCGCGCCGGTCGATGTCGTACTGGTGAACGATGCCCGCCTGACAGGGCAGCTTCGTCATGGCCAGGGCGAGGCAGAAGTCGCCCCCCTCGACCGCGTCGCGAGCGAAGTGCAGCTCGTGCATCGCCTCGAAGAGGTCCGCGATGAGGTCCTCTCCGCGCACCCGCGTGCCGGGACGAAGCGAGTCGGCCCGGCTCGCCGGGGGCGCGCTGCGCGCAGGAGAGGAGAAAGGCGACTGCGAGGGCATGGACCCCGGCGCCGGCACGGGGATCGACGCCGACGCGGGCGCGGGCACCGGCGCGGCACCGGGGAAGGTTGCCTGGAAGATCTCCTGCAACGCCGCCGGGGCGGGTACCGACGCGGGTCGCTGGGCGAACACCGGCATGGGCGCCTGAGGGCGCGCGGAGATCGGGGCGGAGACAGGAGCGGGCGCGGGCGTCAGCGCCGGAGCGAACGGGCTCACGGGCACCGGGGCCGCGACCCGGGGCGGGGCTGCTGCCTCGGCGGGGGGAGCGGGCGGGGGCGCGAACACGGGCGCGGGCACTGACGCGTGCGCGTGCGGGGGGACGAATGCGGGTGCGGGTACGGGCGCGAACCCGGGCGGGGGCATGGAAGGTGTGGCGGCGGACGGGGGCGGGGCCATCGAGCCCCCCGAGCGTCGCGGGAATGCCACGACGGGGGCGCCGCGCCAGTCTTTCCACACCAGCGCGGCCACCGGTCGCGCCGTCGGCTTGCCCTGGAAGGGCGCGTCGAACACGGCCAGGTTCACGAGCTTGCCGGGCGGGATCCGCTCGAGCGACGTCCGGATCAGCTCGAGCTGGGCGTAGAGCAGCGTCTCGGACTCGGGCTCGCCGGTGCCCTGGGGTACGAGGTACACGTACTCGCGGTACGTCAGCGGCATCGACGCGGTCGCCTCCTGCTCGCGCTTGAAGACGACCTGGGACGCAACGGTGCCCATGACCTCCGCGCGCGCCGCGTTGAACACGGGCGGCAGCACCGAGCCGCCCGGCCGGGACGCCGGCACGGCGTCCTCCGATGCGCGGCGCACCTCGTAACGCAGGCGCGAAGCCTGGTCGATCGCCCGGCAACCCTCGTCGAGCAGCTCGATCGAGAAGCCGCTCATCGGCGCGGTCTCGCCTCGCAGGGCGCGCGCCGCCTGCAACGCCGTCTGCCAGGTGTCGGCATCGACGTGGCGCGAGTCTCTCTCGGAGCTGCCGAGCGACGTCACCTCGACGAGCCAGCGCATTCGTCGCTTCGCCTTTCCGTGCGGGCACGCAGGGACCGTGCCCGAAAAGCTTCTATCAGGGGGGCCTCGGGACGGTCAAACTCGGTCGGCGTCATTCCGCGCGCAGCCCCTCCGCCGGCCGGAGCTTCGCGGCGTACACGGCCGGAAAGACCGTTGCCACGAGACAAATCGAGATCGCCACGACCGCCGGCAGCACGAACTCGATGGGGCGCATCGACACGGGCAGGTGGGAGATGAAGTACACCTTGGGGTCGAGCGGGAACCCGTACGACAGGAGGAACCTGCAGCAGAGCCATCCGATGAGGATGCCAAGCCCCGTGCCGCTGATCCCGATCATCCCGCCCTGGTAGAGGAAGATGCGCAGGATGGCGTCGTTCTTGGCGCCGATGGCCTTGAGGAGCGCGATCTCCTTCTTCTTCTCCAGGACCACCATGATCAGGGTCGCGATCACCGTGCACGCCGCGACCAGGATGATGAGCCCGAGCACGAAGCTCATCCCGATTTGCTGGATGAGCAGGGCCGTGAAGAGACCATGGTTGAGCTCCCGCCAGTCCATCGTGTGGTAGACGCCGTTGTTGAGGAGCTTGTCGATGCGGCGCGCGATCGCGTGCGCGTCGTCGATGTCGCCGACCTTCATCTCGACGCCCGTGACGCTGTCGCCGTACTCGTAGAAGGCTTGGGCCTCGTAGAGGTCGGTGTAGACGAGCTTGGAGTCGTACTGATCGAAGCCGGCCTCGAAGACCGCCGTCACGCGGAACTGCTTGGCGATGGGGGAGCGCGACCCCGAGCCGAACGAGATGCCGATCTGCGGCGAGGTGACCTGCACGCAATCCCCCAGCCGTGCCGCGAGCTGCTTGGCCAGGGTGCGCCCGACCACGATCCCGGGCATCCTCGCGATCTTCTCGGAGCTCTTGCACGGGTCCGGGTCGATCGAGTCGGGGACGTAGTCGTCGTCGGGGAGCTGGCTCTTGTACCCCCCCGCCGGCGTCACGTCGCCCGCGGGTCCGCCGACCGGGGCCGTCTTGCTCGCTGCGTCCGGTGACGGCCTGTCCCTCCCGGCCTGCGCGCCGACCTCGGCGGGGTCGGCGGCGCCCGCGTCGGCGCGGTGCGCGTCGCTGGCGATCTCTTGCTCCATCAGGCGGAGCAGGGAGCTCGTCCGACCGTCCGGGCGGGGGCGCGCTCGATCGAGCTCGTCGCGGAGCGGATCGACCGGACGCTGGGGCGGCTTCGCGCCGGGGCGCCGCAGGCCGGCGAGGTTGCCTTCGACGACGTGCTTCGGCAGGTCGAGCACCTTCGTCATCTGCTCCGGATCCACCCCCTTGAGGAGGACCCCCGTCGCCGTGCGCTCGCCGTGAGTGACCATCATGGGGTTTATCACGAACGGCGCCACCCCGACCACCCCGGGCAGGCCCTGCACCTTCTTCATCACGTCGCGGTACTCGCGGAAGTCGATCGAGTACTTGAGCACGAGCACGTGGGCGTTCACGCCCAGCACCTTCTCGCGAAACTGCTCCTGGAAGCCTCCGGTGACGCTCATCACGATCGTGAGCGCGGCCACCCCGAGGACCACGCCCCCGATGGCGAGGGCCGTGCTGATCGAGACCATCCGGCGCTTCTTGGACGCCAGGTAGCGGAGCGCGACCGTGATCGGGTAGCCCATGCGCTTGATCGTCCGCCGGGCCTCGTAACACGGATCGGACAGGTTCGCTGTATGCTGGGGGGAAGGTTTCGCGGATGACCGACGACTCGACGCCGCCCAGCACGGCCAGGGCCCCGACCCTCGATGCCATCGACGTCGGAACGCCGCCCGCCGCCAAGGTCGACCCGTACATCGGCAAGACCATCGACGGCCGGTACCTCGTCGAGCAGGTGATCGGCGAGGGCGGAATGGGGGTGGTCTACGCGGGGCGGCACAAGGTCATCGAGAAGAGGGTGGCGATCAAGGTGCTCCGCGGCGAGATGACGACCGATCGCGAGCTGAACGAGCGGTTCTTGCAGGAGGCTCGCGCCGCGAGCGCCATCGGCAACCCGCACATCATCGACATCAGCGACTTCGGTCACCTCCCCGACGGGTCGACGTACTTCGTGATGGAGCTGCTCGGCGGCAAGAGCCTGTCCTCGGTCATGGCCGAGGCGAAGGGTCCGATGCCGGTCGCCCGCCTGTACCACGTCGCGAAGCAGATCGCGCAGGCCCTCGCGGCGGCGCACGCGGCGAACATCGTCCACCGCGACCTCAAGCCCGACAACGTGATGCTCATCAACCGCGGGACCGAGCGCGACTTCGTCAAGATCCTCGATTTCGGCATCGCGAAGGTCGGCAGCGGGACCAAGAGGATGACGCGCGCCGGCAGCGTGTTCGGCACGCCCCACTACATGAGCCCCGAGCAGGCGGCGGGGGCGGCCGTCGATCTGCGCACGGACGTCTACGCGCTCGGCGTCATCCTCTACGAGATGGCCAGCGGGAAGGTGCCCTTCGACGCCGACAACTTCATGGGGATCCTCACGCAGCACATGTACAAGGCGCCCGTGCCGATCGGCGCGCTGGTTCCCGAGGTCGACGTGCCCCCCGGGCTCGACGCCATCGTGCTCAAGTGCCTGACCAAGAAGGCCGAGGGCCGCTACGCCACGATGGACGAGGTGGTCGTGGACCTCGAGAAGCTCGAGAGCGGCACGCTGCCGGCAGCGGTGGGCGAGATGATGGCGCGGTCCGGCGGCTTCAACGTCCCGGCGGACTACTTCCGGTCGATGCCGGCTCCCGTGCCGGCGACGCCCCTGGCGTCGAGGAAGCGATGGCCGGCCTACGCAGTGATCGCGGCGGCGGCGGTCGCCGTGGCGATCGGCATCGGCGTCGTGGCGAAGAACTCGAGCAGCGGCGCCCAGACGATAGCCACGAACGCGAACATGACAGCCCGGCTCGGGACCTCGACCTCGACCTCGACCCCGACCCCGACCCCGACCTCGACCTCGACCGAGATCCTCGTGAGCGCGGAGCCGGGGGACGCCACGGTGACGCGGGACGGTGCAGACCTTGGCCGTCAGCCCGTCGTGCTGCACCTGACTCCCGGCGAGCTTGCGACGCTCGTCCTGTCGCGCAAGGGGTACCGGACGAAGACCGTCACCGTCGGCGACTCCAGCCCCAAGCTGGCCTTCACCCTGGACCCGCAGCCCGCCGCGCCCGCGCCGCGAGCGAGCGCCCCGTCACCCAAGCCCGCCCCCGACCCGCACGGCGGCCTGGACGACGTCGGCGACCCCTTTGCCAAACACTAGCGCTACTTGTCGTGACGCAGACTGAAGTCCGGGGCGCCGGGAAGAGCGGGGCGCAAAGCCCGCCTCCGAAGGCGGGCTACGTGGCGAGAGCGCCAAATACCTTTCCATCTCCCTGCACGCGCCGTGACCGCGGCGGCGAGCAGGGTGCCGCGAGCCTGTAGCGGCGGAGGATGGTCATAGGAGCGGCGATCATGGGTACGGACCCAGGCGATGATCAATTCTAGGCTGTGGCCGTTGTTTCGCTTCGTGTGAGGCCGCGAACGTTGTCCTCCTCTCGGGCTGGCTCATGTCCACCACACGGGTCTTCTCCGGATGGAGCGTCAGGCCGCGTCGGGTCATGGCAACGAAGAACAGAAGCAAGAGCACGGTGGTCGCCCGCGCGACGCAGCTCGTCGCGGGGGCGAACAAGCACCTCGCGAGCGTCACGACATTGCCGCTCGCGGGGGGGCGCTCGTACACGCCGGCGGAGCTCACGACCCAGCTGCAAAGGGCGAGTAGGTAACGCTTGGCACCGCGGGCGAGCAAGGCACGTCGAGCTCACAGAAAACACCATATTAGAGGATCCCCTCGGCTTCCGCTCGGACTGGAAGCCTGGTCCATTTGAGTCCTGCGCCCGGCGCATCTTCGTGTCTTCTATTGAAGGCAGCCAAGGACCTGGCGCTGCGAGCGTTGATAATCCCACTGCGCGCAAGGGCCCGCGTCCGGGTCACGTGACGCCTCCATTTCGCGCAGTCCTGAGCGATCCGTTTCGAGCGTACGTCTTTGCAATAATTTGATACCAAAGACATAAACGCACCTGTCGGAAGTTGCCCAAAGGTCGGCCAATGCTCTTGATCGCCCCCGGGTTCGGGGTAGGTTCTACGCGGGAGACAACCCGATGAAGAGATTTTGCTCCGCGCCTTTCATGTTCCTGTCCGTGTCCGTCGTTGCCGTCGCGTGCGGGTCGGAGTCGACATCTGGTTCGCCCAGCGCCGTGACCAGGGACGATGCATCCACCCGCTCGGGAGGCTCGAGCAGTGGCACGCAGGACGGGAGCACGAGCTCCGGAAGCAGCTCCGGGATGCCGGGCACCTCGACAGGAAATCCTGGCGGGCCGGCGAGCAGCTCAAGCTCCAGCAGCGGCTCCAGTTCCACCTCCGGCAGCTCATCGGGCGGCACGAGCAGCTCCGATGCGGGCCCCGGCACCCTCCCGCTCAAGAACCCCCCCGCAATGAGCGCCGGTTGCGGCAAATCCACGACGGTGACTTCCGGGAAGAAGACGATCACGAGCGACGGCCTGGAGCGGACGTACATCATCGATGTTCCCACCAATTACGACATGAACAAGCCTTATCGATTCTTCTACGCTTCCCACTGGATCGGCGCCCGCGCCGAGGACGTGGTCATGCAGGACTACTACTTCCTCAAGCCATTGGCGGACGCTGCCAACGAGCCTGCCATTTTCCTCGCGCCCCAAGCACTACCCGGAACTCCGGGAGGAACGTGGGATACCCAGAAGGACACGGACCACATCTTGTTCGACGACATCCTGGCCTATGTCAAATCGAATCTGTGCATCGACACCACGCGCGTCTTCGCGACCGGATTCAGCTTCGGGGGCATGATGACGTATTCCCTCTCGGTGAATCACCAGAAGGACATTCGCGCCGCCGTGGGCATCGCCCCCGCCAATTACAACATCTACTTGCCCACCAAGACCCACGAACCAATCGCATGGATGCAAACGACCGGCATGAGCGACCCTAGGTGCCCATGGGTCAATGGGAGCAGCACGACCCAAGGCTCGAAGTATATCGCCATAGAGCACGCAACCGATGACGGCTGCACCGTTCCGGACCCCATACCGACCTGGCAACAAGGCAACCACGTCTGCTACGACTTCCAAGGGTGCAAAGCGGGATATCCCACGAAAGCATGCACCTTCGACGGAGGGCATACGAACATCGCCAGCGACCCCGGCTCCACCACGAACTGGATTCCCGAGGAGTCGTGGAAGTTCTTCACGCAGTTCTGACAAAGGCCGTCGTGCATCGCCCGCCACCGCGCGTTCTACGCCGTGAAAGTAGCACGAAGACGAGACCTGCTCCTACATACGCCGCGCCAGTCCGACCCGACCGCTTGTATTAGCAACGCCTGGCATTCGCATTATCCTACGGATGCGGGTGCATTCTGAATCGGGGCACATTCATGACTACGAATGACAACTTGGTCGCGAAGAAGGCCGTGTTGTTTGGTGCCCTCTGGATCATCGGGAGCGCCATCGCGTGCTGCGGGACCATATCTTCCGGGACCGGAACAGGTGGCCACAAAGCCGGTGCCTCAACGTCCTCGGCCGCCGCCGGAGACGCAGGCGGGACCGTCGCCTCAGACGGCGGAATCGGCTCCTCAGATGGAGCCGCGGGCGGCGCGGATGGATCTGCCGGCACCGGGGGATTCAGCACGCCACCGATCGTCAGCGCCGATCTTCACAAGTTGGTCTCCTCCGCGGACATCGATAACACGGGCACCATCACGACGTCGCAATACGGCCTTCCCGTCGGCAACGGGACCATGGACAGTCTGGTTTGGAACAGCACCGACGGCAGCACGCTGAAGTTCCAAATCAATCGAGTCGGAGTCTTCGGCTACAACAGCGCATCCACCGGCGTCGACGGTAACAGTGACTACGGCTATGGCTGCGGTTTCATGAATGTGAATCTCGGCTCGGGCGCACTGCCATCGTCGACCAAGCAGCACCTGTCGCTCTACGACGGCAGGCTGGCGATCCAGGGCAACGGCGTGAGTGTCGACGTCATCGGCGACATGAAGTCCGACGTCTTTATCTTGAAGGTGAGCGACACCAGGACATCGCCGTCTCCCATCACGGTCGACCTCGCGATGCTCCAGAACCCGGACGTCACGAGCGGCACGCACATCGCTACGACACGAACGAGCGTGAACGCAGGGCAACTCCAATTGAAGCAGGTCTATCAGCAGCCTGCGGCGACCGGCTTTACCGAGTTCGACCACTACAACGCCGCAGCCGTTGTCATCGATGTAGCCGGAAGAACCGCAACCACGAGCTCTCCTGACAGCAAGACCGTGCGCCTGTCACTTCCAGCGGCAAGCGGAACCGCTTACATTTTCGTCGGAAGCCATTCCAGCCTCAAGAGCTCGGACGACGTCGTTGCCATGGCGACGGACAAGGTGAACACGTCCAAGACGACCGGATTCGACGCGACGTATGCGAACAATCAAGCGTGGTGGCGGGATTTCTGGTCCAAGTCGTACATCTACTTGCCGGACGCAGCAGCGGCGGACTACCAGACCAAGTGGACCTACTACCTGTACCTATCCGCAATCAGCATGCGCGGAGACTATCCTTCGAAGTTCAGTGGATACATCTGGTTTACCGGCGGTCTCAGCAAAATGTGGGGCACCGAGTACTGGGGCTTCAATCAAGAATGTCTGCACTACTCGTTCGATGCCGCGAACCACGGCGAGCTACAACAGCCGTTTTTCAAGATGGACATGAAGAACTTCGATGCTTACACCACCGCAGCCCAGCAGCAATGGGGAGGCAAGGGCATCTTCATCGACGAGACCGAGTCCTTCAATGGCCCCGAGAAGCTTCCTGCCGACATCGCCGCCGACTTGAAGAGCTTCATGTTGGATGGCGCGGGGCCGTCCACCGCGCTCGGTAACTTCGCAGGCGCCCGCAACAATATGTGCTCGCGGTGGATCTTGCATCCCACGTATTGGACGACGTTCAATACCATCAATGCCAGCGAAAGGGCCGAGCACTTCTGGAACTACTATCTTTACACGCTCGACAATGATTTTCTGTCCAGGCAGGCCTATCCGATGCTCAAGGGAGCGGCCGAGTTCTACAGGACTTTCCCGAATCTCAAGCTGGACTCGGACGGCAAGTATCACATCTACAGAACCAGTCTTCACGAGCACATCATGGGAGGCAAGGACATCATCGACGACCTCGCCTTCATCAGGGGCGTCTTGCAAGCAGCGAAGAAGGCCTCCGAGATCCTCAACGTCGATCCGGACCTTGGGCCTCTATGGCAAAATATCGTCGACAAGCTGACGCCCTACCCGGTAAGCGGCCAGTCGGACACCATTGGCTCGCTTTCCAGCGCGAACACAACCTGGGGGCAGGCAAGGACGCCGGCGGCGCAAGTTCGAGCAGACGCTCTCGGTGGGGCTGAAAGTCCACGCTTGCGGATGCTAGAGAACTACAACGTGTTGACACTTGAAACGAAGGACCAAGGCCTGGACGACAATGAGTGGGTTATTGCCAATAACTCCTTTGAGGCCCACCCCGCCTACGCGTCGAACATCTCATCGGGAAACTACGGCTACGCGGGCGGCAGATACTTGCTCGACGCTGCCATGCTTGGGCGCAGCGAATTCGGTGCCGTTCTCGACAACCTCAACAAAGATATCAACGGGTACGTTGGAACCGCCGCAAATCGCATTGCCTTCAAGCAAGGCGATGGCGAAGAAGTCGAGGGCTACGGCATCCTGAGCGCCGGCCTTCAGGACGGGCTCATGCAAAGCATCTCTGCCAAGCCGGGAGCGGATCCGGTCATACGTGTCTTCCCCGCTTGGGACATCAAGAAGCCCGCCTACTTCGAGCTTCTTGCAAAGGGCGGCTTCGTGGTCTCGTCGGCCGCGAAGAGCGGTGCCATCAGTTTCGTTGAAATAGGCTCGCAACTTGGGGGCACCTGCCGGATAAGAAATCCTTGGCCGGCGGCCACAATCACGCTCTATAGGAACGGAAATAGGTCCGAGGACCTCACGGGTGCGCTCATCAGCTTCTCGACGGCTGCTGGCGAAGACATCAAGATCGTGAGGCAGAACGTGACTCCCGAGTCTCTAAGGGAGAGTATTCCGGCGGTGAAATAGAGCCGATCGGTAGCGAATATCCATTCGCCGCCTGTTTGCGGCGAATGAATATTCGATGTCTGAGCAGGTAACGCTTGGCCCCGCGGGCGAGCAAGGCACGTCGAAGACCTTCGCACTACTGCCGCAGATGTCGTCTCGGTGCGCGGATGCGAGACCATCGTCGCAGGCAGCACGGACATCGCGGCAGCCAGCGACCGAGCGAGTGCATGACGGCGATGCGGAAGGTGACGATCGAGTCGGCGACCCGTCGCCACTGGGCCCGCGACGCTCGCTGTCGCCGGAGGAGAGACGACGCTCATCGGGCCAGTAACCTCCTCCGGTGCGCCCGAAACGAGGCCCACCGGTCCAGTGGACCGGGTCACGGTCGCGCCGGCGAAGACGCTCGCGCCGTCCAAGAGCGCCTTCGCCGACGGCGGCCCTGGCGGCCCTTGGCTGCCCTACTCCCCGATCTGGGCGAACTGCGTCCCACTCCAGGTGTAGTGGAGGCCGTGGATGCCGCCCCAGGGCAGGAGCAGCGGCTCGACGTCGCCGCTGCCCGGCTGCTCCTGGCCCCACGGGTACGTCTTCTTGGTGTACCCGGTCGCGCGGCCGGGCGCCGCGAGGATGTCGAACGACTTGCCACCCGCCGCCGGGATGAACTGCACGAGCGCCTGGACGTGCTTCTTGCCGCGTCCGCGTCCGGTCTCGATGCCGAAGATGCGGACGATCGCGTCGTCGTCCACCTGGTAGACGAACATCAGGTCGGACTCGACGCTCCCCCCCGCCGCGCTCACGTGCCGCACGCCCCGCACGACGAGGTCCGCCGCGCCGTCCCCGGTCAGATCGCGCGCCGACAGGTCGGTGACGTCGCCGGCGTCCGCGAACTGCGCGAGGGTGACGTACGCGTACTCGGTCCCGCCGCGGAAGCCCGGGCCGAGGACCACGATGTCGCGCCCGATGAGCAGAACGCGCTCGGGGCGAGCGTCGCCGGCGACGTGCACCTGCAGGTCCACCTTCGGCGCGAGGCCCGGCGCGACGCCGCGGTCCTTGCGGTACCGATCCAGCAGCGCCGCGGAGAGATCTCCGCCGCGGCTGACGGTCGGCGTGGGCGGCTCCGGGGGGCGCGGGGGGAGGCGCGAAGGGTCCTCGGCGACGCCGGCGCGAGCGGCGGGGCTCCCGGGCGGGAGCTGCTCTCTCTGCCCGACGATCTTGGCCCTGGCGAAGCGCGAGCCGTCCCAGCGCCACGTCTGCGAGCGCACGCCGCCCCACGGCAAGAGGATCGGCTCCACGTCGGTGGCGATCGGCTCGGCGTAGGAGGCGGCGTCCCACCCGGTCGCCGGCTGGACGCTGACCTCGATCTCGCCGCGCGAGATGCGGACCGCGTCGTCGACGTGGCGGTCGGACTGGCGCACCGAGATCTCGTGCGCGAACGTCACGCGCGGCGGCTCGTCGTTGCCGGCCGCGCTCAGCACCTCCACGTACTCGCGCGTCCCGTCGCCGACGCTCTGGCGGCGGCGCAGGATGATGTCCCGCTTGCCGCGGCCCGTGACGTCGCGCACGTCCAGCCTCGTGAGCTGCCCGACCAGGTCGCGGAAGAAGAAGCCCGAGCCCCCGAGGTACGACGAGCCGCAGACGGTCAGGTAGTTCTCCCAGACGGCGACGCGCTCGCGCACGCCGTCGCCGGTCAGGTCGGCGACGATCTCCGCGTCCGGCGCGCGCCTGGTGAGCCCCTTCGGGGCGAGGAGCTGCTCGATCATGGAGAGCTCTGGCTCGCTGGGCACCCATGCCATCGCCCGCGGGTGCGCGGCGTCGCCGGGCCCCGTCGCGACGACGTTCTCGCCGTCGACGTAGCTCGCGACGCCGTGGATGCCCACGCGCGTCGTACGCGCCTCGGGCAGCGCGCTCCAAGGCACGGAGGCCTCGAACGTGTAGCCGCTGGCACCCGGAGCCTCGACGATCCTGGCCCCGGGCACCGCGCCGCTCCGCCCGTAGCGCACCGACCCCTCGCTCTCCCCCGGCTTGCCGGCGTAAAGCCCCAGATCGTAGGTGACGTAGGAGCCGCCCGGCTGCGGGACCGCGAGCACCAGCGACACGTGATCCTGCCCGACGGCGAACGACGCGTCGGTGATCTCGGCGCCGACGTAGAGCTTCGCCTCGTCGTAGAGCAGGGCGATCGTCATCCCGGTCTTCGCGGCCGACCCCCGGACGACGACGCTCGCCTTCGCCGGGACGGGCCACTCGCCGAGCACTCCGTCGAGCTTCACCGGCCTGTTCTTCTCGACGCGCTCCAGTCGCAGCCCGTCGGCGCTCACCTCGGGCGCCTCGCCGCCGCCCCCGTTGAGCGTGGTGATGCCGTGCTCCGCAGCGTAGTCGGCGAACCCGTCGTCCGGCTCGCCCCCGGCCGCCGCGGGGGCGCTCGCGCCGCGCCCGGAGGAGTCCGCGCCTCCGCCGCAAGCCGACAGCACGAGGACCCCGACGACGACCGACGGACGCATGACGCCCACGATAGCAAGCGCCGCTAGACAGGAGACCGGTGTCTTTCGGCCGATCCCGGCGCGCCAGGGTTCGTGCAGCTCGTCT
>PLYU01000005.1 GCA_003153495.1 Myxococcales bacterium
TGACCTGGAGGCTCCCGCCACCGCCGCCGCCGCCCGAGCCGTTCTGGGTGGTCCCCGCCGCAGCGTGTGTGCCGCTGGAACCCACCGAAGAGGTCGCGCACGTGGTGGTCGTCCCGGCGCACAGGCCTCCGGTGACGCCGGCCGCCGCGCCGGTGTCCGGAGCGCTGCCGCCGGCCGCCGCGGTGTTGGTGGTCGACGAGCCGCTCTGGCCCGCCTTGCCCTGCTGGCCGGTGCCGTGCGAGGAGGCCGAGCCTCCGCCGTGCACGCGGACGACGCTACCGCTGGCGAAGGTGGCCAGCGACGGCGAGACCAGCAGGACGCCCCCGCCGCTGCCCGCGCCGCCGCTCGCGTCGTTGTTCGTCGTGCTGACGGCGCCGGGCGAGCCGCCGCCCGCCGCGCTCAGGTAGGCGAGGCCCGTCGCGCCGATCGAGATCGTGCCCGACGCGCTGATCTCGAACGCTCCGCCTCCGGCGCCGCCGGGGTTGATCCCGTTGGCGCCCGCGCCTCCGGCGCAGCCCCCGCGCAGCGGTTGCAGCGTGAAGCTGGAGGCGACCGCGCCCGCCGCACTCCCACTGGTCCCGTCGATCTTGGCGCCGTAGCCGCCGGCGGTGCGGAAGCTTCCGCCGCCGCCGCCCGTCCCGGTCACCGCGGAGATCGTCCCCGTCGAGGTGCCGCAGGTCGAGCCGTTACCTCCGGCTCCGGCAGTGGTCCCGGCGGCGTCGGCGTCGACGATTCCTCCCGAGTCGACCGTGACGTTGCCCGAGACCAGGAAGACCACCGGGCTGGCGCCCGTGATGTTGACGATGTGACCCGCGCTCACCGTCAGCCCCGTGAGGCGGATGACCATGACGCTCGGACCGCCGCCGATCTGGGCGACGCCAGTCGATATGTCGGGAGTGCCGAGGGCGCAGCTCGTGTCGGAGACGGTGCCAGCCGTCGAGTTGATCGTCATCATCCCGGCGGCGTTGCAGCTCCAGCTCGGGGACGTCAGGAACTTGGCGGCCCACGGCGTCGGATCGACGTTGACCGCGGGGGGTAGCGTGAGAGACGTGGGCGCCGTGGGAATGGCGTGGGTCCCCCCCAGGACGCAGTCGAAGCCGTCCTTGGCGGCGCTCGTCGAGGTGCAGCTCGCGCCGCACGAGGTGTTGTTCTGGCTGCTCGTGACTTCGCACTGACCGCTGGCGCACTGGCTGTTATTGTCGCAGTAACAGGTGCCGGCGGCGGGGCAGGCGCCGGTCGCGGTGTTGCAGCCGCCCTTCGAGCACGCGTACGTCGTGATCGGCGTCGTGGCCACGGGCATCACGCAGCTCACCAGGTCGGCCGTCCCGGTGGCGGTGCACGCGCTCGCGCTGGCGTTCGCGGCGGTCCGGACGCATCCCCCGCTGGCGCACAGGGTCGCGGCGTTCGCCACGCACGCCGTGTAGGGCGCCGTCGCGCTGGGGACTCCCTTCGCGCATGCGGGTGGGGCCGAGACCTCCGTCGTCGAGGCGCCGATCTGGCAGTCGAAGCCGTCGAGGTTGCGCAGGGTCGTGCTCCCCGTGCAGGCGCCCGTCGCGGCGCACGCCGCGCTGTTGACCGGGTGGCCCGCGTCCCCCGTGGCGACGCTGCCGCACTTGCCACCGGTTCCGCCGCTGTTGCAGTCCGCGTCTTGCGTGCACGCGCAGGGAGCACTGAGCGGGCAGGTCGTCGTGCCGTGCGCCGCGTTGCACCCGCCGCGCGCGCACGAGTACCCCGCCACGGCGTCCGTCGCGGGCTGGCAGTCGCTGCTGTCCGCCGCGCCGGTGCCCGTGCACGCGCCCGTGCACTGGCTGTTCGCGTTGACGCACTTGCCGCTCGAGCAGTCGCTGTCCGCCACGCACAGGCACGCGGTGTGGTCCCCGTTCGGCTTTGGCGCCGGAACGAGCGAGGTCGGGCAGGAATAGGTCGTCGTCGCGGCGCAGGACGTCGGAATTTCACCCGACGCGCTGGCCTGACAGTTCAAGCTGTCGGTCGCCCCGGTTCCGGTGCACGTCCCGGTGCAGGCGGCGCCCGTGCTCGCGCACGCGCTCCCCTTGCACTGCACGTTGGTGCTGCAAGCGCAGGCGGTGTTCCCGGTGTTCGGCAGGCCGACGGTGCAGCTGTACGAGGCCACCGTCGGCGTGAAGATCTGGCAGCTCGCGTAGTCCCCGGTCCCGCTGCCGGTGCAGCTCGTCCCGCACGCGGTCGTGTTGTCGGCGATCTTGACGCACTTGCCGCTCGAGCACTGGCTGTCGCTGGTGCACAGGCAGGACGTCTTGCCGGAGCTGCAGACGCCGGTCGAGCACGAGTACGAGGCGGTCGGCGCGGCGGGGATCCCGTTGGCGGCGAGGACGCAGTCGAACGCGTCGAGCGGGCTGCCCGCCGAGCCGCTGCAGTTGGTCGTGTTGACGCACACGGCGGCGTTGGCGCTCGGGCCCGAGGTGACGTAAGCGCACTTGCTGCCGGGGCACTGGCTGTCGAGCGAGCAGGTGCACG
Source organism: Myxococcales bacterium (assembly GCA_003153495.1). GTDB lineage: Bacteria > Myxococcota_A > Polyangia > Polyangiales > Polyangiaceae > Palsa-1150. The sequence goes on from PLYU01000005.1 coordinate 2,494, forward strand.
CGGCGCCCAGGGCGCTGCAGGCGCCGCTGGCGGTGTTGCACTTGCCCTTCGTGCACGAGTACGTCGCCGGGTTCGCGGCGTCGCTGACCGTCACGCACCCGAAGGCGTCGGCGGGGCCCGTGCCCGTGCAGGGGCCTGCCGCCGAGCAGCTCGCATTTCCGGCCGACGGGACGCACTTGCCGGTCGAGCACTGCGCGTCGGCATTACACGTGCACGCGTCAGGCGTCGAGAGGGTCGGCACGCCCATCGCGCAGCTCGGAGTTGCCGCGAGGGTGCCGCCGGCCCCGGTCAAGGCGCAGTTGAAGCCGTCGCTCGGGCCCGCGGTGCCGGTACACGCGCCGGTCGCGCACCCCGCCCAGCTCTTGCACCGACCGCTCAGGCACTGGCTATCGCTCGTGCACCAGCACGCGGCTCCCGACGCGTTGCACACGGCCGCCGGCGAGGTGACGTTGGAGCAGTTGCCCTTCGCGCAGACGTAGGTCCCGTTCGCGCCCGAGGCCGAGGGGGAGGGCGCTGCGGGGAGGCCCCCCGCCGGGCCCGCGGTGCAGTTCATCCCGTCGGCCGGACCGGACCCCGTGCAGCCGCCGGGGGCGCACCCCGACCAGCTCTTGCACCGGCCGCTCGTGCACTGGCTGTCTCGGGTGCACCCGCACGGGGCGCCGACCGTGGTGCACGAGCCGCTCGGCTCGCACGTGCCTACCGTCGCGCCGCCCACGGCGCACGTGTCGGCGGAGCACATCGGGATGCCGGGATCGGCCAGCTGGCAGTGCATGGCGTCCCAGTTGGTCCCGGTGCCCGTGCACGGACCGTGACCGGCGCACTGGTGAATGCCCGCTCCGGTCGTGGCGTCGTCGATGCAGTGCCCGCTCACCCCGCAAGCCGCATCGCTGGTGCACCAGCAGCACTGCGTCGCGCCGCCGCAGAGGCCCCGCGACCCGCTCCAGGCTCCGCTCTCGCACGCCGTGCCGGCCGGGCACGCCTGACTGCCCCCCGAGGTGCAGCTCGGCCCGACCGGCGCGCAGCTGGCGGGGTCCGAATAGCTGGCCGTGCCGCTGCAGGTGCCCGTGCACTGGGACGTCGTGCTGACGCAGCCGCCCTTCCACTGGGTTCCGTTGACGTTCTTGCCGTAGCTGTTGCACTCCGAGTCGTCGGTGCACAGGCAGTAGTTGTTGCTCGCGTCGCACACCGGACGGCGCGACAGGGGCGTGTTGCAGTAGTGCCCTCCCGGCGCGCTCGACGTCAGCAGCTGACAGTTCGAGCCGTCATAGCTGCCGGCGGTCGTGGTCCCCGTGCACGTGGCGCAGGTGACGTCGTTCTGACCGGGGATCTTCGAGCACTTGCCGCTCGTACACTGGCTATCGCTATTGCACAGGCACTGCGTGCGCGCTGCGTTCGGCACACCGGCCGGGCAGCTCGGCGTCGACACCGCCTGCTGACAACCGGCGGAGTCGGCACGGCCGGAGCCCGTGCAAAGCGCGGAACCTGTACCGTTGTTCGCTACCGTGCACTGGCCTGCCTGGTTCTCGCACTTGCCGGTCGAGCAATCCGAATCCGCGACGCAGAGGCACACGGTGCCGCTCGCGTTGGGGACGGGTGCCGGGGACAGGGGGGTGACGCACACCGGTGTCGGGGTCGGCGTGCAAGACGCGGGGATCTCCGCGCCGG
>PLYU01000007.1 GCA_003153495.1 Myxococcales bacterium
TGACCTGGAGGCTCCCGCCACCGCCACCGCCGCCCGAGCCGTTCTGGGTGGTCCCGGCCGAAGCGTGCGTGCCGTTGGAGCCCACCGCAGAAGTCGCGCACGTGGTCGTCGTCCCGGCGCACAGGCCTCCGGTGACCCCGGCCGCCGCGCCGGTGTCCGGAGCGCTGCCGCCGGGCGCCGCCGTGTTGGTGGTCGACGAGCCGTTCTGGCCGGCCTTCCCCTGCTGGCCGGTGCCGTGCGAGGAGGCCGAGCCTCCGCCGTGCACGCGGACGACGCTGCCGCTGGCGAAGGTGGCCAGCGACGGCGAGACCAGCAGGATGCCCCCGCCGCTGCCCGCGCCGCCGCTCGCGTCGTTGTTCGTGGTGCTGACGGCGCCAGGCGAGCCGCCGCCCGCCGCGCTCAGGTAGGCGAGGCTCGTCGCGCCGATCGAGACCGTGCCCGACGCGCTGATCTCGAACGCTCCCCCTCCGGCGCCGCCGGGGTTGATCCCGTTGGCGCCCGCGCCTCCGGCGCAGCCCCCCCGCAGCGGCTGCAGCGTGAAGCTGGAGGCGACCGCGCCCGCCGCGCTCCCGCTGGTCCCGTCGATCTTGGCGCCGTAGCCGCCGGCGGTGCGGAAGCTTCCCCCGCCGCCGCCGGTCCCGGTCACCGCGGAGCTCGTCCCCGTCGAGGTGCCGCAGCTCGAGCCGTTACCTCCGGCTCCGGCAGTGGTCCCGGCGGCGTCGGCGTCGACGATTCCTCCCGAGTCGACCGTGACGTTGCCCGAGACCAGGAAGACCACCGGGCTCGAGCCCGTGATGTTGACGATGTGACCCGCGCTCACCGTCAGCCCTGTGAGGCGGATGACCATGACGCTCGGGCCGCCGCCGATCTGGGCGACGCCGGTCGAGATGTCGGGCGTGCCGAGGGCGCAGCTCGTGTCGGAGACGGTGCCTGCCGTCGAGTTGATCGTCATCGTCCCGGCGGCGTTGCAGCTCCAGCTCGGGGACGTCAGGAACTTGGCGGCCCACGGCGTCGGATCGACGTTGACCGCGGGCGGCAGAGTGAGAGACGTGGGCGCCGTGGGAATGGCGTGGGTCCCCCCCAGGACGCAGTCGAAGCCGTCCTTGGCGGCGCTCGTCGAGGTGCAGCTCGCGCCGCACGACGTGTTGTTCTGGCTGCTCGTGACTTCGCACTGACCGCTGGCGCACTGGCTGTTGTTGTCGCAGTAACAGGTGCCGGCGGCGGCGCAGGCGCCGGTCGTGGTATTGCAGCCGCCCTTCGAGCACGCGTACGTCGTGATCGGCGTCGTGGCCACGGGCATCACGCAGCTCGCCAGATCGGCCGTCCCGGTGGCGGTGCACGCGCTCGCGCTGGCGTTCGCGGCGGTCCGGACGCATCCCCCGCTGGCGCACAGGGTCGCGGCGTTCGCCACGCACGCCGTGTAGGGCGCCGTCGCGCTNNGGGTGGCCCGCGTCCCCCGTGGCGATGCTGCCGCACTTGCCACCGGTTCCGCCGTTGTTGCAGTCCGAGTCCTGCGTGCAGGCGCAGGGGGCGTTGAGCGGGCAGGTCTTCGAGGCGTGCAGCGCGTTGCATCCGCCGAGCGCACACGAGTACCCAGTCGGGGCGTCGGCGGGGAGCCGGCAGTCGCTACTGTCCGCCGCGCCGGCGCCCGTGCACGCGCCCGTGCACTGGCTGTTCGCGTTGACGCACTTGCCGCTCGAGCAGTCGCTGTCCGCCACGCACAGGCACGCGCTGCCCTCGCTGTTCGGCTTCGGCGCCGGCACCAGCGAGGTCGGACAGGAATACACCGGCGTCGCCGTGCACGAGGTCGGGATCTCGCCCGACGCGCTGGCCTGGCAGTGGAAGCTGTCGGTGGCCCCCGTTCCGGTGCACGTCCCGGTGCAGGCGGCGCCCGTGCTCGCGCACGCGCTCCCCTTGCACTGCACGTTGGTGCTGCAAGCGCAGGCGGTGTTCCCGGTGTTCGGCAGGCCGACGGGACAGCTGTACGAGGCCACCGTCGGCGTGAAGATCTGGCAGCTCGCGTAGTCGCCGGTGCCGGTGCCGGTGCAGCTCGTCCCGCACGCGGTCGTGTTGTCGGCGATCTTGACGCACTTGCCGCTCGAGCACTGGCTGTCGCTGGTGCACAGGCAGGACGTCTTGCCGGAGTTGCAGACGCCGGTCGAGCAGGAGTACGAGGCGGTCGGCGCCGCGGGGATCCCGTTGGCGGCGAGAACGCAGTTGTACCCGTCGAGCGGGCTGCCCGCCGAGCCGCTGCAGTTGGTCGTGTTGACGCACGCGGCGGCGTTGGCGCTCGCTCCCGAGGTGACGTACGCGCACTTGCTGCCTGGGCACTGGCTGTCGAGCGAGCAGGTGCACGCGGCGCCCAGGGCGCTGCAGGTGCCGGTGGCGGCGTTGCACTTGCCCTTCGCGCACGAGTACGTCGCGGGGTTCGCGGCGTCGCTGACCGTCACGCACCCGAAGGCGTCGGCGGGGCCTGTGCCCGTGCAGGGGCCTCCCGCAGAGCAGCTCGCGTTTCCGGCCGACGGGACGCACTTGCCGGTCGAGCACTGCGCGTCGGCGTTGCACGTGCACGCATCGGGTGTCGCGAGGCTCGGCACGCCGGCCGCGCAGCTCGGGGTGGCCGGGAGCGTGCCGCCGGCCCCGGTCAGGGCGCAGTGGAAGCCGTCGGTCGGACCGGCGGCGCCGGTGCACGCGCCGGTCGCGCACCCCGCCCAGCTCTTGCACCGGCCGCTCAGGCACTGGCCGTCGCTCGTGCACCAGCACGCCACCCCCGACGTGCTGCACACAGCCGCCGGCGAGGTGACGTTCGAGCAGTTGCCCCTCGCGCAGACGTAGTTCCCGTTCGCGCCCGAGGCCGAGGGGGAGGGCGCCGAGGGGAGGCCCCCCGCCGGGCCCGCGGCGCAGTTCATCCCGTCGGTCGGACCGGACCCGGTGCAGCCGCCGGGGGCGCACCCCGACCAGCTCTTGCACCGGCCGCTCTTGCACTGGCTGTCCTGGGTACACCAGCACGTGGCACCGACCGTGGTGCACGAGCCGCTCGGCTCGCACGTGCCTACCGTCGCGCCGCCCACGGCGCACGTGTCGGCGGAGCACATCGGGATGCCGGGATCGCCCAGCTGGCAGTGCATGGCGTCCCAGTTGGTCCCGGTGCCCGTGCACGGACCGTGACCGGCGCACTGGTGAATGCCCGCTCCGGTCGTGGCGTCGTCGATGCAGTGCCCGCTCACCCCGCAGGCCGCATCGCTGGTGCACCAGCAGCACTGCGTCGCGCCGCCGCAGAGGCCCCGCGACCCGCTCCAGGCTCCGCTCTCGCACGCCGTGCCGGCCGGGCACGCCTGACTGCCCCCAGAGGTGCAGCTCGGCCCGACCGGCGCGCAGCTGGCGGGGTCCGAATAGCTGGCCGTGCCGCTGCAGGTGCCCGTGCACTGGGACGTCGTGCTGACGCAGCCGCCCTTCCACTGGGTGCCGTTGACGTTTTTGCCGTAGCTGTTGCACTCCGAGTCGTCCGTGCACAGGCAGTAGTTGTTGCTCGCGTCGCACACCGGACGGCGCGACAGGGGCGTGTTGCAGTAGTGCCCTCCCGGCGCGCTCGACGTCAGCAGCTGACAGTCGGAGACGTCATAGCTGCCGGCGGTCGTGGTCCCCGTGCACGTGGCGCAGGCGACGTCGTTCTGACCGGAGATCTTCGAGCACTTGCCGCTCGTACACTGGCTGTCGCTGCTGCACAGGCACTGCGTGTGCGCTGCATTCGGCACGCCGGCCGGGCAGCTATTGGTCGACGCGGCCCGCTGGCAATCGGCGGAGTCCGCGGGGCCGGACCCGGTGCACAGCGCGGGACCCGTACCGTTATTGGCCGCGGTGCACTGGCTCGCCAGGTTCTCGCACTTGCCGCTGGAGCAATCCGAATCGGCGACGCAGAGGCACACCGTGCCGCTCGCGCTCGGGACGGGTGCGGGGGACAGCGGGGTGACGCACACCGGGGTCGGGGTCGGCGTACAAGACGCGGGGATCTCCGCGCCGG
>PLYU01000266.1 GCA_003153495.1 Myxococcales bacterium
CACGCGACCGAGGGCGAGATCGTTCAGGCCCTCCAGGACGTGTGGGGCCGTTTCACCGAAACGCCCGTCTTCTGAGCAGGCCGCGCCAGCGAAGCGCCGCTCTATTCGACGATGTCTGCGTCGGCGCCCGCGCCCGCGCCCGCGCCCGCGCCCGCGCCCGCGCCCCGACACCCCGTGTGCGCGGGGTTGGCCCACCCTCTTGTCTAGGGCACGCGCGGCACCGGCGCGTACAGCGACACGCCGCGGACGTTCTCGTCGACCTGCAGGGGGTGGCGGATCGACGGGAACGCGCGCTGCTCGCAGTCGCTCCGCTCGCAGAGCCGGCACGTGACGCCCACGGGCGTCATCATCCTCGTGTTGTCGAGGTCGATTCCGTCGGAGTAGACCATCTCCCGCGCGTGCTCGATCCGGCAGCCGAGCCCGATCGACTGCACCGGCACCGTGGCATGGTACCCGCTCGAATCCTTGGTGATCGTGCGTGCGATGCAGAAGTAAGTCGAACCATCGGGGAAGCGCGATAGCTGGATGCGGATCATCCCCGGCGTCATGAACGCCGCGAAGACGTTCCATCGGGGACAGGCGCCCGAGAACCGGGCGAAGCGGATACCGCTCGCGCTGAAGCGCTTCGATATGTTCCCCGCCACGTCGATGCGCACCATGTGAAACGGGACGCCCTCGGCGAGCGGACGCCGCAGCGTCGTGTACCGGTGGCACACCTGTTCGAAGCCGACGCGGAAGCGCCTGCCGATGACGTCGACGTCGTACCTCTCCTGCCGGCACGCCCCCAGGAACGGCGCGTACGGCATGATGACGGCTCCGGCGAAGTAGTTCGCGAGCGCGACACGCGCCAGGGCTCGCGACTCGTCCGTCGTCAGGTGACCGTCGGCCACGATGCGGCCGATTCTCGCGTGCTGGGTGACCAGCGCGATCTGATGCGCCAGCTGGAAGGTGCGCGAGCGCGTCGGCAAGAGCTCGCTCAGCGTCAGGATCTTCTTCTCGGCCTCGAACCGACGCAGAATGCCGCGCTCCGCCCCGCCGCGCGCGATACGCACGCTCACTCCGTGCTGCTTGTCGAGGTAGCGGACGAGCCCCGGGTAGAGCTCGTCGGTGTCGAGGCGTGCCTTCTTCCACAGCTCCTCGGCCCCCTCCTCGAGCTCGGGGAAGTGGTTCATGTGCTTCTGGACGAGCTCGTTCACCTCTTCGGAGGGGAGCTGCGAGCGCTCCATGCCGCCGCCCTCGTCGCCCTCGAGTCGCGACGCCAGCTCCTCGCTCGCCTCGCGCTGCGCCTTGTACGAGCTGTACATCGCGATGACCGCGCGCGCCGTCTGCGGGTGGTTGAGAGCCAGGTCGCGCAGATCGGTCGACGTGAGCTGGTAGGCGTCGAACGAGTGGTCCGAGAACGCCTCGAGCAGGTCGTTGACGAGCCGCGCGTCGTCGTCGGCCCCGAAGGCGTGCAGATCGACCCCGAAGAGCTGCACGAGCTTGATGAGAAGCGTGGCCGGCAGCGGCCGCCGGTTGGACTCGATGAGGTTGAGGTAGCTGGGCGAGATCCCCAGCCGCTGAGCCATCTGCACCTGGCTCATGTTCTCGCGCCTGCGCAGGGTCCGGACCTTGGCCCCGAGGCGTGGAAGCTCGCGATTCGTTTGCGCCATGGCGGTCCCTCGACCGCCCCCTCGGCCTCTTACAAGCTTAACACATTGACAGCCTGTCATTGACAAATCTCGACAGGGCGTTCGCTCAAAACATTTCACGGGCTTGACCCGGTCCGGTCGTCGTTACACATACACGTAGCCGTGAATCCGGACGCCTCGTCCCCCTGCAGTCAAACCGCCTCCGGGCTCGTGCTACACGGCGCCATGCGGCCTGGGTACGCGGCCGTCCTGACGCCCGACGCGCTCGCGCTGCTCGCCGATCTTGTGCGCACCTTCCGCCCGCGCGTCGCCGACCTGCTTGCCCGCCGGCGGGAGCGTCAGGCCCGCTTCGACGCGGGGGAGCTGCCGGACTTCCTCCCGGAGACGGCGCAGGTGCGCGCCGGCGACTGGACGGTGGCTCCGCTGCCCGGTGACATCCTCGACCGCCGGGTCGAGATCACGGGCCCGACCGACCGGAAGATGGTCATCAACGCGCTCAACTCGGGCGCGAGCGTGTTCATGGCGGACTTCGAGGACGCCAATAGCCCCACGTGGAACAACATGCTCGAGGGGCAGATCAACCTGCGCGACGCCGTGCGCCGGGCGATCGACTACGTGGCCCCGGAGACCAAGAAGGCCTACGCCCTCAAGGACAAGACGGCCGTCCTCTTCGTGCGGCCCCGCGGCTGGCACCTGGTCGAGCGGCACGTGACCCTGGACGGCGCGCCGATCCCCGGCTCGCTCTTCGATTTTGCCCTCTTCTTCTTCCACAACGTGCGCGAGCAGCTGGCGCGGGGCACCGGGCCGTATTTCTATCTGCCGAAGATGGAGAGTCACCTCGAGGCACGCCTGTGGAACGACGTGTTCGTCCGCGCTCAGGAGAAGCTCGGCGTTCCACGCGGCACCATCAAAGCGACGTGCCTCATCGAGACCTTGCCGGCCGCGTTCGAGATGGACGAGTTCCTCTGGGAGCTGCGCGACCACTCGGCGGGGCTGAACTGCGGCCGGTGGGATTACATCTTCAGCTTCATCAAGAAGCGCGCGAACGACCCGGCGGCGGTCCTCCCGGACCGTTCGCAGGTCACCATGAGCGACGGCTTCCTCGCCGCGTACGTGAAGCTCCTCATCAAGACGTGCCACCGGCGGCGCGTGCACGCGATGGGCGGCATGGCTGCACAGATCCCCATCAAGGACGACCCGGTGGCGAACGAAGCGGCGCTCGAGAAGGTACGCGCCGACAAGCTCCGAGAGGTCAAGGCCGGGCACGACGGGACGTGGGTAGCGCACCCCGGCCTCGTGCCCATCGCCAAGGACATCTTCGACGCGCACATGCCCGGGCCGAACCAGCTCGGCGTCAGGCGAGACGACGTACAGGTCACCCGTGACGACCTGCTGCGCGTCCCCGGCGGGACGCGGACGGAGGCGGGGCTCCGCCACAACATCCGCGTCGGCGTGCAGTACATCGAGGCATGGCTGCGCGGAAGCGGCTGCGTGCCGCTCTATCACCTGATGGAGGACGCGGCGACCGCGGAGATCTCCCGCGCTCAGGTGTGGCAGTGGCTGCACCACAAGGCCACAGTCGATGGCGCCCCGCTCGACAAGGACCGCTTCGTTCGCCTGGTCGAGGAGGAGATGCAGCGCGTCCGCGGCGAGGTCGGCGAGTCGCGCTTCGCCTCGGGGCGATTCGCCGAGGCGCGCGACCTGTTCGCCCGCCTGTCCACCGCCCCCAGGTTCGAAGACTTCCTGACCGTCCCCGCCTACGACCTTCTTGCCACGTGACACGCGATAGGAGCCCACGAAAACACATGTCCAGTGCCACTGCGATGAAGTCCGAGCCCCACGTCGACGAGCGCGTGCACGCGCGGCGCTTCGAGGGCATCGTTCGCCCGTACTCGAAGGCCGACGTCGAGCGGCTCCGCGGCTCGGTCCAGATCGAGTACACGCTCGCCAGGATGGGCGCGAAGCGCCTCTGGGAGCTGCTCAACTCAGCGCCCTTCGTCCACGCCCTCGGCGCGCTCACGGGCAACCAGGCGGTGCAGATGGTCCGCGCCGGCCTCAAGGCCATCTACCTGTCGGGGTGGCAGGTCGCCGCGGACGCCAACACGGCCGGGCAGATGTACCCCGACCAGTCGCTCTACCCCGCCAACAGCGTGCCCACCGTCGTGCGCAAGATCAACGCGTCGCTCCAGCGGGCCGACCAGATCGAGCATGGCGAGGGCAAGAGCGAGCGCCACTGGTTCGCGCCCATCGTCGCGGACGCGGAGGCCGGCTTCGGCGGCCCGCTCAACGCCTTCGAGCTGATGAAGGGCATGATCGAGGCGGGCGCCGCGGGCGTTCACTTCGAGGACCAGCTGGCAAGCGAGAAGAAGTGCGGCCACATGGGCGGCAAGGTCCTCATCCCGACCAGCCAGTTCGTCCGCACGCTCGTCGCCGCGCGCCTCGCGGCCGACGTGTGCAACGTCCCCACGATCCTCGTAGCGCGGACCGACGCGGACAGCTCCAAGCTCCTGACCAGTGACGTCGATGAGCGCGATCGCCCGTTCATCCAGAAGGGCGGGGAGCGCACGCCGGAGGGCTTCTTCCACATCAAGAGCGGCGTGGACACCGCCATCGCCCGCGGCCTGGCCTACGCGCCCTATGCGGACATGATCTGGTGCGAGACGAGCACACCCGACCTCGCCCAGGCGAAGAAGTTCGCCGAGGCGATCCGCGCGAAGTTCCCGGGCAAGCTCCTGGCTTACAACTGCTCGCCCAGCTTCAACTGGAAGAAGAACCTCGACGACGCGACGATCGCCAAGTTCCAGCGAGAGCTCGGCGCGATGGGGTACAAGTTCCAGTTCGTCACCCTCGCGGGCTTCCACTCGCTCAACTTCTCCATGTTCGAGCTCGCCCACAAGTACCGCGACCGGGGGATGGCGGCCTACAGCGAGCTTCAGCAGGCCGAGTTCGCGGCCGAGAAGGACGGCTATTCGGCCACGCGCCACCAGCGCGAAGTCGGCACCGGGTACTTCGACCAGGTTGCCGAGGTGATCTCGGGCGGGCGAGCGTCGACGCTGGCGCTCGAGGAATCGACCGAAGCGCACCAGTTCTGATCGCTCCTGCACTATGCATGCGCGCCCCGCCCGGCGTACCATCGGGCAGGTGGCAGCGCAGAAGATCCTCGTCGTGGACGACGACCCGGACATCCGCCGCATCGCGTCGGTGGCCCTCGAGAGGATCGGGGGCTTCCGGGTGGACCTCGCTTGCGACGCCGCCGAGGCGCTGAGGCTCGCTGCGAAGGAGCCGCCCGACGTCGTGCTGCTCGACGTTTCGATGCCGGGTACCGATGGGCCGGCGACCCTCCAGGCGCTGAGAGCGCTCCCGGCGACCGCCGGCGTGCCCGTGATCTTCTTTACCGCCATCTCGAGCGAGGCCGAAACGGCGCGTCTCCGGGGCCTCGGCGCCGTGGGCGTCGTGCCCAAGCCGTTCGACGTGGTGGACCTTCCCAGACGGGTTCGTGACATCCTGTCGCAGATGGCGGTAAAATAGTCTGCGATGGCCGATGCTGCCGATCCGACCATCCAGGCCATGCTCGCTGCCGCCCGCGCCGAGTTCGGGGCACGCCTGCCGTCCAAGGTGGCCGAGATCGACGCGCTGGTCGAGCGCGCCGCCTGGGACGATGCCCGCCGGGCCGTGCACAAGCTCCGCGGCTCGGCGGCTACCTACGGGTTCGCGGCTCTCGGCGCCGCCGCGGCAACGGCCGAGGACCTCCTGATCCAGTCGGGCGGAGCGCCAGACGAGGCCGCGCGTGCTCGCCTGGCCGACTTGCTGCGCGTGGCGCGCGCGGAGGCCGAGCGCGCGGCGCCGGAGAAGCGATGAAGCCGCCCAACACGAAGCTCGAAGCCGGCATCGATCCGGACCGACCGGTGTTCGCCCAAGGCGAGCTGGTAGACGGCGCCTACGAGATCCGGGGCGTCCTCGGCGAGGGCGGGATGGGCGAGGTGTACGACGCCTACGATCGCGTGCTCAACCGGCGCGTCGCCCTCAAGGTCACGCGCCCGAACATCGCGGCCGACTACCTCCTGCTCGAGGGCCGCGCCCTCGCCGCGATTCATCACCCGGGGATCGTCACGGTGCACTCGATGGGCAAGCACCGGGGGCTCGGCTTCCTGGTTCTCGAGCGCGTGCAGGGGCTGAGCCTCGACCGGATGATCGACGATCGCCGCGCGCGCGGCGAGCAGTTCGGAGTCCGCGAGGCGCTCGACTTGCTCATCGCGATCGCCGACGCGCTCAGCGTCGTCCACAAGGCGGGCCTCGCCCACCGCGACGTCAAGCCCGGGAACGTGATGCTCGCGCCGGGCGGGCGTGTCGTGCTCATGGACTTCGGGCTCGTCTTGCCGAACGCCGATCGCGCCGGGCACCGGAGGGTCGCCGGGTCGGTGCAGTACATGGCGCCCGAGGCCCTCACGGGCGACGTCGAGGCAGGCGCCGCCGATCTGGGCGACGTCTACGCGCTCGGGGTGGTCGGCTTCGAGCTGCTCACCGGCATCATCCCGTTCGCCGACGGCGAGCCGGCAGACGTCTACCGGACCAAGAGGAAGATGCCGCAGCCGGCCATCTCCGACTACCGCAGTGACGTGCCCGAGTCGCTGGCGAACCTCATCGCCCAGATGATGGCCCCCGAGGCCGAGGACCGGCCCCAGGGCGCGGAGACCCTGCTCTGGCAGCTGCGCGGCGTCCGGACGCGTTCGGTGAGCCTGCAGCCGGGGGCGCCCGCCTTCCAGGTGCTGGTCGTCGACGATGACCCCGACATGCGTGACGCCCTGGCGCTGTACGTACGGGCGGCAGCGCCGGACGCTGAGCTGGAGCTTCTGGGAACGGGGGCGGAGGGCGTCCAGTCCGTCCGGCGCCGTGTCCCCGATCTGCTCCTGCTCGACCTCGACCTGCCCGACATGAACGGCATCGAGGTGTGCATGATCCTTCGGGGAATGGACCTGGGCGACGGGTGCATGATCGTGTCGATCACCGGGCGAGCCACCCGGGCCGACGTCGAGCTGCTCGAGCAGCTCGGCGTGCGGACCCTCGAGAAGGGGCCACATCTGATGGAAGAGCTGGTGGGAATCGTGCAGCGAATGCGCCCGCAACCGTCGCCCAACAGCCCGCATTGAGACGCCGGCGCGCGCGCTGCTAGACTGCACGGTAGATGTCCCTGAAGATCGACCAGGACCATTCCCGCTTCCGCGGCATCGTCCGGGGGAAGATCCGGCAGAACCTCCGCAAGTACGTGTCCCAGGGGGAGCTCATCGGGCGCAAGGGGAAGGACGTCGTCTCCATCCCGATCCCGCAGATCGACATCCCGCACTTCGCCTTTGGCGACCGCCAGCGCGGCGGAGCCGGGCAAGGCGAAGGGGACGCCGGCGACCCCATCGCGGGCGACCAGGACGGCGAAGAAGGGGAGGGGCGTCAGGCCGGCTCGGGCGCGGGCGAGCACGTTCTCGAGGTGGACGTCACCCTCGAGGAGCTGGCCTCGATCCTGGGCGAGGAGCTCGAGCTTCCCGACATCCAGGACAAGGGCAAGAGCAAGATCATCAACGCAAAGGACCGCTACACGAGCATCCGGCGCGTCGGGCCCGAGTCGCTGCGAAACTTCCGGCGTACTTACCGCGAGGCGCTCAAGCGCCAGATCGCCATGGGCACGTACGCACCCGGCAACCCGGTCGTCGTCCCTATCCCGAGCGACAAGCGCTACCGGAGCTGGAAGACCGAGGCCGAGCCGGTGGCCAACGCGGTCATCATCTACATGATGGACGTCTCCGGCTCGATGGGAGACGAGCAGAAAGAGATCGTCAGGATCGAGAGCTTCTGGATCGATGCGTGGCTGCAGAAGCAGTACAAGGGCCTCGAGAGCCGCTACATCATCCACGACGCCGTCGCCCGCGAGGTCGACCGGGAGACCTTCTTCCACACGCGCGAGAGCGGCGGCACGATGATCTCGAGCGCCTACAAACTCTGTTCGCAGCTCATCGATGACCACTACCCGCCCGAGGAGTGGAACATCTACCCGTTCCACTTCTCCGACGGGGACAACTGGTCGATGGACGACACGCTGCTCTGCGTCGACCTCCTCCGGAACAAGCTGCTCCCGCGCGCGAACATGTTCGCCTACGGCCAGGTCGAGAGCCCTTACGGCTCGGGCCAGTTCGTCAAGGACCTCCGCGAGCACTTCGGCAAGGACGACCGCGTCGTCACGAGCGAGATCCGGGACAAGGACGCGATCATCACGTCGATCAAGGAGTTTCTGGGCAAAGGGAACTGACATGAGCGAGTTCGCGCTGAAGACCGCGCTCCCCACGTACTTGCGCGAAGAGCAGGACAAGATCGCGAAGCTCGCCGCAGCCATGGGGCTCGACTTCTTCCCGACGGTCTTCGAGATCCTCACGTACGATCAGATGAACGAGATCGCGGCGTACGGAGGCTTCCCGAACCGCTACCCGCACTGGCGTTTCGGGATGGAATACGAGCGCCTCGCCAAGAGCTACGAGTATGGCCTCTCGAAGATCTACGAGATGGTCATCAACAACAACCCGTCGTACGCCTACCTGCTCGAGGGAAACTCGCTGGTGGACCAGAAGCTCGTGATGGCGCACGTGTACGCGCACGTCGACTTCTTCAAGAACAACTACTGCTTCAGGCAGACCGACCTCGACACGGGCGGCCGCACGGTCGACCCGGTGAAGAGGCCCAGCGGATACGACCCCAACCGCCGCTGGATTGACAAGATGGCCAACCATGGCGCGCGCCTCCGGCGCGTCGTCGCGAGGCAGGGGATCAACAAGGTCGAGGAGTTCATCGACCACTGCCTCAGCCTCGAGAACCTCATCGACCTCCACGCGCCGTTCAGCGGCAGGCGCCCGAAGCGCGCGGCGGACGAGGAGGAGCCGAAGGCCACCGAGATCCCTCGCCTGAAGGCGAAGGATTACATGGAGTCGTTCATCAACCCCGAGGAATACCTCGAGGAGCAGAAGAAGAAGATCGAAGCCGAACGCGAGAGGACCCACAAGTTCCCCGAGCACCCGGAGCGGGACGTCCTGCTCTTCTTGCTGGAGCACGCGCCGCTCGAGCGATGGGAGCACGACGTGCTCGAGGTCGTTCGCGAGGAGGCGTACTACTTCTCGCCCCAGTGGCAGACCAAGATCATGAACGAGGGCTGGGCGACCTACTGGCACTCGAGGCTCATGACCGAGCGGATCCTCGACGCGAGCGAGATCATCGACTACGCGGACCACGCGGCCGGCGTTCTCGCGACGAGCGGCGGGCGGTTGAACCCGTACAAGCTCGGGGTCGAGCTGTTCCGCCACGTCGAGGAGCGCTGGGACCGTGGCCAGTTCGGCAAGGAGTGGGAAGACTGCGACGACCTCGAGGCCAAGAAGAGCTGGAACCTGCGGCTCGGCCTGGGCAAGAAGAAGATCTTCGAAGTGCGCGCCCTCTACAACGACGTGACGTTCATCGACGAGTTTCTCACGCCGGACTTCGTGCGCGAGCGAAAGCTCTTCAGCTACGGATGGTCCAACCGCAACGAGCGCTACGAGATCGAGTCGCGCGAGTTCGGCACCGTCAAAGAGAAGCTTCTCTTTCAGCTCACCAACGGCGGCAACCCGTTCATCTACGTCGACGACGCGAACTACGAGAACCGTGGTGAGCTGCTTCTCCGGCACGATCACCAGGGGCTCGACCTCCGACACGACTACGCCAAAGAGGTGATGAAGAGCCTGCTCCGAATCTGGAAGCGGCCCGTGACGGTGACGACGGTGACCGAGGGCAAGCCGGTCCTCCACCGCTTCGACGGCAAGGAGCTCACGACGCGTCACGTGCGAGCGTAGCCTCGGGGTCGTATGGGCGAGTTCAAGCGGGACCTGACGCACTGGCTACTGCGCCTGTCGCCTGACGAGTGGATTCGCGCGGCCCTGGCGGAGCTGAACAAGGCCGAGCAGGCCTGGCAGCGAGGGGACGCGCGCGCGGCCATTGCAGGGATGAAGCGGGCGGCCGGGATGGCACTCAACGGCGCCCTCGTCGTGGAGCCGACGGACGCGTGGGGCCGGACGTACGTGGAGCATCTGAAGGCGCTGGCGGTCGACGGAGGAGTGCCCGAGGCGGTACGGCTCGCCAGTCGGCAGGTGCTCGAGGCCGAGGGCCCCTCGGGGCTGGTCGTGCTGCGTACTCCGCATGCCCGCGAGGCTGCGCTCGAGGCGACGCGCGACGTGATCGCTCACGCATGGACGGTGGTGAAGAGGCATGAGAGCGCGCAGGGCTAGCGCGGCGGTCCTGGTCATGGCGGTGGCGTGCGGACGCGGGCCGGCCGGCGAGGTGAGCGTGGTCCCGAGCGGGATTCCTGGCTCGACCGCGACCGCGACCGCGACCGCGACCGCGACCGCGACCGCGACCTCGACCGCGACCTCGACCTCGTCCGCACCCCCACCCCCGATCCCTCGCCCCACCACCCTCTCGCTCTCCTCCGCCTCGGGTGCTCCGTGCGACGCCGACCTCGCTGCCGGCGACGCCGCGTTCGAGCGCGGCGACCGCGAGCTCGCGGCCAAGCACTACGAGGCCGCGGCCCGGAGCGAGCCCGGGAGCGTCGGAGCCATCGTCGGGCTCGCTCGTGTGAGGATCGCCAGGGTCGGCGCGGCGCTCGACTATGCGGCTGCGGCCGGGAACGCAGACGTCCTGGCGGCAGCGAGCGACCTGGCCCGTGCAGCCAGGATTGCGCCCGGGTTCGGCCCCGCGTTCGTCGAGCTGGGGCGCGCGCGCCTCCTCCTGGGCGACGCGCCCCGCGCGCTGGAGGCGCTCGAGACGGGCGCGCGGCTGCTGCCCGACGAGCCCGAGGCCCACTCGCAGCTCGGCATCGCGCTGCTCGCGACCGGTCACGCGGCCGAGGCGGCGAGAGAGCTCGCGCGGGCGGTGGAGCTGGACCCGGCGAGCGCTGACCGGCGCGGCAACCTCGGGACGGCCCTGATCCTGGCCGGCCGGACGAGGGAAGCGATCGTCGAATACCGGACACGCGTCAAGATGGATGGCGTCAGCGCGCGCGCGCACTCGGATCTCGGTACGGCGCTCCTGGGGATCCAGGATCTGACGGGCGCCATGTCCGAGCTCCAGCGCGCCGTCGAGCTCGATCCCGGGCGCGCGACCGTTCACTCGAACCTGGGCTACGCCCTGCAGCAGACAGGGCGCTACGCGCGTGCCATCGGCGAGTACCGCGAGGCGCTCCGGCTCGACCCGAAGCTCGCTGGCGCGTGGATCAACCTCGCCACCGCGCTCGCGCGCGACCCTGCGACGCGCGGCGAGGCCCGCGCTGCGCTCGTGCGAGCGCGCGTTCTCTCTCCGGACGACCCGCGCGTGAAGGTCAACCTCGAAGAGCTCGATTCGCTCGGCTCGAGGCCCTCGCAGGCGGGCAAGCGGCCGGCGGCATCCGGCGACGTCCACTGAAGAGCTGTCCAGGAATGGGTTTGGCGGGCTCTCCGGGATCCCGAGCGGCAGTGCGAGCACCGCCACGACGGCGCGCTGCCGAGGTAGGGTCAGGGGGCGGGCGGGTGCGTGGGCGCAGGCGCGGGCGCAGGCGCG
>PLYU01000015.1 GCA_003153495.1 Myxococcales bacterium
GGGCGCCGCGCCGAGGATCGCCGAGCACCTTGGCAGCGTGCCCGCGCGCTCCTCTTCGCGTGCGCCTTCTCCTCCTTCCCCCCGCTCCGGCGGGGGGAAGGCCGGGTTGGGGGGCTGCGAGGCCCAGGGTGGCTTCTTTCCGCTAGGCGCGCGACGTCGTGGCGCACCCTAAATGACGGCCTTTCGTGCGTAGACTCGGCGCCTCTTTGCGAAAGTAGGGCTAGCAGCCGATCCCGAGCCGCGACACCGGGAAGCGTTCGCTCGCGCGCTCGATGCGTGTCTGGGGGCCTTGGTCCCCGCCTCGGTGCCCGGGACCAGACAGGCGCACCCGGGAGTGACCAAAGTCCACGAAGGGGTGTTCGGTCAACTCGTTCTGCGCGCCGCCCTTGCGCGGGCAGCCCCCATTGCTACGCGCCTTCGTCCCGTCACCCCCTCAAACTCCGGCCTCGCGAATCGCACGCGCCAGCAGGTCGTCCACCCGCAGCAGCGCCGCCCAGTGCCCCAGATAGGCGCGGTCGAGCGCCGCGTGCTGGACCTGAAGGACGCCGACGACGTCGCGCCATTGCCGCTCCGAGATCTCGTTTCCTAGCCGATACCACTCGAGCTTGCGCAGGATCACGTCCTCGGGCGTAGCGAGGTCGTACGCGCGCGACGACTCGTCGAGTGGCTTGCGGACGACCCTGTCGAGCGCGACGCGATCGTACGGGCCGCTCTTCGAGATGAAGACGTCCACCTTGATCATGGTCTCCAGGTGAACCACGTTGAACGACGCGCGGCGCCGGATGGCGTCGCGGATCATGTCGGCGTCGACGTAGTAGGCATTCGCGAGGAGCGACACGAAGCGGGGAACGTCCTCGTCGGAGAGATCGCACACGATGTCTACGTCGAGGGTGCTGCGCGGTACGCCGAGCGCCGAGCTGGCGACGGAGCCCCCGACGCGATAGCGACGGCCCACGGCCTCCAGGGCATCGACCACGGGCGCGAGGGCCTGGACGATCTCGCTCATCGACGTCGAGCGGCGAGATACGCGCGAACGCGCGGAGCGAGATCCGCCCCGTAGTGCAGCTCGACCCAGCGAAGCTTCACCTCGAGTTCGTCCACGTCCGGGCTGCTCTGCTCGCGCAGGGCGCGTCGCGAGAGCCGGATCACCTCGTCGCTCAGGCGCCCGGCGATCGCGGCCCTTCGCTCCGGGCCGGCCTGGCGGAGGAGCTCGAGCTGGACGGCTGCGGCGCGCGGATCGGTGTCGTTCACGGACGGTGACCTTTCGAGAGCATAGCGCGCTCCCGCCCGCAATCCGCGACCCCGCCCCGTCAGGAGCACCGCGTCCCCCCGTAGCCCGGGTGCGTTCCCCCTCGACGGAACCGCGTCCCCCCTCGCGAGCGCTCCACTTCAGCCGAGCGGCGCCGCGTCCCCCCTCGCCCCGACGGCTCCCCCCTTCGCGAGGACCGCGCCCCCCCTCACCCCGAGCGCTCTCCCCCTCGAGGGGACCGCGCCCCTCTTCGCCCCGAGCCGGCCCCTCGCGCGGGGGACCGCACTTCTCCTCGCGGGGAGCCCGCCGCCGGGCGCCCCGGGCGCACTCCCCTTCGAGGGGGCCGCGCTCCTCCTCGTCGGGCCTGCGCTCCTCCTCGTCAGGCCTGCGCTCCCCCGGACGCGAACCGCGGCCCTCCTCGCGGGGGGCCCGCCGCCGGACACCCCAAGCGCACTCCCCCTCGGGGGGGCTGCGTTCCCCTTGGTCCCGAGCAGGTTCCGTTCGCCGCCGACCGCACCACCCCGGACCCGCGCGAAACTGGCGACCCGGCTGGTCCGGTTGGCGCCCGCTCGCTAGAGTTGCCTCATGGAGCCGGCCCTGCCACCCGACCTCCGGGCGACGCTCGACGAGTACCGCCGGTTGCTCGACGCGAGCTTCGGCGCCCGGCTGGTATCGATGCGGCTCTTCGGCTCTCGCGCTCGCGGCGACGCGGACGTCGACTCGGACGCGGACGTGTCCGTCGTGGTCGAAGGGTTGACCGAGGCCGAGCGCGACGTGGCGATCGAGCTCGCCTACGAGGCCTGGCGCCAGAACGGCCGCGTCGGGCCGCTCGTGTCGCCGCTCGTGTGGAGCGAAGCCGAGCGCGACGCGAGGCGCCGAGGCGAGCGCCGGATCGCGCTCGACATCGACCGCGAGGGGCTCGCCCTTTGACCCGCGAGAATCGCCTCGCGGTCTGCGCCGCCGAGGCCGCGCTCGGGGACGACGCCCTCGAAGCCGCGGTGGCGCTGCTCGCGCTGAGTCTCTGCAACGACGCGGTCAGCCGCGCGTACTACGCCGCTTTCCACTACGCTCGCGCGCTTCTCGCGCTCGAGGGGCTCGAGCCGAAGACCCACCGGGGCGTCGTTGCGCTCCTGGCCGAGCACATCGAGAAGGCGGGCCGGATCGCTCCTGGAGCCGTGTCCGCGCTCGCACGTCTTCAGACGTTCCGCGGCCTCGCGGACTACGACTCCAGCGAACGGCTCGACCGGGCCCGGGCCGAAGCAGAGGTCGCGGCCGCAGCGCAGTTCGTGGAGACGGCCAGGGCCATTCTATCGAAGCCATGAGCACCGCCCATCCTGACACGCGCGCCCCGCCCGCTCAGAGCGGAATCCGGGGGAGTAGGTAGCGCTTGGTACCGCAGTCGAGCAAGGCACGTTGAGTTGACGGAAAAGAGCTTGGAGGATCCACTCGGCTTCCGCTCGGACTGGAAGCGACCATTTGGCCGAAGGTGCGAACGCATTCGAGCGCCTCGAGGATGTTGCCCCCAATCGTCCGTGAGAGTGCCTCCGCCACGCGTTGACCAGCCAACTGGGGGTCACGACGGCGTGACCGACGCGGGCGACCAGGCGCGCGCGGTCGGTGCCGACATCGAGGACGTGTACCGGGCCCGCCAGCGGATCGAGCGGCGCGCGAGAGCGCTGCGGGAACGCGCGGAGGCCGGTCAGCTTGCCCACATTGCGGCGGGCACCGCCGCCGAAGAAGATGACGAGGTGTCCACATGAGCCGCACACGAAAGCCGACGCCCGAGGAGATCCTGGAAACGCTCGAGCAGCAGGCCGCCGAGGACGAGGCGAAGCGCATCCTTGCCCTGAGCGACGAAGAGCTGGACCGCGAGCTGGCCGACGTGGGGTTCGACCCGAAAGCCGAGCGCGCCTGGGGCCGCGCCATCGCAGAACGCACCGTGCGTCCGCCGGACGAGGGCGTGGGGGAGGGGGGCGCGTGGGCGGCGGTCGTGCCGATCGCGCCGCAGAAGGCGGCGACCCCGCGGTGGGTGCTGCTTCTGGTCGCGGCGATCGCGCTCGCGGTGCTGGGGGGAGGAGGAGCGTACGTCGCGGCGCACTCGAGCCGTCACGACGAAGAGCCGCGGCCGCGCGTCGTGCCGGACACGGCGCCGAGCGTGACGTCGGCGCCGTCCCCGCCGTCCCCGCCACCTCCGCGCACGCCTGACTCGAAGGGGCGGACTCCGGACATCAAGTAGGTTGGGTCGCCCGCGCCCGCGCCCACATCGCCCCGACACCCCGTGTGCGCTCTCTCCTCGGCTTCTCGATCGTGGCGCCGTGCTCGACCGCGTCAAGGACGCTGGCGCGCCGCTGCCCGGAGGCGGCGGTGCTTCGCGGGCTGCGCCCGCTCGCATC
>PLYU01000339.1:0-7341 GCA_003153495.1 Myxococcales bacterium
CGGACGAGGACGCGCAGGGGCTGCCTTTCGTCGGGCGCGCCGGTCAGCTCCTCGACCGCATGATCGGGGCCATGGGCCTCTCACCGGAACAGGACGTCTACGTCTGCAACATCATCAAGTGCCGCCCCCCCGGCAACCGCCGGCCCGAGCCGGAGGAGATCGCTACGTGCATCCCGTACCTGCACGAGCAGCTCGCGCTCGTCCGCCCGCGCGTCATCGTCGCGCTGGGCAACACGGCGGTGGCGGCTCTCCTCGACACGAAGGTCGGGGTCACCCGGCTGCGAGGCGAGTGGAAGCTTTACCGCGGGCAGACGCTGGTGATGCCGACGTATCACCCGTCTTACCTCCTCCGGCCGAGCGCCCAGCAGGTCGAGGCCAAGCGCCAGGCCTGGCAGGACCTGCAGCTGGTCATGAAGGAGCTGGGCCTGGAGCCGCCGGCGAAGAAGTGAGCCGCAGCGGCCTGCCGGCGCCTACGCCGTGACAGCGAGGGCGAGCTTCACTGAAATCGCATGTCGAACCCGTGAGACGTCACGGAGACGCCAGAAGCTGGCAGTCGACCGTGTCGTACGTGCCTGCCGTCGTGGTCCCGATGCATGTTCCGGTGCACTGGCTGTTGACGTTCGAGCACTTGCCGCTCGAGCAGTCCGGGTCGGCCACGCACAGGCACGCGGTGTGCGCCCCGTTGCACACGGGCGCGGGCGAGAGAGTGGTGACGCACGCGTAGGCCGTGGCGGTGAGGCCCGTGTTGATCTTCAGGTACCCGTACCCGCCCCCGCCACCGGCCCCGCCCTTGGTCGCGTTGGAGGTATCGGTCGTTCCGTTTCCGCCGGTCGGGGTTCCGCTGGTGCCTCCGCTCCCTCCGGTCGAATTCCCTCCGGCCCCACCTCCGGCGCCGCCGGTGACCGTACCCGCGATCGGGGCGCTCGTGCCTTCGAGAAGAACGGCCCCGCCCGATCCGCCGCCGCCCCCTCCGCCAAATCCTGTCGAGCCGCAGCCTTCGCCCGAGGTACCAGGACCGCCCGCGCCGCCCGCGGCGGAGATCATCCCCGACACGGCGAGCGCTCCGGCCGCCGAGATCTGGACCGCGCCGCCGCCGCCACCGCCGCTCTGGGTGTGCCCGCAGCTTCCGCCGTTGCCCCCGGGGCAGCCGCCATAGAGGGGTACGATCGACGCGTGGGCGCGCGAGACCCCGGCGTTGCCTCCGGCATTGCCGCTCGCGTCGGCGGCGCCGTGACCACCGGCGCCAGTGGCTCCGCCGCCGCCGCCACCGTTGTTGTTGTTGCTGTTGGGCGGGCTGCTCCCAGCGCTCGAGCCGCAGCTGTAGTTGCCGCCGGGGCCCGACGCGCCGGCCGTGGTGCTGTTCGTCGCGCCGCTGGCGCCGTTCGCGTTGATGTTCCCGGTGATCGTCGCGTTGCCATACACCGCCAGGATGACGGCGTTGCTGCCCGTCAGCGCCAGCGTGCTACCGCCGGCGATCGTGAGGTTGTTGAACACCAGGATGTCGACGCTCGGCCCGCCGGCCTGCGCGACGCCGTGATGAATGCCCGGCGCCTGCCCGGCGCAAGCGCCCGTGGTGAAGGTGCCCGAGGTCGAGCTGTAAGTCGCGTTGCAGTCGGTCGTGTCGCTCGCGGGGGGTGTGTAGCTGGTGGCGGTGAAGTTGCTCGGCGCGTAGCCGAACGCGAGCGCGCACGACGCCGGAATGCCGTTGGCCTGCAAGACGCAGTCGAAGCCGTCGACGGCCGCGGCAGTCAGGGTGCAATTGCTGCCGCACGACATGCCGTTCTGGCCCGTGATCTTCGAGCAAACGCCGCTCGCGCACTGGTTGTTGCTCGTGCAGAAGCAGGCCTGGCCCGACGCCGAGCACGTACCTCCTGACGCGTTGCAGCCGCCCTTCGGACACGCGGGGGCGGCGCACACGCCACCCTGGCATGTCGTCCCGCCGGCGCACGCGTGCGCAGCGCCGCAGCCGCCGCAGTTGCTGCCGTCCGTCTGCTCGTCGACGCACGCGGCGTTGCACGCCGTGAATCCGGTGTCGCACGCGAACGAGCACGCGCCGCTGACGCACGCGGGCTGCGCGTTGGCGGGCGCGCTCGAGCACACCTTGCCGCAGCTCCCGCAGCTGGACGTCGTCGTCCCCGACGTCTCGCAACCGTCCACGTCCGGCGCTGTCGCGGCGTTGCAGTCGAGCAGTCCCTGGTTGCAGACGTAGCTGCACCGGGTGCCGTCGCACGAGGGCACGCCCGTCGTCGTGTCGCACGCGAGGCCACATCCGCTGCAGCTCTGCACCGTGTTGGTCGGGCCACACGTGCCGGCGTCTACGCCGCTCGCGTCGCCGCCGCCGTCGGCTCCGGTCTCGACCGCGCCGTCGCCGGTCGCGGCAGCGTCCGCGCCAGAGTCGTTCCCTGCATCGAGCGCGCCGCCATCCGCTGCGTCCAACCCTGCCTCGACGCACTCCACGCCGCAGGCGAGAGCATCGGTCGCGACGATCGCGCCGTCGTCCCCCGTCTCGCTCGTGTCGTCACCGCCGCCATCGCCCGCCGCAGTCGCGCCGTCATCGCGGGCGTCGCCGCCCGCCGTGACATCGCGCCCGGCGGCGTCGGCTCCCGTGCCCGGGCGCGCGTCCTTCCACGACGCATCGGCTGTCGCGTCGGCACAGCCGTCGACGCAACCCTCGGAGTACTGGTCCACGCCGGTCACGAGCCCACACGCGCTCATCGCCGCGCAGACCGCCACCACGCCGAGGACGCCGAAGCTCCGCATCCTGCTGGGCATGGTCATGGGGAGGATACGGGGAGACGGCCCGCGGGGCGAGGCCCGCCGCCGGACACCCCAAGCGCACTCCCCCTCGGGGGGGCTGCGTTCCCCCCTCGAGGCCGCGGTGGCCCCTCCTACTCCTCCCCCCTCGCATTGAACAGAAATAGCACCCCCAGCACCAAGAACATCCCCCCCGCCACCCTCTTGATCCACACCGGCGGGAACCACTTCGCCACCACGTCGCCCCCGAGCACCGCCAGCGCCGACGTCGTCACCAGCGCCGCCGCGGAGCCGATGAACACCGCCCAGCGCGACGACGTGCCCGACGCCAGCGACAGCGTCGCCAGCTGCGTCTTGTCCCCCAGCTCGGCGAAGAACACGGCGGCGAAGGTCTGGACGAGGAGCCGGTAGTTCATGGCGGTGCGCCCATCCTGCCACGCCGGCCCGCCCGCTCAGAGCGGAATGCGGTACCCCACCGTCACCCCCATCTCGAACGCCGCCGCGCTCCCCGTCAGCGTCGGACAGTCCCCGAGCGAATCGCACGAGCTCTCCTGCGAGAACGGCTTCTGCGTCGGCAGGATCCACCGGTCGGCCCGCAGAGCGAGCCCGATGACCCACGCGTCCGTCAGCAGGTAGTCGGCCCCCACCTGCACGCCCAGCGTGAGCCCCTCGGTGCTCACCGTCACCGTGTTGTTCCCCAGGATGGGAGGCACGGGGGTCGCCGAGTTCGTCGAGAACCGGTCCCCGATGATCACCGCCCCCCCCCTCAGCCCGAACCACCCCTCGAACCACCGGCCGCGCAGCGGGTAGTAGCGCGCCTCGCCCCCCATCGAGAGGTAGCTCCGCGAGTGCGTCCGCGACAGCCCCCCTGCCCCGCCCCCGTAGCTCGTGTCGCTCGTCGGCCGCGGCGCGAACGTCGCGCCCGCGCCGATGGCCCACTCGCCCGTCGCCCGGAAGAGCACGTGGAGCCCCGTCTGCAGCGTCGCGTCGCCGTTGCCGATGGACCCCAGCGGGGTCGCGCCCCCGCGGTTCGCCAGCGAGATCGGGGCGCCGGGCAGAGCCAGGATCCCCGCCTCGAGCTCCGCCACCGTGTGCGGCCGGTCGAGCAGCGAGTGCTGCTGGGTGTCCTGCGCCGCCGCGGCGCGCGACGCGAGCACCACGACCACGGCGGCGAGGACGGCGGGCGCGCGCATCGCAGCGAGCAGCCTAGCAGGGCCCATCAGAACGCACAGACCACGCTTCCCGGCTTCCTCAGCTTGATCCGCACGAGCGTCGCGGCGATGGCCTCCTTCACCTGCTCCTGCCCGATCGAGTGCAGGAACCGCCCGTACTCGGCGAGCCTCCCCCGGAGCACGTCATCCATCTCCACAGTGTTGTCCGGCCGGACCCGCGCGTGGCTCGCGTCCTCGTCGCTGAGATCGAAGTTGATGAAGCCGCGGCACCCCGCCGCGCCGCACCGGCACGGGTCGCGCCCCGGCTCGTTGTGACTGACCCACCCGTAGAAGATCGTCACCTCCTCGCCGGGCGAGATCGCGCGCGTGCACTGGATGCGCCCCTCGCCGTCCGAGAAGATCGCGCTGTTCGGATCGCAGCTGTGGTTGCAGAGCCAGCCCCCGGGCACGCTCGTGTCGGGGATGATGACCGTGCGCTCCTCGGACAGCAGCGTGAGCTTCGTCTCCGCGGCCGCCAGCGCCTCGGGGGACCTCGCGTCGACCCGCCTCTGCCTGGGCGCGTAGGGCACGACCACGTCTCCCGGCTCGAAGCGCCGCCGCGCGAAGACGCCCCGCCCCGCGATCGCGCTCTCGCGGAAGAGCGCGGGCGACAGACTGAACATCGGCTTGACCCGGCGACCCTTGCTCATGCCTCTCCCTCTGTTTAGCGTAGGAGCCTCCTTGTCCGAAGCCGAAGCCCCCGAGCCTAGCGCCGAGACCTGGTCGGTGGAGCTCCCTCAGTTCGAAGGGCCACTCGACCTGCTCCTGCAGCTCTGCCAGAAGCACGAGCTGAACATCCTGGAGATCCCCATCGGCTTCATCACCGAGAAGTACCTCGAGTACCTCGCCGTGATGAGCCTGATGCAGCTCGACGTCGCAGCCGAGTACCTGGTGATGGCCGCGACCCTCGCGCACATCAAGTCCAAGATGCTGCTCCCTGCCCCGCCCCCGGGCCAGGAAGACGAGGCGATGGCCGAGGACGAGATGGACCCGCGCGAGGCGCTCATCCGCCGCCTGCTCGAGTACCAGAAGTACAAGGACGCCGCCGAGCAGCTCGGGGCGCGAGGGGTGGCGGGGCGCGACGTGTTCACGCGCGGCATGCCGGTCGCGGAGGCCGCCCCGGCCGGGCTGCCGCCGCTCGCCGAGATCCCCCTGTTCGCGCTGGTCGACGCCTTCCAGCGCGTGCTCGACAGAAGCAAGGTGAAGCTGTCGCACGACGTGGTCGCCGACCGCGTGAGCATCACCGACCGCATCGGGGAGCTGGCGGACATCCTGGGAAAGCGCAACCGGCTCTCGTTCGAGGAGCTGTTCGAGGGGCTCGCGACCCGGTCCGACCTGGTCATCACGTTCCTGGCGCTGCTGGAGATGACGAGACTGAAGATGACGCGGCTGGTGCAGACCGAGGCGCTCGGGCCCCTCTACATAGAGCTCTCCGCGGAGCAGCCGGAGACCGAGGTCCCCACCGCCGGCGCAGAGGAGACACCGTCTTGACCGAGACCACCGAGGAAGAAGACCAAGTGACGATCGCGCCGCCGCCGCCGTCGGGCCAGCTCGAGCTGACGACGGAGACGACCGGCGAAGAGGACGTCGCGGAGGCCGACGTCGAGCAGGGCTCCCAGCTCACCCGGGCGCACCTGCGCGGTCTGCTCGAGGCGCTCGTCTTCGCGGCCGACAAGCCGCTCAAGTCGAACGAGCTGGCCAAGCTCGCCTCGGCCCCGCTGGCCCAGGTCAAGGAGCTGCTGGGCGAGCTCCGCGAGACGTACTCGACGCGCGGCATCGTGCTCGACCGGGTCGCCGGTGGGTGGCTCTTCCGGACCAGCGCGCAGCACGCGCCCTTCGTGCGCGAGCTGACGAGCGAGCGCCCCGTGAAGCTGACGCGCGCGCAGCTGGAGACGCTCGCGATCGCGGCCTACCGCCAGCCGATCACCCGGCCCGAGATCGACGAGATCCGCGGGGTCGACAGCGGGGCCACCCTGAAGCTCTTGCTCGAGCGCGACGTGCTGCGCATCCTCGGCAAGAAGGACGAGCCGGGCCGCCCGATCCTCTACGGCACGACGACGCACTTCCTGGAGATCTTCGGCCTCGACTCGCTGAAGGATCTGCCGACCTTGCGCGAGTTCACCGAGCTGTCCGAGGGCTCACGCCGCCTCGCCGAGGCGGAGCTGGGCGAGGTGCTCCCCGAGGCGGCCGCGCAGCCCGAGGGGCCCGTGGGCGGCGCCGCCGAGCTGGACGACGACGTCGAAGGAACTCGCGACACGATCGTTCCGTCCGAGGCCCCTTCCACGCAGACCGACCTCGACGACCCGCCCGACGTCTAAGACGAGGAGCCAGCCCGCGCGCAAGGAGCCGGCAGGACCTTGTCGTGGTAGTACCGTGGTGCTACTGGATGGGTATGCCCGTACGCAAGCTCTCGATCGCGCTGGACGAGAGCATCGCCGTCTCGGCCTCGGGAGCCGCTCGCACGGCGGGTGTGAGTCTCTCCGCATGGTTGGCGCGGGCCGCGGAGCACGAGCTCGCGCTCGAGCGCGGCCGTCGAGCTGTTGGCGCATGGGAGCGTGAGCACGGCGCCCTGACGGACGAAGAGCTTCGAGACGCCGACGCGTTGCTCGATAGGCTGCTTTCCGCCAGGCCGCGGAGGAGTCGAGCGAGGCGTGTCCCCCGGGGAGCGTGAGGCATGGGCGGGCTCACGTACGATACCGGCGCATTGCTCGCCGCAGAGAAGGGACGCCGCTCGTTTTGGGCCATCCACAAGCGAGCCCTCGAGCGAGGACTGAGGCCCACCGTCCCGGCGGGCGTACTCGCGCAGGCTTGGCGAGGAGGGCCACAGGCGGAGCTGTCCCGTCTCCTGTCTGGCTGTCGCATCGACGCCCTGACCGAGGCGGCGAGCCGAGCGACGGGTGCGGCGTGTGCCCGATCGAAACGATCGGACGTCGTGGACGCGTCAGTAGTGGTCGGGGCCCTCGTTCGCCAAGACGTGGTCTTCACGAGCGACCCCGAGGATCTCGCCATCGTCGCCGCTGCGCTCGACAAGCAACTCGTTCTTCACAGGGTGTGATGCTCGGCCGCAACGGGCCCCACCGGTCCCTCGTTTCTCTGGACAGGGGCCTTCACGGGCGCCGGAATCATTCCGGTGCTGCTCGGCCCTCACCCCTTAAGCCGCTCGAGAACGAAAGAACTGACAGCCTCCGGTCGATTTTCTTCTTCGAGCCCCCGGGTCGCATCTCCTGACAGACTCGGCTGCTCGATCGAGCGCGGGCGCGGGCGAACGGGACGAGAGCCGCGCTCGACCGCGTGCAGGCCGCCGTCGCCCGGGTCGAGGCTGCGCCGGCCGCGATGCCGGCCAGGGCGAAGCGGGTGAGAAGCGACGCGAGCGGGA
>PLYU01000339.1:7359-12143 GCA_003153495.1 Myxococcales bacterium
GCCACGGCCCGGTTCGACGCGGCCGCGGCCCGGTTCGACGGCGAGGACGGCGTGTTAAGGTCGAAGGCTGCGATGGTCCGCCGGTCCGCTGTTCGATCTTCGGCGCGCCCGACGCGCCCAGCGGCGACGTCAGCGCACGGCCAGCGGAATCCGCCCTCCGTCGAGCCTGCGCCACGTCGTGCGGAACTCGCCGTCGTAGGTCCAGACGCGAGCGCGCGTGTCCTTGCCCGACAGGACCGCCAGGTAGGCGTCCGCCCAGTCGGGCTCGTGCTCGGCGTAGCGGCCCATCCAGCGGAATGCATCCTCCCAGACGGAGGCTTCCTCGGCGACCGCGACCGGGCGCACGGGCAGCTCGGCGAGCAGCCGGCGGAGGCGCTCGCGCTGCACGGGATGATCCAGGAGAAAGCAGGCCTCCGCCAGGACCACCGAGCACGTCGCGAGCGGGTGCCGCGCCAGGCGGTCGAGGTCGCGCACTGCTCTCGAGTGAAGCGCGTCGCGGGGATCCGACAGCGCGACCAGCGGGGCGGTGTCGACCAGGATCACTTGGCCCGGCGGCCGAGCCTGGCGCGTACGTGGCGGCGCACGGCCCGGCGATCGGCGACGGAGAAGGGGCGCGAAGGCAGGCCCGGCGGATCGGGGAGGCTCTCGAGGACGGCCGCGACGATGGCCGAGCCCTTCAGCTTGCGCTTGGAGCCGACGCGGCGCTCGTACTCGGCGCGCAGGGCCTCGCGCACGACGCCCGAGATGGCGACGCCCGCGCTGCGGAGCGCCGCCGCCATCCGCTCTTCCTCCGGGCCCAGGCGAACGTTGAGCAACGACATGAATCAAGCGTAAAGACGATGTGTCTTTACGTCAACCGCGGCGTGCGGCCATGGCGGAAGGCTGGTCAGTCGCTAGCGGGATCCGGGTACTTCTCGGCCAGCCTGGCCACCTCGTCGCGCAGCTTCTTGTGGGCAGCGAGCTTGCGGAAGAGCTCCCAGACCTGCGGGTCGGCGAGCGACTTGACCGGGTCGGCCCCCGCCTTGGCCTTGCGGGGGACCGAGCCGCTCCCCTTCGCGCGCAGCTCGTTCATGCGGTCGACGTAGGCCTTCGTCGGGAACAGCTCCGCCCGCTCCCAGCCGAGGACGGTCGCCTGGTCGAGTCCGAGGGCAGCCGCGAGCTCCTTCGCGGTGCACCCGAGCTCCTTGCGGAGCGCCTTCACGTCGTCGGGCGTCACGACGCGCCCCCGCCGCTGCCCCCCGCCACGGTCATCTTCGCGACGCGGATCGTCGGCGCCGCCGTCGCCGTCCGCAGGTCGAGGTCGCTGCCGACCGCGTCGATGCTCTTCCAGAGCAGGTCGACGTTGAGCGACACCGTCACCTCGCTCACGGGGTAAGCGATCGCGCCGTTGTCGATCCAGAAGCCCGCCGCCCCGCGCGAGAAGTCTCCCGTCACGGCGTTGAACCCGAAGCCCATCATCTCGGTCACGTAGAGGCCGCGCGGCGTGCCCCGGACGATCGCGTCGTTCGAATCGCTCCCGGGCTGCAGGACGAAGTTGGACGTGCTGGGGCCCACCCCGGCGCCCCCGCCACGGGACGCGCTGGCGGTGCTCTCGCGGCCGAGCTTCCGCGCCGAGTAGCTGTCGCACAGGTACGTGCGGAGGATGCCCTTCTCGACCACCACGTTCCGGCGGCTGGCGAGCCCCTCGCCGTCGAAGGGCCGCGAGCCGGGGGCCCGCGGGATGAGCGGGTCGTCGATGACCGAGACGAGGTCGCTCGCCACGCGCGTCCCCTCGCGGCCGACGAGGTAGCTCGCCTTGCGCCAGATCGAGCTCCCCATCACGCAGCCGGCGAGCATCCCGAGCAGCGCCCGCGCGGCGTCGGGGTCGAAGACGACGGGGACCTCGCACGTGGGCACCGTGCGCGCTCCCAGCTTGCGCAGCGTGCGCCGCGCGGCCTCGCGCCCGACCTCGCCGGGGGGGTCGAGATCGGCGAGGTGGCGGCTCGCCGTCCAGTGGTATCCGCGGCGGTTCTTGCCCCCCTCGTCCGCCGCCATCGGGACGACGCTGAGCGACTGGTACGAGCCCTTGTAGGTCGCTCGGAAACCGCTCGACAGCACGACGGCGCCCCCTCCGGCGGTCCGCCCGAACGTCGCACCTTCGCTGTTGCTGATGCGCGGGTCGAACGCGAACGCAGCCGCCTCTCCCTCCCTCGCCAGCACGATCGCCCTGGCGGCGTCCACCGCGCCGCCCGCCGGGTCGTACAGCTGCAGGTCGGGCGCGCGCGACGGATCGCAGAGCCGCGCGGGGTCCGCCGGGCCGGCGAAGGCGTCCTCCTGCGAGAGGCCGACGAGCTCGATGGCGTCGGCGACGAAGCGCTCGATCCCGGCCTCGGTGAGGTCGCTCGTCGACGTGCTGGCTACGCGCCGGTCCTGGATGACGCGCAGGCCCGCCGAGCGAGTGCCCGCCTCCTCGACGAGTTCAGGCTCGCCCTTGCGGACCTTGGCGGACAGCTCGGCCCCCGAGCGCAGGACGCACTCGGCGATCATGCCCTTGCCCCCGCGGTCGAGGGCCATACGTAGGACGGCGTCGCCGAGGGAGAGGAGCTCGTCGAGCTCGCGATCGATTGTCGAGGGAGCCATGGTGCGTGGCCGGGAGCGTACCAGCGCATTGCCTGGTACGCTTGGGGTCCATTCATGCCCGCTGCGGCCATCAACCCTCGCGCGACGCTGACCCTCGAGTATCTCTGCAACGTGCTCGAGCGGGCCGGGCTGCTCACCAGCGC
Organism: Myxococcales bacterium; assembly: GCA_003153495.1. Lineage (GTDB taxonomy): Bacteria > Myxococcota_A > Polyangia > Polyangiales > Polyangiaceae > Palsa-1150. The sequence continues at coordinate 10,122 of PLYU01000339.1, forward strand.
CCAGCGCCAGGACGTGCTCTCGCGCGGGGACGTCGCCCACGCCCGCCTCTTCCGCCAGCGCGGCGGGGGCGTGCGCAAGCGCAGCGTCGGCGACGGGGACGGCGTGCACCCCGCCGAGGTCATCGCCTCGCTCGGGCTCGGCCAGGCCGAGGACGTGCGCTTCCCGCTCACCGAGCGCGTGATGATGCAGGCGCTCGCGCAGCACGTCGGCCTGCCGTACGTCGACCTCGACCCCCTGAAGATCGACGCGAAGCTCGCCCCGCAGCTGCTGTCGCGGCCCTTCGCGCGGCGCCACGGGGCGCTCATCATCGGCGCCGACGAGCGCAGCGTCACGGTCGCCGTGGCCGACCCGCTGAATCACGCGATCGTCGCGGCCCTCGAGGAGCACGTGCGCCGGGAGCCGCGGCTCGTCGTGTCGACCCCGACCGACATCCAGCGGCTCATCACCGACTTCTACGGATTCCGGGGGGCGGTGGACGCGGCCGAGCAGCAGGCGACCGGCGGCGTCGACATCGGGAACCTCGAGCGATACGTCAAGCTCAAGCGAGTCGACGAGATCGAGGCGGGCGACAGCCACGTCATCTCGGCGGTCGAGTACCTGCTTCACTACGCGCTCGACCAGCGCGCCAGCGACATCCACATCGAGCCGCGGCGCGAGCACTCGGCCGTCCGCATGCGCATCGACGGCGTCCTGCACAACGTGCACACGCTCCCGAAGGCCGTGCACCCGGCGATCGTCTCGCGCCTCAAGTCGCTCGCCCGCATGGACATCGCCGAGAAGCGCCGCCCGCAGGACGGCCGCATCAAGACGGCGCGCGGGGACCGCGAGGTCGAGATGCGCGTGTCGACCATCGCCGTCGCGTTCGGCGAGAAGATGGTGATCCGGATCTTCGACCCGAGCACCCTGCTGAAGGACCTGCCCGAGGTGGGCATGTTCGAGCAGCAGCTGGAGATCGCCGAGAGGTTCCTCGCCCGGCCGTTCGGCCTGCTCCTGGTGACCGGGCCGACCGGCAGCGGCAAGACGACGACGCTGTACGCCGCGCTGCGGACGGTGGCGACGCCGGACGTCAACGTGGTCACCATCGAGGACCCCATCGAGATCGTCGTCGACGCGTTCAACCAGGTGGCCGTGCAGCCCAAGATCAGCTTCGGCTTCGCCGAGGCCCTCCGGCACGTGCTCCGGCAGGACCCGGACGTCATCATGGTCGGCGAGGTGCGCGACGCGGAGACGGCCGAGATCGCGCTGCAGGCCGCGCTCACCGGGCACATGGTGCTGGCGACGCTGCACACCAACGACGCCGCGAGCGCGATCACGCGGCTGCTGGAGCTCGGCGTCGATCCGTTCGTCCTGTCCTCGACGCTCGTCGGCGTCCTCGCGCAGCGCCTGGTGCGCACCGTGTGCCCCAACTGCCGCGCGGAGACCATGCTGACCAAAGACCAGCTGACGCTGCTGGGCCTGGACGTCCACGAGCTGAAGACCCAGGGGCACGAGCCCCAGCTCATGGTGGCCTTCGGCGAGGGCTGCGTGCAGTGCCGGTCGACCGGGCTCCTCGGGCGGACGGGGGTGTTCGAGGTGCTCGAGGTGGACGACAAGATCCGCAAGCTCATCGTCGCGAAGTCGAGCTCCAAGGAGATCGCCAAGCAGGCCCGGCACGACGGGCTGCTCACGCTGCGCGAGGCCGCCATCAAGAAGCTCGCCAAGGGGATGACGAGCTTCGAAGAAGTGCTGCGCGTCACCGTGGACGAGTGAGCGCGCCGTGACCGACTTCATCCAGTCTCTGCGCGCGGCGGCGGCCACGGGCGTCCCCATCGTCTGCGTCGTGACCCACGAGGAGGCCCGCGCGTGCGCCGTGGTGGGCGAGGCGCTGCGCGGCGCGCGGGTGCTCACGTGGACGGCGACGCGCGGCTGGACGGACGACGCGACCGCGCGCGAGCCGCTCGCGGCCCTCGAGCGGGTCGCGCGGGGCGCCGAGGCGGGCGTGGTGCGCGTGATGCTCGATCTTCACCCCTGGCTCGGCGACG
>PLYU01000120.1 GCA_003153495.1 Myxococcales bacterium
GGGCGTCGTTCTCGTCGCGGACGAGGGCCAGCGCGTGCGAGAACGCACGACGTTGATGGCGCTCGACCAGCCGCCGGAAGGCGGCCAGGTCACCCGCCTGTGCCCTTGCGACCAGCTCACGGTCTTGCTCCGCTTCTCGCGCCCTTTCCAGCTTCACGTTGGACGCTGGCGGCGCCTTGGAATTCACCCCGGACGCCGAGGGTAGGGCCGTCCCCCCCCGCCCCCCGGGGGGTGCGCCCTTGGCGGAGGATTCGCTACGCACGGCCTCGACGGTAACCCGACTCGGGCGGCCTAGCGAGGGCGCTGCTGCAGGGGCTCTTCCCGCAGCTGAGCGAGGGTCAACTTGACGTCGAACTGCTTGCCCAGGCGCTGGACGCGCAAGGTCACGGTGCGGCCCACGCCCGCCGTGCTCGCGAGCCACTGCAGCTGCGCTCTGGCGGCAATCGGCTGCTGATCGAGCGCCAGAATGATGTCTCCGGGCTGCAGCCCGGCCTGATCCGCGGGCCCCCCGGGAGCGACGTACTCGATCGCCGCGCCCGAGTTCTCGCCGGGTCGCAGCTTCAGCGCCTGTCGGTCCTCCTCCGAGAGCTGCCGCACTTCCCTGCGGCTGAGGCCGACCCCCAGCGCGCTTCGCGTGACATGGCCATCGCGCAGCAACATGGGAAGGAGCTGCTTGACCATGTTGATCGGGNNCGCCCGAGTTGCCCGGGTTGATCGACGCGTCCGTCTGCAGGAACGCGTAGTAGCCGGTCGGGTCGAGGGGCACGTCCTTCTGCGTTCGCCCCTTGGCGCTGATGATGCCCGCGCTCACGGTGTGGGACAGGCCAAAGGGGTTTCCGATCGCGACGACCCAGTCACCGACGTCGAGCGCGTCCGAGTCCCCGAGCGGCAGGGGGCGCAGGTCCTTCGCGTCGATGCGGATGACCGCGAGATCCGTCCGCGGGTCGGTCCCGACGACCTTGCCGGGCATCTCGCGCTCGTCGGAGAGCTTCACGGTAAGGGACTCGGCCCCCTCGACGACATGGTTGTTGGTGAGAATGATGCCGCCCCGGTCCACGACGAAACCGGTGCCCAGGCCGCTCGTCTCCCGTGGCCACCGCCGGCCGGTGAACGGCGACACCTCGATCTCTTCGCTGACAGCGGTGATCGTGACGACGCTGGGGTCCGCCGCGTGTGCGATCGGCGCGAAGCTGACAGGCTCGGCGCGCACGCTGACGGCGCCCATCGGCGGCGGCGCAGGAGCCGGGGCCGGCGGTGGCGGCTCGACGGCCGCCACGGGCGTCGCACCCGGGGGCAGGTCGGCCCCGGCGTCGCCGGTCGCCTCGCCGCGCCCCCGGTTCATGCACGCCGCGGCGAGCAGACAGCCCGCCAGGACCACCGCCCGCGCCCGCCGCATCACTTCGTCTTGGTGAGCTCGACGTAGCGCACCTGGAGATCGAAGAGGATCTGCCCGATCAGGCGCTCCTCGCCTCCCGTCAGGTTGCCCTTCGTCTTCTCGTCGAGCATGGCGACCAGATCGATGGTCTGCCGCGCCAGTGGCAGGTTCTTCTCGAGCTTGCCCGTCTCCGGGTTCGGGGCGTCGCCGAGGTGCATCAGGGCCGAGTGGCTCAGGGAGAGGATGAACGTCGAGAAGTCGACCCGGAGCAGGCCCTCTTCGACGTGAGACTCCGGCTTCTTGTCGTCGTTGCCCACGGACGTCCTCCCGGGTGCCGCTGTCAGTCCTCGCGACCGCGAAGCGCGGGCTGCGCGGCCCCGACCGTGTCCGCCTGGTCCGACACGTCGACCAGCTGCGCGATGTGCTTGTCGACGTCTTTCTCGTCGAGGATGCCCTTCCTCAGGTTGCGCTCGCGCACCCGGATGTCCCACTCCCACGAGTTGATCGTCTTGGTGTTGCCGCTGGCCATGGTCGCCTCCTTCTTTCAGTTCGCGCTGCGCTTGCCGAGAGAGATCGGCTCGTGGTCGTGATCGCAGTCGGGGCCGTGGACGTGGGACTGAGCCTCGTCCAGATCGGCCGCCGCGCGCTCGATCTCTTCGTCGGTCGCCGGGCGCACGTCGCGCACCTTCACCTGGTACCTCAGCGCCATGCCCGCGAGCGGGTGGTTGGCGTCGACCACGATGACCTCGTCCTTGATCTCGACCACGGTCATCGCGATCTCGTCGCCGTCGGGCGACTCGGCCACGAACTCGTCGCCCACCTCGACCTTGGACGGGTCCGGGAGCTCGCTGCGGTCGACCTCGAGCACCAGCTCTTCGTCGTACTCTCCGTAGCCGGCCTCGGCGAGGACGATGATCTCGCGCTCGTCACCGGCGCCGAGACCCACGAGCGCCGACTCCAGGCCGGGCACGAGCATGCCGTAGCCGTGGACGTAACGCATGGGCTCGCCCCCGTCGCTCTCGCTCGCGTCGAGGAGGTCGCCATCTTCGTCGCGGAGCTCGTAATCGAGGGTGACGAAGGTATTCGGAGCGATGGTGAGGTCTGCCACGGCGGCTGAGGAGTAGCGCGGGAACGGCCGGGCGTCGAGGGGGCCGGCGGATCCCGTATCCTCGGGGAGCCGATGCGCATCGCGATCGTCACGACGAGCTGGCCCGCGAGCGAGGAGGACCCCTCGGGGCACTTCGTGCGCGCCGAGGCGCGCGAGCTCGAGCGGTGCGGGCACGAGGTCGTCGTCGTGGCCCCGCCGCCGGGCGGCGCGTTCGGCTGGCCCGGCGTGGCGGCGCGACTGGGCGCGCGTCCGTGGCG
>PLYU01000144.1 GCA_003153495.1 Myxococcales bacterium
CTCCCAAATACTGGGCCGCCACCCGCGCGCGCATCCCGGCCACCGAACTTGCCGTCGAGATCGGCGACATCACCGTGCCGCCTCCGCTGCCCTCGCCAGAGCAGCCGGCTACGCGCTGACCGAACGTCCACGCACGCGAGCTTGCGCCACGCCGCGCGCACCGTCGAGAACGGCGTCCGTGCAGGGGGTACAGTCGCTCAACGGCATCTCCGCGATCTTGGCGTCTGCGTGGGTCTTCTGCGCGGCGGTCATAGCGGCGTGTACGACGGCGAAGACGTTGGTGGCCACGAGAGCCACCGCGAAGGCGAAGAGCGCGGCCCCTGGATAGGCCAGCGTTGCCAGCTCACTCTGGAGGTTGCGCTCGACGCGCGCGAACAGCGACTCGATCGTCCACCTGCGCCGGTACAGGTTGGCGACGGTCGCGGCGTCGGCCACGTCGGAAGGCAGGTTGGTCAAGATCGACAGCTCGGCATCCCCATCGCGTGTCGGGCTATCGAGTCGCAGAACGATCCTTCGGACGACAAGCTCCCGCTCGCCCAGACGCAACGTGACCGACTGCTCGAAGACCTTGCCGCTATCGGTGCGTCCTCGACGTCGCAGCGTTCCCTCGGAGACTACGGGTATCTGAGCGTGCTGACGGATCACGAAGAACCCGCTGCGCTCGGCGATGCCGAGCAGAAAGCCGAGGGTGCAGAAGTTTCGGTCCGCGATGTAGACATCCTTGGCCTGCACCGCTGCGAGCACGGGCTCAAACAGGCTGCGCTCCTGGGCGTGACCGTCCTCGCAGCCGACCATCTGCGTCACCAGCCCGGTCTCGGGCTCCAGAACGACCAGCGACTGGCCCGGCAGCGGCCCAGCAGCGCAGCCTCGCAGCACTTCGATCCGACGCTCGGTGGACGCCAGGTGATTGCCGTCGAGCGCTTTGATCCGATAGCCGGGCAGCCACGGCGAGCCTGGCATTCCGAGCGCATTGAGCACCGGTCGCAGACGCTGCGCCGAATCGGCGACCAAGGCTTGGCTCGTGCCCACCTCCACGCCGTTGAGCTTCGCGTACAGCGCCGTCAGCGTGACCGGGAGCTGCTCACGCATCGCCTGGTAGGCGGTGCGTACCGAGGGATGTGCCCCGCACACGACCAGCGCCATCACGTCCACCAGCGATGAGAACAGCAGCTCCTTCTCGTACTGTCGCTCGGCCTGCTTGCGGAACAGCGCGTCCAGGGCCGTCGGGTCCAACGCGCGCTCCATCAGCGCCCGCGCCATCACCGCCACCGGACTGCCCTTCGCGAATCTCTCGAACACATTCGATAGGACCATCCCCCCGTCTTGCCGTGCTCGCCCTGCGATGGACAGATCTTCGGCTCCCCCGCCTCCAAGTTGATCTCACAAAGTGCGATATGGATCTGATGGACCTACACGCGAGTGACGTTGAAAGGGCTGGGTGCGCTGCTCCTTCCCGCTCTCAGTGGTACACTCCATTGATCATGGTCGCCCCGAAGTACGCCCGAGCGCTTCCGATGGCGATCGTCGTGCTGGCGGTGGGGGCGCTCGGCTGCGGGGGCGAGATCGAGACCGGAGGCGGCCCCGCATACGCGATAACCCAAGTCGTCANNGATATGGATCTGATGGACCTACACGTGAGGGACCTTGAAAGGGGTGGTGTCCCCGACGGTCGCGAACTGGCCGTCACCGTCGGCGGGCCCTCGCCGTGGGCCTTTTGCCCAACAAGGAGCATCCCGCCCGTCCGCCGAAACGCCAACGACGGGCTTCCGACGCGCCGTTCGTTGCTGTTTCTGGCAACGATGGACATTCGGACGCGGTGCCCGATGGCATTTATGCCAACGGAGCTGCGACTCGGACCGTAACGGTCCCGATAACATGGCCGATCGGACGGATCCGGCGCGCGATCCCCGTGAAGCGCCAGCGCGATAGCGTGATGTCACGTATCAGGAATTGCTCAGCTCGAAAAGTGTTTGACGATATCGAAACTGAGCATCATCTTGCGGTGTCAGGAGGCACGACATGGATCCGGAAATGCGAACAGCGGTGGTCGAACGGTTTCGAGGCGAGTGCGCCATCGGCGCGAATGAGCTTGCGGACGTTATTCAAGCGCCGCTGCAGTGGACTCGCGACACGGCTCGAGCCTTTGGGGCGAGCCAGGTAGGGCGCAGCGTTGTCATCACCCAGGACATCGCGTTCGGCGTCGCCGACGCGTGGGCACAGGAACTTGACGACGACGAAGACGAGAGCGTCGACTCGGACGACCCCGACGATGACGGTGACGACGCCTCGGACGACGACGACCCCGATGAAGAGTGAGCACCCCGGCGGCGCGGCGCTGAGTGCATTGCCGCTCGCCTGCACGGGTTGGGCGACGGCTCCGACCTTGCACGCCATCCGGCGCACGCGGGCGGTCGATCGCGTGCTCGTCCGCGCTGTCGTCAGCGATGCGTCAGCGCGCGCCGATCAAGGACGTGCGGAGGCGTCCTCCGCAGCGTAAGCTTCACATGTTCACGCGGCCGGCGTCCCCCCGAAATGGGTGCGGCGCCACCCTGGCAGGGGCAGCGCCGCTTCGGAGACCAACTATGGAAACCTTACCGCAAGCGCTTCGCCCCGGCAACGTGGTCGCGATTCGACCTGGGAGGGTCGACCCCGTCGCCGGTCCGTCGCCCTCGTGGATCCTCGACGGGGTAACACGCGCTGTGTGGCTGAGCGAGGATCGCCGCGAAAACGACGGCAGGGTCCTCGGCGTCGCGGAGCTAGCGCAGCGGTTTGGCCGCTACGATGCCGCGCTCGCGAAGTCGTCGTGGCACTGGGTCGACGCCGGGACGTGCGAGCCCATCTCGCGCGAGGCGATCCAAGGTGATCTCGTCGGAATCGAGGGGTGGCGCGTACCCCTTCGCGTCGCCGGTCGGCTTGTCGGTCGCGACGTCACCCCGGAGCTGTTGGCGGCGCTCGGCCTCACGCCTCCGCGGCAGCAAGCCGCTGCGGCGATTCAGGGGCCGATGGAAGGGCCGGCCGTCACGCTCAACCCCGAACTGTTCGACCAGTGGGTGGCTTCGATCGACGGATCGACTGAGGACGGCACGCGCAAGGAATACCGCCGGATCGCCGTCGTCCAGTGGGCGCCGTTCTTCAGGACACTCGGAGCCATCGGCGGGAAGATCAAGGCGTACACGAACGACCGCCTCAAGCACGTGGGCAAGCCGATGCACCTGAAAGAGCTCTCCGCGCTCCGAGGCTTCCTGGCGTGGGCCGAGGAGCAGGGGCACCTCGTGGACGCGCCCCACGTCCCAGCGCCGCCGCGCAAGGCGACGGGCAAGCCCAGCGCAACGCGCAAGATGGCGCCCGTCTCTGTCTCCGAGGAAGAGATCGAACGCATCATCGCGCTACTTCCCGAGTGGACCCGCGCGCGTCGAGGCAACGATCGCCATCGGGTACGCGAGGTGTTCGTACTCGCGTGGGAGACGGGCCTCCGTCCCATCACGATCGGTCGGCTCAGCGTGCCCGAGCACTGGCGTCCGGGCATGCGCTCGCTAAACATCGCTTTTGACATCGACAAGGCGCGCTTCGGCCGCGAACTGCCGCTCACGCCCCGCGCCGTCGAGGTGCTGGAGCGGTGCGCGCCCGCCGCCGGCCCCGTCTTCGATCACCACGACTACCGGGCCCTCTTGAAGAAGGCGGCGCGCGACGCGGGCCTCGACGACGAGCGCGCAAAGCATTTCAGCAGGTACGACTTCCGACACAACCGGGCCGACTTCCTGCTCGACCAGGGCGCCGACCTTCGCGCGGTGGCCTACAACCACGGCCACAAGCTGCTGACGACGACGGACAAGTACCTGCGTCCGAGCAAGAAGGGCGCGGAGGCCATGCTCGCGAAGGTGGCGGCCCGTCCTGGCGCGAGTTCTGGCGCGTCTTCGACGTCTGGTGCGTGTAGCTGTACGCCCGACGGCGTGCTTGACGAGATGCAAGCTAGCGATTACTCAGCGCCTTCCACGCGAACGTGGCGGAATTGGCAGACGCACCAGATTCAGGTTCTGGCGGGTTAACCCCCGTGAGGGTTCAAGTCCCTCCGTTCGCACCCTAACGGACCTTCACCCTCAAGAGCCGGTGGGGTCCGGGGTGGTGGAGGCCGCTCTCGCCCGCGTCCTGACACTGGCCGCGGAGGCGGGGCGGTCATGTGGTGCATCGTGGTCGAGAAAGGCGGGTCATTGCGCGTCAGTGCAACAACTGCGTGCACTCGCGGTCAGAAGGCGAATTCGCGCCGTTCTTGCGTTGGCCCGCTGCGTGCTCTTGTGGTGGTCGCAACCCGGAGGCCACGATGGAAGAAACGATTGGGGTCCGATCGAAGGGTGACAGCTTGGCGCCCGAGTCGCTCGCGGCGGCCTGCCACGAGATACTTTGCGCTGCGTCGGTGTTCTTGGCCAATGTGGAGTACCTAGCGAGCGGCGGACTGAAGGAGCGGGCGGGGGCTGTCGATGACGCGCGCGAAGGCATTGCGCGAATCGCCAAGGCTGCCCGGGCCATTCAAGACGCAGCTCAACGCGCCATCGCGGGTCCCAATGCGTCTCCAGGATATCGAGCAGCGCATCGACCGCGGCCATGATGCGCTTGCGGGTGGCGTCCCGCTGCGCGCTCACCGGCGCCCCCGCCGCTCCCCCCGATCACTCCGTGAGCTCCCGGCCGCCCGGAGAGGGCCACCGGGCGGCGCCCGCCGCGAGCTCTCCGGGCAGGATGGCGTGGATGCGGTCGGCCAGGGTCTCCTGGGGGACGCCGGATGCGTCGACGTCCTCCGACAGCAGGGGCAAGGTCGGCAGCCGCGACTCGAACAGCAGCCAGTCGCCGGCGGTGGCGATGTACGCGGCCTCCGCCCGCACGCCGCGCACGGCGGTGCGCGCGAGCCGCGCGTCGGTCGTGTGGAGCAGGAGATACCGGAAGCGGTGGAAGTCGTCCGGGATCGAGAACGCCCAGGGGTCCTCTCCCAGCCGCGCGATCGATTCGTTCCACTGGTAGCGGGCCACCATGAAGACCGGCGAAACGCTCGAGCTCGTGAAGGCGAATGCGAGGCGGCCTCCGCGCGTCGCGAGGATGCGTCCGCCCGCGGTGCCCGTGGTGAACGTCCTCGCGGGATCGCGCGGGCCGAGGTCGATGGAGGCGACCGAGCTGCCCTGGTCGACCCGCCCGACGATCTCGTCGAGGGCCCGGTACTCGCGGTCGGAGTCGGCGAACGAGGGGCCGGCGACCAGCAGCGTCGCCACGGGCAAGATCGCGAGCGCGACCCGCGCGACGCGCGCCGGGCGAGCCCAGAGATCGCGCGGCGCCGCCGCGAGCGCGAGCACCGCAAAGCCCGGCGGGAACCAGCGCTGGTACACCATCGTGGCGCCGTTGAGCGTGAGCGGGAAGGCGAAGTACGCCGCGATCGACGCGAGCACGAAGAGCTCCCAGCGGTACCGGAGCGCCCACGCCCTCGCGCGCCCGGGGCGCGCAGCGTCGGCAGCAGGGGCCGGCTGCGAGGACGCGAGCTCCCTCCGCTCTCGCGCGCGCAGCCAGAAGAAGCAGGCGATCGTCAGGGCGCATAGCCCGGACATGCCTGCCGCCACCACGCCGTCCGCCGCCGGCACGACCATCCCGGGGATCTCCTCCAGCTTGTGCCAGGGCGAGTCCCAGACGCGCGGTATGTCGCGGAACAGCGGCGCCGTGTAGCGCCCTTGCCACCAGGCCTGCGCCGCGGCGATGACCGCGCTCGCGGCGAAGGGCACGAGGCGCAGGAGCGTGGCTCGCTTCGAGATCGGATGAGCGAGCGCCAGCCCCAGGGCGGCGCCGGCGAACGCGAAGAGCACGGCCTCGTGCGCGAAGTAGAGGAGCAGCGCCGCGCCGGCGCAGCGCAGCGCGCCGCGCGCATGGGGCTCGCGCGCGAGGTCGTCCAGCGCGGGCATCACCGCGAGAAACGCTGCGAGGCCGAGCAAGTTGGCGACCAGACCCCAGGAGAAGAGCCACCCGAGCGCCATGGGCGCCACGACCAGCGCGGCGAGCGGGCTGGCCCCCGCGTGCCGGGCGAACCGGGCGGCGCACACGGGGATCGCCAGGACGACCCCGGCCACGGCCAGCTTGACGGCCCAGCGCGTGGAGACGAGGTACGAAAGGCCCCAGGCGAGCAGATGAAAGAGCTGATTGGGCTCGCCCAGGTTGCGCTCGTAGAGCCCCGGGGGAAACATGGCGACGTCGTCGAAGCGCCGCAGGATGCCGATGGCGGCCTCGTGGTACGGCAGGTCCGTCATCGGCGGGTAGTAAGCCACCAGCACCGGACAGGCCAGCAGCCCTCCCGCCGCCCAGGGCGCCCACGTCTCCACGCGGCGGCGCGCCGGCCCGGGCAGGGACATCGTCACGTCACTTGGCGACCTTCCAGATCGACCCGTCGCCCTGATTGGCCCAGTACACGTTCTTCGCGTCGACGGCGATCGCCGAAGGGTTGTGCTGGAGAGTGGCGAGCGTGTACGTGCTCCCGCCCGTCAGCGGCGCCTTCTTGACCATGTTGTCGTTGTAGTTCGTCCAGTACACCCAGCTCGAGTCGACGACGACCCCGTGGGGACCGCCCTGGTTGGACGCGAGGACCGCGACGATGCCGCCGCCGACGGGGACGCCGTTGACCGTCCCGCTGTTGCTCCGGTTGGTCCAGTAGACGCTCGTCGCGTCCACGGTGAGCTCCTCCGGCTGATCCTGGGAGGTCGCCAGCGGAGTGACGGTCCCGAGAGCCTGCCCGATGGCGACCCGGTTGATGGAGCCGGTGCCTGTCTGGGTCGTCCCGTGGTCTGCCCAGTAAACGAACTTGGAGTCGAACGTGACGGCGATGGGATGGTTGCGACCCGTCGCGAGCACGATGGCGGCACCGCCGCCCCGCAGCGGCTTCTCGTTCACCGTGCCGGAGCCCTGGTCCACCCAGTAGACGTTGTTCGCGTCGACGGCGACGTCGATCGGCTGGTCGGGCGACGGGCCCGCGTCCTTGAGGAGGGGCTGGACCAGGACGGTGGGGGTCGAAGCGGGGGCGAGTATCTGGGTGTAAGCGACCTCGCCGCTGGCGAAGTCGACCCAGTAGACGTTGGTCGTGTCCACGGCGATGCCCCGGGGATCGACCTGGGAGAGCGGGGAGATCACGGTGGGGGAGGAGCCGGGCGTGGCGAACTGCTTGAGATAGACGGCGCCCGCGACCGTCCAGTACACGCTCGTCGCGTCGATCGCGAGGTCCATGATCACACCCGCCGCCGCGTTGGTGACCGGGCTCGGCGCGCACAGTCCCGAGCTGCAAACCGCGCCCTGGCAGCCGTGGCCGCAGAGGCCGCAGTTGTCCACGTCGTTGGTGACGTCCGTGCACTTCTGCCCGCAGTTGACGAGGGGCGCTCCGCACTCGCAGTTGCCCTTGGCGCACAGCGCGCCGGTCGCGAACAGGCTGTCGCACTGCTGGCCGCAACCACCGCAGTTCTTCGGATCGTTGAGCGTGTTGACGCAGACCCCGTCGCACGCCCTGGCGCCGGCGCCGGCCTCCGGCGAGCACGCGCCGTCGCCGGCCGCAGCCGCGTCGCTCGCGTCGACAGGCGCCCCGACGTCGGGCGTCACGTTGACCGTCGAGTCGACGAGGTTCGCGTCGCTCCCCGAGTCCGGATGAAAGAGGATGCTGGCGTCGCCCGGGTTGAACGTCTCGGGCGGCACGTTCGTCGAGCTCGAGCAGCTCCACGCGAGCATGGAGAAGAAGAACCCCACCGCCCCCACCGAGCGCCAGCCTCGAGGCCCCCGGGTGGGCGCACTCGAGACGAGCGATCGCCACATGCCGCCGATTGTCGCCCGATACGAGGGCGGGCGTCCAGCTAAGTGGGTGGCGCCTGCGCCCCTTTGCAGGCAAGGTTACGGCGATGCTCTCGCGGCGCTCCGCGCTGCTGCTCGCCCTGGTCGCGGGCGGCTGCGCGCACAACACGACGCTGCCGCCGCCGCGCGGACCCGCCCTCGAGACCGCCGGGGCGGCCTCCACTCCGGCCCCGCGCTCCGAGGTGCAGGCGGGCTACGCGACCTGGTACGGGGCTGCGCTGGCCGGGAAGCACACGGCGAGCGGCGAGCGCTTCGACCCGTCGCGGATGACGGCCGCGCACCGGACGCTCCCGTTCGGGACGTGGGTCGACGTGAGGCGGCTGGACACCGGGCAGAGCGTCCGGGTGCGCATCACCGACCGCGGCCCCTTCGGTCACCCCGAGCGCATCATCGATCTGTCGCGCGCCGCCGCCGCCAAGATCGACATGCTCCGGATGGGCACGGCGCGCATCGAGCTGCGCGTTGTCGCGGGACCGTGAATGCGAACTAGTCGATGCGCTTGCACTTGGTGAGAAAGTCGCGCGCGTAGCCGACGTAGGAGGCGGCGGCGCCGCGGATCCAGGCGAGGTCCCGGTCGCTCACCGGGCGAACGACCCGGCCGGGGCGGCCGACGACGAAGCTCCGCGGCGGGATGCCCGTGCCCGGCGTGACGAGCGACCCGGCGGCGACGAACGAGTCCTCGCCCACCACCGCGTCGTCGAGCACGATCGCCCCCATCCCCACCAGGCACCGGTCGCCGATGGTGCAGCCGTGGATGACGGCGCTGTGCCCGATGGTGACGTCGTCGCCGATCAGCGTCCGGTTCCTGCCGGTCGAGATGTGCACGACCGTGTTGTCCTGGACGTTGGTGCGCGCGCCGACCCGGATCGACGAGTAGTCGCCGCGCGCGACGACGCCGAACCAGATGCTCGCCTCGTCGCCCAGGTGCACGTCGCCGATGACGCTCGCGCCCTCCGCGACGAAGACGTCTCTCCCCAGGGTGGGGCGCACGCCGTCGAGCTCGTAGAGGGCCATCCGCTAGGTCTCCTGGAAGAGGGGCAACCGCCGGGTCGCGTCGGCGCGCTTCGGCGGCGGGGGCGCAGGGGCGGTCAGCGTCCCGGACAGGGAGTGCCTGTTCGCGCGCGTCACGTCGACCTCGACCACCCTGCCGACGAGCCCGGCGGCGCCCGGCGCCTCGACGTGGACGATCTCGTTCCTCTCGGTGCGGCCCTGGACCCGGTCCCGGGACAGGTCGCCCTTCTCGCTCTTGCTCGCCCCCTCGACGAGCACCTTCTGCCGCGTCCCCACGAGGGTCGACAGGTGCGCCGACGTCAGCTCGTCGATCGCAGCGAAGAGGCGCGCGAGCCGCTCGGCCTTCGCCTCCTCCGGCACGTCGTCGACGAGGCGGAGCGCGGGGGTGTACGGCCGCGGCGAGTACTTGAACCCGAAGAGGGAGACGAAGCCCATCTCTCTCACGAGCGACAGCGTCTGCGCGAAGTCGTCCTCGGTCTCCCCGGGGAAGCCCACGATGACGTCGGTCGACAGCGTCATCCCCGGGCGGGCGGCCACCAGCCGCCGCGCGCGCTCGACGTACTCGGCCCGCGTGTAGCGACGGATCATCCGCCGCAGGACCCGGTCGCTCCCCGACTGCACCGGCAGGTGGACGTGCCGCACCAGCACGTCGAGCTCGGCGTGCGCCCGGGCGAGCGACGCGGTCGCGTGGCGCGGGTGAGGGCTGGTGTACCGCAGGCGGGCCAGCGCGGGGACCTCGCGCGCGATCATCCGGAGCAGGTGGGGGAACTGGGTCTCGTCGGGGTCGTCGCTCTCGGGCGGCGGCAGCTCGGCGTCGCGGAAGCTGTCGACCGTCTGGCCGAGGAGCAGGACCTCGCGGGCCCCCGCGTCGACGAAGCGCGCGACCTCGGCGACGACCTCGCGCGCCGGACGGTAGCGCTCCGGCCCGCGCGTGTACGGCACGACGCAGAAGCTGCAGCGCTCGTCGCAGCCCTTCATCGTGGTCACGAGCGCGACCACGGGCGCGGCGCCGGGTCGCGGCGTCGCCGTCAAGAACCTGGGCGCCGTCGTGTCGAACTCGGTCCGCGCCAGCGGCGGCGCGCCCGCCATCTGCTCCATCAGCAGCGCCGGGAGCTCTGCTACGTTGTCGGGCCCGATCACCAGGTCGATGTGGCGCACACGAGCGAGGAGCTTGTCGCCCTCTTGCTGCGCCACGCACCCCGCGACCGCGATGACCAGGTCCGGGCGCGCGCGCTTGAGGGGCAGGAGCTTGCCGACCTCGCTCCGCAGCTTCTGCTCCGCCCTCTCGCGCACGCTGCACGTGTTGAAGACGACCAGGTCGGCGTCCTCCGACGTCGTGACGGCCTCGCCTCCGGCCGCGCGCAGGACGTCCTCCATGCACAGCGAGTCGTGCACGTTCATCTGGCAGCCGAAGGTGTGGACGACGTAGCGGAAGCGCATGCCCGAGGCCCCACGGTATAGCGCGTTTGGTACACTGGGGCCGCCGTGCCGCATCGCAAGTCGACTCTGGGCCCCCCCGTCGCGCCCGTCAGCGCCGGGATCCCCTTTGCGGTGGCTATCCGCAGGACGTTCGAACAAGGCTACTCGCTCGCCCGGCTGCGCAAGGACGCCCTGGCCGGCGTCGTCGTCGGGATCGTCGCCCTCCCGCTCTCGATGGCCCTCGCCATCGCGGTCGACGTCCCGCCCCAGCACGGCCTCTACACGGCCATCGTGGCGGGCATCGTCGTCGCCCTCGCGGGCGGCTCGAAGCACCAGGTGACGGGGCCGACGGCGGCCTTCGTCGTCATCCTCGCGCCCATCACGGCGAAGTACGGCCTGTCGGGCCTGCTCACGGCAGGGATGATGGCGGGCGTGATGCTGACGGCGATGGGGGTCATGCGTCTGGGGCGGTTCATCGAGTTCATCCCGCACCCGGTCACGACGGGGTTCACCGCGGGCATCGCGACGGTGATCGCGACCTTGCAGATCAAGGACGTGTTCGGCCTCCCGGTCGGAAAGCTGCCCGACGGCTACTTCGAGAAGGTCGCGGCGCTCTGGAACGCGCGGCAGGGAGCCTCGGCGGCGGAGGTCGTCATCGCGGCGGTGACCCTGGCCCTGCTCCTGTTCTGGCCCCGCGTGACCCGCGCCGTTCCGTCGCCCCTCGTGGCCATCGTGCTCGTCGCGCTCGGCGTCCACATGGCGACGCTCGCGTGGCCGGGGCTCCAGGTGGCCACCATCGGGTCGCGCTTCCACTCGACCATCGGGGGGCGCGTCGTGCCGGGCATCCCGCCGCTGCCGCCGATGCCGATGCTGCCCTGGGGCGACGGCGGGCTGACGATGGAGCGCCTGCGCGCCCTGTCGGGGCCCGCGCTCGCCATCGCGATGCTCGGGGCCATCGAGTCGCTCCTGTCGGCGGTCATCGCCGACGCCATGACGGGCAAGAAGCACGACCCGAACGCGGAGCTGGTGGGCCTCGGCCTCGGCAACATGATCGTGCCGTTCTTCGGCGGCATCGCGGCGACCGGCGCCCTCGCGCGGACGGCCACCAACATCCGCGCCGGGGCGACCTCGCCCATCGCGTCGGTGGTGCACTCGCTGACGGTGCTCGCGGCCGTCCTGGTGGCGGCGCCGCTCGTGGCCTACGTGCCGATGTCGGCCCTGGCCGCGCTGCTGCTGCTGGTCGCGTGGAACATGAGCGACGTCCGCCACGTCGCCCACACAGTCCGCGTGGCGCCGCGCAGCGACGTCGCGGTGCTCGGGATCTGCTTCGGGCTCACCGTGGCGTTCGACATGGTGGTGGCCATCAGCGTGGGCGTCGTGCTCGCGGCGCTGCTCTTCATGAAGCGGATGTCGGAGATGACCAGCTCGCGCGTGGTCCTGGCGTCGTCCCCGGGGGAGGACCGGGCGCGCTCGCTGCCCGAGGGGGTGAGCCTGTACGAGATCGACGGCCCGCTCTTCTTCGGGGCGGCGCAGCGCGCGATGGGCGCCATCGAGACGGCGGGCGTCGGGGCGCGCGTCGTGGTGCTCGCGCTCGGGACGGTGCCGGTCATCGACGCGTCGGGGCTGGTGGCGCTCGAGAGCGCGCTGGAGCGGCTGCGGCTGTCGAAGAAGCTCGTGGTGATCGCGGGGCCGCTACCGGAGCCGCGGAGGGTGTTCGAGAAGGCGAACCTCGAGGTGGAGCACGAGCACGTGTTTCTCGCGGATACGACGGAGCAGGGGATACGGCTGGCGCAGGATCTGATCCTGCTGACGCCGACGGGGGCGCCGGGGTCTGGGAGGGGTGGGGAGAAGGTGAAGGCGTAGAGATCGGGGTCGAGGTCGGGGTCGGTCGTCCAGCACACGCGCAAGCTGCGCGGTGCGCTACGCGAGTTCATGCCCGTGCTGTACTCGCGGAATCATGTGGTCAACCAAGCCCCGGGCGCTAGCCCTACTTTCGCAAAG
>PLYU01000283.1 GCA_003153495.1 Myxococcales bacterium
AGCGAGCCCGACGACGCCATCGCGAAGGGATCGACCGAAAGACACCGGTCTCCTGCCTTCAGACCCCGACGAGCCGCATCTGCCGCCTGTTGGTCGGCGTGAACGGGATCGCGTACTGCCCCGAGAAGCACGCGTGGCAGAACCTGTCCTCCGCCCCGACCGCCGCGAGCATCCCTTCGATGGACAGGTACCCCAGCGAGTCCGCCGTGACGTAGCGCGCGATCTCGTCGATCGAGTGGCTCGCCGCGATGAGCTCGCGACGCGTCGGCGTGTCGATGCCGTAGTAGCAGGGCCACTGCGTGGGAGGGCTCGAGATGCGCAGGTGCACCTCGCTCGCGCCGGCGTCGCGCACCATCTTCACGATCTTGCGCGACGTCGTCCCCCTCACGATCGAGTCGTCGACGACGACCACGCGCTTGCCGCGCAATACGGGCGCGACGGGGCTGAGCTTCAGCCGCACGCCGAAGTGCCGGATGCTCTGCTGCGGCTCGATGAACGTGCGCCCCACGTAATGCGAGCGCATCAGACCCATCTCGAAGGGGATGCCCAGCTCGTGCGCGAAGCCGATGGCCGCGGGCACGCCCGAGTCCGGGACCGGGATGACGACGTCCGCCTCGACCGGGTGCTGCAGGGCGAGCGAACGCCCGAGCTTCTTCCTCACGTCGTAGACGCTCATGCCGCCGAGCTTCGAGTCGGGCCGCGCGAAGTAGACGTACTCGAAGATGCACGAGCGCTGGGGCGCCCTGGGCAGAGGGCGGACCGAGCGCATCCCGCTCGCGTCGATCACGATCATCTCGCCCGGCTCGACGTCGCGCACGTGCTCGGCGCCGATGAGGTCGAAGGCGCAGGGCTCGCTCGCGATGACGTGGGCGTCCTTGGCGGACGGCAAGAGGCCGAGGCAAAGCGGGCGGATCCCCATCGGGTCGCGCACGGCGATCATGGCGTCTTCCATCAGGAAGAGGAGCGAGTACGCCCCCTTCACGCGCGTCAGCGCGTCGGCGATCCGGTCCTCGACCGCGATCTCCTTGCTCGCCGCCACCAGATGGACGAAGACCTCGGTGTCGGTGTCGCTCTGGAAGATTGACCCGCGCGCCTCGAGCTCCGCACGGAGCTCTTCGGCGTTGGTCAGGTTGCCGTTGTGGCACACGGCGAGCGAGCCGCGCGCGTAGTCGACGGCGATGGGCTGGGCGTTCTTGATGTGAGACCCGCCCGCCGTGGAGTAGCGCACGTGCCCGATGGCCACGCGGCCGGGAAGCTTCGCCAGCTGGGGCTCGGTGAAGACGTCCGTCACCAGGCCCATCGCGCGGTGCGCGTAGAGGTGGTCGCCGTCGCTCGTCACGATGCCGGCGGACTCCTGCCCGCGGTGCTGCAGCGCGTGCAGCCCGAGGTAAGTCATGTTGGCCGCCTCAGGGTGGCCGAAGACGCCGAAGACGCCGCACTCGTCGCGGAAGTGGTCGTCGTCGTCGGTCCGGTGGGCCAGGGAGCGCGCGGCGGTGCCAGGGGGAGGGTCGAGCACGACCAGGCGGCGCTTGCGGTCGGGCATGGGCAGGGCCAACTTAGCTTCGCTTCGCCCTCCTAGCCAGGGGCCTGGCTAGTTTCTACTTCTTGTACGTGGCGACAACCGAGAGTTTGTAGAGGGAATGACGGTGATCCACCCCGTCGAGCGGAACGGCCTGCATGGCACTGCGGACGGCCGTCGCACAGGCACCCACGACCTTGCGGTCTTTCACGGAGCGCCCGGCACGCGGCAGGGTGATGCGCAGGTTGTGCCGCGAGAAGCTCACGTCCGCGACGTACTGGATGTTCTCGTCCGCCCCCGAGGGCGGCAGGCACGGGGCCGACTGTTCGATGGCGCGCGAGAGCGCCTGCTCGATGGGCGCCAGGTGATCGCACTGGTCGGCCGGCGTCTTCGTCGGCCCCCGGTCGTGGCACCCGAGCACGCGGACGTCGGAGAGCGTCACCGGCGACGGGCTCCCGGCGTCGACGACGGCCGGGGACGCGCCCGCGTCGGCCGCGGCGGCGACGACCACGGCGCTCGTCGCGGTCTCGGGCGCCGGCGGGCGGCGCCACAGGTACAGCCCGGCGGCGACGAGGAGCATCCCGAACAGAAATGCGGCCGCCAGCCACGCCCGCCCCGGGCGGTCCTCGGCGCTTCGGTCGCCGCGGAGCGAGCGCGCCATGGCCGGCTGCGGGTCGGACGGGGGATGAGACGGCTCGCGCGGGTCAGCCATGCCGGCGAGAAGCTAGCTCCGCTCCTTCACTGTCGTCCAGACTTCACGGATCGACGAGCGCGGCGGCGCCGACGCCCTTCTCGTAGCGGGCGATCGTGGCGCCGAGCTCGAGCCCCTCGGGGAGCATGCCCTGCACCTGCCCGACGACCTGCTCCACCAGGTTGCGCGCCTCCTGCGGACCCGGGCCCACCATCGCCACGCAGAAACGCAGCGGCCCGGTGCGCCCGGCGGTGACCGCGATGAGCGACAGCAGCAGCGTGTCGGTGAGCTCGATCACGCGCGTCGCCCCGCGGCGGAGCGCCAGCATCTCGAGGATCGTCGGGCGCTCGCTCACGAGGCGGTTCGGCCCCCGCAGCTCGTAGCGCGCGATGGTAAGCGGGGCCTCGACCCAGTCGGCGAACGCGACCTCTTCCTCGACGGCGTGGAGCAGCTGCTCGCGGATGAGCAGCCCCGTGAGGCCGTCGCGCTTCGACAGGTACGAGCGCGCGCGCTGGGCGCTCGCCGCGTCCTTCGTGAAGGTCACGATCTTGAAGCGCAGCTCGCCGAACTGGACCTCGCCGCCGTGCATGAGGTTGACGCTCTTGCGGCGCTCGTAGGTGTGGTCGACGTAGGTGCCGTTGGTCGACGACGTGTCCTCGACGATCCAGGTACCCGCCTGCCACCGCAGCTCGGCGTGCTGGCCGCTCACCGTCGCCTCGGGGACGACGAGATCGTTGTCCGAGCGGCGCCCGATCGTCAGCGTGGGCTTGTCGAGGCTCAATAGCTCGCCCACGAACTCGGGTGCGTTCGTCGCGAAGGTGGCGAGCAGCGCCTGAGCGCCCGGGATGAACGCCTGCGACGCGCTGCGCCCCGGCGGGGGCCCGGGGTCGAGGCGCTCGCGCTGCACCTGCATCGGGTTCGTGGTGAGCGTGACGGGGTTGAAGAAGCGCAGGTGGCGCGCCGGCAGGCGCTGCTGCGGGTCGTCCGAGAAGCAGCGGAAGACCTGCTTGATCTCGTCGACGCTCAGGCCCGACGGCACGTCGAACATGATCTGCTGCCGCATCGTCTTGGCGCGGGGCTTGTAGCCGGGCTCCGGGACGCGGCAGGTCCACATCTCGAGGAGCGTCAGGCCGAGGGCGTACACGTCGTCCTCGGGGCTCGCGCCGCCGGAGCGGATGCGCTCGGGGCTCATGTAGTTCGGGGTTCCGCCGTCGGGCGGGGCGCCGGGGCGCCGGCCGCTGGCGCGGGCGCGCTCCTTGGCGAAGCCGAAGTCGAGCACCATGGCCTTGCCGAACGTCCCGTCCTGGTTGGTGGTGACCATGACGTTGCCCGGCTTCAGGTCCCCGTGCACGAGGCCCTGCTGGTGGATCGCCGCTACGCCCGATGCGACGTCGTGCGCGATGCGGCGAAACTCGTCGGACGTGTACCCGCCCTGGGCCTTCTTGCGCCGGATGTGCGTGTGCAGCGTCTGCCCGGTGATGTACTCCATGACGAGGATCGGCCCGTAGGGGCTGGGCGCCAGGTCGTGGACACGGCAGACGTTCGGGTGACTGACCGAGCGCGCGAGGATGAGCTCCTGCCTCAGGGCCTCGTCGTCGCCGGGCATGCGGGCTTCTTCGCGGACGATCTTCAGGGCGACCGGCTGCTCGGTGGCGCGATCGTGCGCGAGGAACACCTCGCCCATCCCGCCCTTGCCGAGGCTCTGGCGGATCTCGTAGCGGTCGTTGATGACCGCCCCGTTCGTCAGTGCCGACAGGGCGCTCCGGCTCGCCTCGGTCATGTGCGCTAGCAGCGTCTCATACCGGCGCCGCCGCCGTCCACGCCCAGCTTTCGAGTCCGGGGCCGCCGGGGAACGGGGTAGCTCATGCGAGGCGCGCGTACAGGCTCTCGAGGGCCTCGTCCAGCTTGTCGAGCTGAGTGCCGCCCGCCTGCGCCATGTCCGGCCGGCCTCCCCCCGAGCCGCCCACGACCTGGGCGATGCCCTTGACGAGATCGCCTGCGTTGAAGCGACCCGTCATCCCCCTGGATACCGTCAAGACGAGCATCGCCTTGTCCTTGCCGGCGCCCCCGACGAGCACGACCGACTCGCCGAGCCGGTCGCGCAGCTTCTCGGCCATTTCGCGCAGCGTGGCCGCGTCGCCCACGGAGGCCTTCACGGCGAGCGCCTTGCCACCGGGGATCTCGCGGGCCCCCCGCAGCATGTCGTCGAGCCCGCCCCCGGACCCGCCCGCCCCCATGGCCAGCTTGCGCTGGAGGTCGGCGACCTCTTTCTCCAGCTTGTGCTCGCGCTCGACGATCTTGTCGACCTTCTCGACCACTTCTGCGGGGGACGCCTTCACCGCCCGGGCCACGCCGCGCACGGTCGCCTCGATCGAGCGCATGTACGACAGGGCGTTGTGGCCGGTGACCGCCTCGATGCGACGCACTCCGGCGGCGAGCCCCTGGTCGCTGACGATCTTGAAGCATCCGATCTCGCCGAGCGCGCGCGCGTGCGTTCCCCCGCAGAGCTCGACCGAGTCGCTCGTCATCGTCAGCATGCGAACGACGTCGCCGTACTTCTCCTCGAAGATCGCAACCGCGCCTCGCTTGCGCGCCTCGTCGATGGGCAAGACCTCGGTGAGGACGGGGGCGTCGGACAGGACCTTGGCGTTCACGAGGTCCTCGATGCGCGAGACCTCTTCGCCGGAGAGCGCCCTCGCGTGCGAGAAGTCGAACCGGAGGCGCTCCGGGGCGACGAGCGACCCCTTCTGAGTCGCCTGCTCGCCGACGACCGTGCGCAGCGCCCAGTGCAGGAGATGAGTCGCCGAATGGTTGCGGCGGGTCGCGGCGCGCCGCTGGTGATCCACCAGGAGGTGCACCGCGTCGCCCACGGCGATCCCCCCGCGCCGGACGGTGCCGTGATGCGCGACCAGGCCTGCGATGGGCTTCTGGGTGTCGGTGATGGCGACCGTCATCGGCTCGGCCCCGCGGCGCTCGATGATACCCTGGTCGCCCGCCTGCCCCCCGGCCTCGCCGTAGAAGGGCGTCACGTCGGTGACGATGGTGACGGTGTCCCCTTCGCGCGCCCGGATGGTGAGGCGTCCCTCCTTCAGGAGGGCCACGACGCGACCTTCCGCTTCCTCCCGCTCGTAGCCCACGAACTTCACGCCCGCGGGCGACTGCTTGTGGACGGTGTCCAGCACCGCGCGCCACACGTCCGCGACGGCCAGCTCGCCGACCTTCGACCCCTCGCTCCGGGCGCGCTGCTCCTCGAGAGCCCGATCGTAAGCCGCGACGTCGACCCCGAGGCCGCGCTCATGGAGGATGACCTCGGTCAGATCGAGCGGAAAGCCGTACGTATCGTAGAGCTTGAACGCCGTCTCGCCCCGGACGATCGTCTCGCCGCGCCCGCGCACGGCCTCGATCTCGACCTCGAGGATCTTCAGCCCTCGCTCGATGGTCTCGCGGAAGCGCTCCTCCTCGCCGCGCGCGACGCTGACGATGAGGCCCCTCTGTCGCTCGAGCTCGGGGTACTGCCCGCCCATCTGGCGGACCACCTCGAGCGCGACCTCGTGGAGGAAGGGCTCGCGGACGCCGAGGCGGTGGCCGTGCCGGATCGCGCGGCGCATCACGCGCCGCAGGACGTACTCGCGGCCGGCCCGGTCCGGGCTGATCCCCTCGGCGATCAGGAACGCCGTCGTCCTCGCGTGGTCGGCGATGACCCGCATCGACACGTCGTCGTCCACCTGGGTGCCGCCGTAGCGCTTGCCGCTAATCTCGCTGGCCTTCTCGACGAGCGGGCGCAGCAGATCCGTGTCGTAGTTGCTCGGCACCCCCTGGAGCACGCTGCTGACCCGCTCGAGCCCGGCCCCGGTGTCGACGCAGGGCTTCGGCAGCGGGGCCATCTTCGCGTCGCCCGACGGGTCGAGCGAGCGCTCGTACTGCATGAAGACCAGGTTCCAGATCTCCATCCACCCGCGCCCGTCCGCAGCCGGCTCTTCGCCGAACGTCGCATGAGGGACGCCGCCGTGCGAAAGGTCGCCGTTATACCAGTGGATCTCGGTGCACGGACCGCAAGGTCCGGTCTCTCCCATCTGCCAGAAGTTGTCCTTCATCCCGAGCCCGACGATCCGGTCGTCGCCCAGGCCCGTCACCTTCTTCCAGAGGGCGCGCGCCTCGTCGTCCGCGCCGATCCCCGCCTCTCCCCCGAAGACGGTGATGATCATTCGCCCGGGGTCGAGCGCGTAGGTGCGCGTGAGAAGCTCCCACGCGTAGACGATCGCCTCTTCCTTGAAGTAGTCGCCGAACGAGAAGTTGCCGAGCATCTCGAAGAACGTGTGATGGCGCGCCGTCACGCCGACGTTCTCGAGGTCGTTGTGCTTGCCGGAGATGCGTATGCACTTCTGGCTCGAGGTGGCGCGCCTGGTCGCACGCGTCTCCTTGCCGACGAAGACGTCCTTGAACTGCACCATCCCGGCGTTGACGAACATCAGCGTCGGATCGTTGGCCGGGACGAGCGGCGAGCTGGCGACCAGCTCGTGCCCCCGCTCCCGGAAGAACTCGAGGAACGCCCTGCGGACCTCGGCGGATGTGGCTGCGCTCATGATGTTCGCGCGCGTACTAGCACACGAGCGTGGGCTTCACTCCCCCAGCAGGTCCTTGATCTCCTGCTCGAACTCGGCCTCGTCCCCGTCGTGATATCCGACGTGCACGAACCGGACGACGCCCTTGCGGTCGACGACGTACGACGACGGCATCGTCTCGGGCCTGTACTTGCGGGCGATCGACTTGTCCTCGTCCCACCCGATCGGGAAGGTCGCGCCGTAGGTGTCGGCGAAGTCGGAGATCTTGTCCTTGTCGTCCGCCTCGTCCTCGCTGATGCCCACGACGCGCAGGCCGCGGTCTTTGTACCTGGCGCTCAGCTTCTGCAGCTTGGGGAACGACTTCTTGCACGGCTCGCAGAACGTCCCCCAGAAATCGACGATGATGACCTTGCCGCGCAGCGCAGCGAGCGACACCGCGGCCGACCCCTTGACCGGCGCCGCCTCGAAGTCGGGCGCGGCGCTCCCGACGAGCCCCCCGGCGGCCTCCGCCGAGCCCGCCCCCTTGCCCTCGGACCCCGCTTCGCCGCACGCAGCGACGGACACGGCAGCGGCCAGAAGCGACGAGCGAAGAGCCCTCTCCAGCGGTTTCATGGTGGGGCGGTTTCTAACACGAGTCTCCCGGGGCCGGGTACGAGGCCTTGCGATCGCGAGCAGGTGAGCGGCAAGATGAGGCTCGTGAGAGACGCATCGTCCGGCATGGCCGTCGCGCTCGGGGTCTCGCTATTTCTGGGCGCCTGCGCGTCGAAGAGCAAGGCCCCGACCGACACACTGGGAGACTGCGTGCCCGCCGCGGACGCCGCGTGCACGGTCACGGCCTCCGGGGGGTCGATCGACAGGCCAGCCGGCGACGCGAGCGCGAACCATGACGGGGACAGCGACGGCGGCGGTACGGCGAGGGGCGACGGCTCGAGCTGCGGCACCGCGGACGCGCTCCTCAACGCGAACGCCGCGTGCGTCCAGTGCATCGACACCTTCTGCTGCCAGATCGACACGACCTGCTCGCTCAGCCCCGGGTGCTTCGGGATCGTGGCCTGCGTCGAGAACCAGGCCTGCCAGCCAGGCGACGGCCGGTGCGTCCAGAACTGCGAGGCCCCGTACGGCGCGGTGGACATCGGGACCTACGAAACTTTCGCGAGCTGCCTGCAGACCAGCTGCCCCGGATGCCCCGCCTTGCAGCAGAGCACCCTGGGGGACCGCTGATGCGTCATGCCTCCCAGCGGACGCCTCTCCCGGGCGGCGAGCTCGAGAAGCGGGTCGTCGACCTCGAGCTGCGCTTCATGAAGCTCGAGCGCTACGCCCGCGAGCTGTCGGACGTCGTGGCCGGGCAGCAGCGCACGATCGACTGGCTGACGGTCGAGCTGAAGCGCCTGCGAGAGAGGTCGTCGCAGGACGAGGCGAGCGCGGGCCAGGAAGAGCCCCCCCACTACTGAGGGCAGAGCCATGGCGAGCGCACTTCGCGACGGGGCCGCACGGCTCACGCTGTCTCTGCTCGTGGCGTCGTCGCTCGCCGCGACGCCGGGCTGCAAGGGCCAAGACAGCGGCCCGCAGCAGCCGGCCGCGTCGAGCGCCCAGAAGATGCAGCCGGCCGCGGCGCCGGCCGCGGCGCCTCCCGAGAAGCCCTTCCGCCGCGCGGGACTGGTCGGGATGATGCTCCACCTCGCGCACGAGCAGGCGCTGACGGAGGCGCAGAAGGCGTCGCTCCGCGCCCTCCAGGATCGACTCCGGATCCACGACGAAACGGCGGGAGACGCCTTCCGGGAGCTGCAGTCCGACCTGGTCGCCGGCATCCGCACGGGCAAGATCGACGGCGCGCGCATGAGCTTCGACTGCGCGACCGCCGACGCCGCCTTGCAGGCGCGCCGCGCGCTGGACGCCGAGACGCTGAACGGGCTGCACGCGGCGCTCGACCCGGCGACGCGGAAGGCCCTGGTGAGCGCGGCGCGCACCATGCGAGCCGTACACGCGCTGCGGCCGCCCGGCTCGCCGGACGAGAAGCAGGCGGACTGGACGAAGCGCAGGCTCGAGCGCCTGACCGCCGACCTGGGTCTCGACGCAGCGCAGCGGGCGCGCGTCGCCGCTCTCGTCGCCACGAGCGGCCTGCCCACCGCGGCGGCCACGCAGGCACGCAAGGACGACGAGAAGAGACGCGAGGGCGCGCTGCTCGCCGCCTTCGAAGAGGACGCCTTCGACGCGACCGAGACGGGGCGCGACGGGGGGACTGTGGGCTCGACGGTGGAGATGGTCAGGCGCGAGGTGCAGTTCCTCTCGCAGCTTCTTCCCCTCCTGAAGCCCGGCCAGCGCGAGAAGCTCGCGGCCACCCGCCAGGGGCGGGGCCCGGGCCGGCAGCGCACGTCCACCGACGAATCGTCACCGGAGACGGCTCCCGAGCAGCAAGACGGCGACAACACGCCCACCGAACGGTAGAAGAGGCAAGGTAGACAGGCGCGGCATCAAGCAGTTCGACCGCTACGTCGCCGGCCTGGCAGAGCCGCGTTCTCAGAGGGGCTCGCGTCCTCCGGCAGCAAGGCAACGTCCGAGTGGACGGTCGGGTCGCACGCGCACGGCTGCCTCCTCAACGCGCCCGCCTACTCCCGCTCCCCCGGAAACGCGACCGGCAGCCTCCGCGCGTCGAGCCACAGCCCCTCGATGTCGTACAGCTGCCGCGTATCCCCCTGGAACACGTGCACCACGACGTCCCCGAAGTCCATCAGCACCCAGCTCGCGTGGGGCAGCCCCTCGACCGCGACCGGGCGGATTCCCTTCTGCCTCAGGGCCTCCTCGATGCCCTGCGCCAGGGCGATCGCGTGGCGATCGCTCCGGCCCGTCATGATCACCAGAAAATCCGCGTAGTCGACCTTGCCGGCGACGTCGAGGATCTCCAGGCCCACGGCCTTCTTGTCGATCGCGGCCACGGCGATCGCCGACGCGACGTCCCGCGCCGACTCGCTCGCGACGCTCCAGACGCCGCCCGCGTCGCCCGAGGGCTCGCGAGCACGGGCCTTCTTCACGGGCGCCGCGCGAGCGCGCTCCCGGGACGGGGCCGCCGGCGACGGCGC
>PLYU01000256.1 GCA_003153495.1 Myxococcales bacterium
CGGCGCCCCTAGCCACGCCGCGGTCTTGTCGGTCGCCCCGGCCACCCGCAGGCGGATGGCAGCGTCGGCGGCGGCCAGGCGCACGTCGTCGTCGGGGTCGTCGAGAGCGGCAAGCGCGAGCCGCGCGCCGCGCGCCGCGCTCAGCGAGCGCAGCTGTCGCGCCGCCGCTCGCCTCGTCGTCACGTCGGATGCGGACAGGTCTCGCTCGATCCGCTCCGCCACATCGGGCCACGCGAAGGCCGCTACCCTCCCGGGCGCGAGCTGAAGCAGACCGGAGATCGCCAGGACGCCGAAGGTCCGATTCATCTGGGTCTCATTCTCTCACGAGAGGCCGCTCCTGCGCCGCGCAGCCCAGTGGGCGCCGAGGAGGGCCGCCGCCGTGAGCGTCCAGACCCACGGGGGCGCGACCGGCGTGACGTGGCGCTCGGCGCTGACGACGGTCGGCTTCGGGAGGGGCAGCTTGCCGGCGTCGGCCGCGTAGGCGAAGACGCCTCCCGTCGCCTCGGCGAGGGCTCGCAGGCGGTCCGGATCCGGGCGCGAGTCGGCCCACTCGTCGCCGCCGGCCTCGCAGGCGAAATCGTGCCTGGTCGTCGTGCCGCCGGCCACCCGGAGTCTCGCGGTGTAGCCGCCGGCTTCCAGGGGCGGCAGCGGCAGATCGACCGAGCGGGCATCGCCGGGCCGCTGGACCTCGACGTGGACGGGGGGCCTCGGCGCGTCGATGCGCGTCACGTCCAGCACCACGGCCTGGGAGCTGGTGGCCGACCTCGCCGGCGGCACCCGGGCGCGCAGCGTAGAGGCGAGTCCGGCGGTGCACCCGCCCACGATCTCGACGTGCGCCGGCTCGAAGCGCGGGTCGCGCATCAGCCAGCCGAGCAGCCCGTCCCACAGCGCCCCGAGCCCGCGGCCTCCGGTCCTCGCACCGAGCTGCGAGAACTCCAGCTGCCACGCGCCGTCGACCCCCAGAGCGATCGTCCGCCCGTCGCCCTCCTCCCCGATCGCCAGGATCGGCATCCGCGCGCCATCCGGTGTCGTCCGCGTCGGGTGCGACCAGAGCGCCACGCCCCCCGGGCGCAGGTTGCCGAGCACGTTCGCGCCGGACATCTCGGGCAGGTCGTCCGCTCCCAGCACCTCGCGGAGGGGCTCGAGCAGCGGCGCATCCTGCCCCTCCTGCGTCCACTGGGGCACCAGCGCGGTCACGTCCGCGCTCGGCGCGCCCGGCGAGGGGTCCAGCTCGACCGGCAAGACGTCGGCGAGAGGCGTGCCCCCGTAGCCTCCCGCGACGAACGAGTTCTTGCCGCCGACGATCACGAGCCCGCCGCCGCGGCGCACGTAGGAGCGGATGTTCTCGAGGTACTTTCCGAGCCCGAACGGCGCCCCGTCGAAGTCCTGCAGGATGACGGCGTCGAAGCTGGGCAGCTCCGCGGTGAACAGCTGGTCGATGGGGAACTCGATGAGCGCTAGCTCCTTCTGGGTGGCGTGCAGCTCGCTGTCCGGGAACCTGAGGATGAAGAAGGCCACGAGGTCCACGGACGCGTCGCTCTTGAGCCACTGGCGGAGCGCGCGGACGTCGTTGGTGGGTCGCCCGGCGATGTGGAGCAGCCGGACGCGCTCGCGCGTCACGTCGAACGTGACGAGGCGCCGGTCGTTGTCGGCGATGGCGTCGCCGGGCGGGGGAGACACCGCGAACTCGACGATCCGCGAACCGGAGCGCTCGAGGGTGATCGTCATGTCGAGCGTGGCCTTGCCGTCCTTGACGTGCGCGACGCCCGACGCCAGCTCGGCGGGGGGGCCGTCGTCCCGCAGCTCGCGCGCCGTCACTCGCAGCTCGTCGCACGCGAGCCCGGCGGAGCAGCCCACCTCGACTCGAACCGGAAGGGGGACGTGCGCCACGGCCGCTCCCGCCGTGCTCACCCGCCGCACGCTCGCGTCGGGCGGCGCGTCGCGCGTCGTGGCGATGGTGTGGACGGGCACGCGGACCGTCTCCCCGAGCGCGCGCAGGTTCGACTCCGAAGCGCCCTCGGGAGGATCGTCGAGCCGTCCGTCGCTCACGACCACGATCGCCGCCGGCCGCTCCTCCGGGGACGTCGCCAGCGCGCGGAGCGCGGCGCCGAGGTCGCTGTGGGGCTCGCGGGTCGAGGCGTCCTTCGCCCCGGCCGCGGAGGTGTCCGCGAGGGGTCGAGGCGCTCCTTCACCGAACCCGAGCACGACGAAGCGGGCGTTCTGGCCGCCCCTCCTCAGCAGCGCGATCGCGCCGTCGCGCGCCTCGGCGCGAGCGCGCCGGTCGTCGCCCGCGAGCGCCATGGAGCGCGACGCGTCCGCGAGGACGACGACGCGGGCGCCGACCGTGCTCTCGCGGGCCGAGACGCGCGCCGGCCGGAGCACCGCCGCCAGCAGGCTTGCCACCGCGAGCAGACCGCTCGCGGCGATTACCAGGCCACCCCGCTCGCGTCCGCGCATCTCGAAGAGGAGCATCACGAAGCTCGCGAGGGCGAGCGCGCAGGCGAGCGCCACCGCCCAGGGCGGCAGGTCGGCGGAGGCACCGAGGTGGGTGGACACCATTCTCAGGGGCCCGCAGCGGCGCGCCGCTTCATGAGGTACTTGGCGTGGACCTGGTCGTCCTTGTAGCTCGAGCAGAGCACGTACATCGCGATGTTCACCGCGAGGCGAATGGCGTGCTCCCGCTGGGCCTCGCCGCCCGGCACGACCGTCTGCTCCCACATCCCGGACGCGCTGCGCGCGAGCGCGCCGCCGAGGTCGTGCTCGCTGAAGAGCACCTGCGTCTGCCCGCCGCGCACGATGGCGTCGAGCGTCGGCGTACCCTCGACGCGGCCCACGGCGCGCGACAGCAGGTAGAAGCTGTGGAAGACGACGTGGTCGGCGCCGATCGCGATCGGGGCGCTGTCCGGCAGCACGCGGGCAATCTCGCGCCGCGCGCTGCGGCCGAACGCGCTCGGCTCGCCCTGGTCGCCGGCTGCCGCGTCGTCGACGAGCATGATCCCGCCGAGGGCGAAGAAGCGCCGCAGGCCGGCGATCTCGGCGCCCGTGAGCGGCGCCACGGGCAGATCGCCGCTCCAGTAGACGAAGGGCGCTTCGACGATGGCCGCGTCGTCGGCCCGCACGACGCTCGGCCGCAGGCGCGCCGGCGCGCTCGTGCGGCGGGTCATCTCCCAGGCCCATCGCGCCGGGGCGCTCTCGCGCAGAGGGCCGACCTGCGTCCCGGTCAGCAGCACGCGGGGGTCGAACGCGCCGACGTCGCCGAAGGCGCGCGCGGGGTGCGGGGCGAGGATCGCGAGCGCGGAGGCGAGAGCGAGCGCGAGGGCGACGAGCGGCGCGAGGGGGCGCGGAAGCACGAGGGGGAGATGTAGCCGAGGGGAGGGGGGGAGGCGAAGGGGGCGGTCCGGGTCAACCGCCCCGGTTGCGCAGGCTGGGCCGGGGCTCAGGTGATCGCGGACCTAGTCTGGCAGACGATGGTGACCAACTGCATCGCTCAGTAGCCGTGCCGGGGTGCGCCTGGCCCGCATTGACCAGACTTTGGCACCGGGCAACCTGTGCAAGCGCGATGGCCAGCGCCATGATCCCTCGATTGCACCGATCACCGGCTGGACCCGGAAGGACACCCATGGCCTCGAACGGGGCGCGGCGATGAACGAGCTGGCGCGCACCTACCAGGTCGAGGAGCACGTGATCGAGCGGGAGCCGTTCTACGTTCCCCGCGGCGACGAGGTCGAGCTCTTCGCGGCGGCGTTTCGTCAGCGGATCCCCGTGCTGCTCAAGGGTCCGACGGGGACCGGCAAGACTCGCTTCGTGGAGTACATGGCATGGCGGCTGAGCCAGCCCCTCACGACGGTGACGGCACGCGGCGCCGCGTCCGGGGCCGACGTGCGGCAGCTTCCGCTCGTGACCATCGCGTGTCACGAGGACCTGACAGCGAGCGACCTGGTCGGGCGCTTCCTGCTCGACGCGACCGGGACTCGGTGGGTGGACGGGCCGCTGACGCGCGCCGTCAGGGCCGGCGGCATTTGCTACCTGGACGAGGTCGTGGAAGCGCGCAAGGACACGACCGTGGTCATCCACCCGCTCACCGATCACCGCAGAGCCTTGCCTATCGACAAGCTGGGTCAGGTCGTCGAAGCGGCGGACGACTTTCTCATGGTCGTCTCGTACAACCCCGGCTACCAGAGCGCGCTCAAGGATCTCAAGCACAGCACCCGGCAGCGCTTCGTCGCGCTGGAGTTCGACTTCCCGGACGCCGAGCGGGAGACGCGCATCATCGCCCACGAGTCGAACATCGACGAGGTGACGGCCTCCAGCCTGGCCCTGGTCGGCGTGAAGGTTCGCAACCTCCAGGCGCAGGGGCTCGACGAGGGCGTGAGCACTCGGATGCTCGTCTATGCCGGCCGGCTCATCCGCGAGGGCGTGGCGCCCCGGCGGGCCTGCCAGGTGGCCGTGACGTGGGGCATCACCGACGACCGCGATCTGCAGCGCAGCATCGACGAGGTGGTGTCATCGATCTTCCCCTAGAAGACGTGCGGGCCGTCCTGAGCGGCTACTGCCGGGCGCTGGCCGGGCGGCGGCTCGACGTGGCGCCCTGCGCGCGGCTGGTCAGGAAGAACATCGGCTGGGTGCGCGACGACGTGCCCACGAGCGACGGCACGACGATCTACCTGCCCGGATCGATCCACGGTCAGGACGAACAGGAGTGCTTCTCGACGTACAAGGTCATGGCGACCCACCAGGTGGGGCACACCGAATGGAGGACGTTCGACCTCGTCTACGACCCTCCATCGCAACCATCCGGCGAACCCGGTAGCGTCGCCGATCGGTCGGCCTTCACGCGCTTCTTCACGCGGTTCCCGCTGCAGATCCTGGCGCGAGACATCTTCGCCGTCGCGGAGGGCTACCGCGTCGACAGCCGGATCCTCGCGGGCTACCCGGGGCTCGGCCCGTGCTACGAGCGCATCCAGCACAGCTCTCTGGGCGAGCGCCCCGCGCTCGCGACGCTGCCCCCGCGGGAAGCCATCGTGGAGACGATCGTGCGCGCGAGTCTGGGCGAAGAGGCCGCACATGCCGGCGTCACGGCGGAGGCCGTCCGCCTCCTGCGAGACCTTCGCCACCCCGAGGCCACCGTGGAGGCCGCCGCGCGGGCGACCATGCGCATCTACGCCGTCGTCGTCGATCGAGCCGACGGCGTCAGCGAGGACCAGGGCGCGTACCACCCGGCCGCGCGAGTCGCTTATCGGGGCGAGCTCAAGCCCGAGCTCGCGCAGATCCTGTCGCGCACCGCCGATGCGAGCGGGTCGCGGGCGTGCTCGTCGCCGGGTCGTGCATCGCTCGAAGAGTTGGTGCAAGGCTCGCCCGAGGTGGAGATTGCGCCTGGCGAAACCCCGGAGCCGCTGCGCAGGCGCGAGGTTCTCGACGCGCTCGAGGCGGAGCTGGCGGAGAGCGCCGCCCCTTCTCCCGGTGAGGATATGGACCCGGACGAGGACGACGCGGACGACGGGCCGCTCGAGGCGACCGGGCCCGGCACCTTCGTGTACGACGAGTGGGATGCGGGACAGGAGCGCTATCGCGAGCGCCATTGCCTCGTGCGCGAGCGGCCGGCTCCTGCCCGGGACACCCACTTCTTCGAGGAGACGCTGCGCCGCCACGGCACCCTCGCGAGGAGCATTCGCCGGCAGTTCGAGGCCATCGCCGCGCAGACGGATCGTCGCCAGCAGCGCCTCGAGGACGGCGAGGACTATGACCTCGACGCGGCCGTCGACGCGCTCGTGGAGCGGCGCGGCGGCAGGTCCCCGTCGGACAAGCTGTTCTGGCGGCGAAGCAAGCGCGAGCGCAGTGTCGCGGTGGCGCTCCTGCTCGATCTGAGCGCGTCGACCGCCAACCCCGTGGCCGGGCAGGAGAACGTCGGAACGGGCACGCAGCGGATCATCGACCTGGAGAAGGAGGCCCTAGTGCTGCTGGTCCACGCCCTCGGCCTGCTCGGCGACGCTTGCGGCGTGTACGGCTTCTCCGGCTACACCCGCAGGAACGCGGAGTTCTACGTGATGAAGGACCTCGACGAGCCCCTCTCTCGCGAGGTCTACCGGCGCATCGGCTGCATCGAGCCTCGCAGCGCGACGCGGATGGGACCGGCGATCCGGCACACCGCCGCGAAGCTCGGAGAGTGTCCAGCGCGCTCGAAGTACCTCTTTCTCATCAGCGACGGGAGACCGCAGGACCGGGGCTATGGCGGCCCCGGCGAGTCCCGGCAATACGCCGCGCAGGATACGCGGGCGGCCCTGCTCTCGGCGCGGCGGCAGGGCATCACGCCCTTCTGCCTCACGGTGGACAAGGAGGGGCAGGCCGATCTCGCCGCCATGATGCGAGACATGAGCTACGAAGTGCTCTGGGACATCCAGATGCTGCCCCGGAGACTGCCGGAGCTGTACCGGCTCTTGACGGGGTAGACGCCGCGTCGCCGGCGGACCGCCACGTTCAGCCGAGGTGCGCCGCGAGCTCGGCCACCGCCGCGGCGACGACGTGGCCTGCATTCGAGCAGCATCGCTGCTGCGGCGTCGGACATTCGGCAGGGGGCGCGACGCAATTGCGTTCGCTGCAATTTCTCCCTGAATCCGTCGTACGGTTCATGCGGCGAGGTGTTCGCTCGGCGCTGGCGCCCCGCGCGGGCACGCCGCGCACGCCACCGCACGGTTGCGTGCCACGCGCTGTCGGCGCGCGTCGCGTCGCCGGGCCGCGAGCTCGTCGGGGACCTGAGCGCCCCGGCCGAAGTACATCTCGTCCGGCGTCTGGCCTTCGAACGCGGCGTGGGGGATCCGCTCGTTGTGCTCGGTCACGTAGAACTCGACGAGCCTCGTCACCGCCGCGATGTGGTCGAGCGAGTGCAGGAACAGCCAGCGATGCTTGAGCGAGCGCCACCATGCCTNNACACGTCCGCCTTCGTGGATGCCGCAAGGTTGGGGAAGGATGACGCCGCTCGTGACGATGCTGGCGAGGAGGAGTGTCGATGCCGTTGCCGTGGAGGACCAGCTTCGGGTCCGTCTCCACCTACGCCGTGAGCGCCGTGAGCCGTGGGGATGAAGAAGACTGCGCAGGGCTCCTGCGTTACAAGTCGATCGGCATGCAGATTCGTGTAGCGGCGGCGGAGCAGTCGGAACAGGAAGCGCTGCGGAATCTCTTCCAGCTCTACGCCTACGACTTCAGCGAGATTCTCCCCCTGGATGTCGAGGGCACGGGGCGCTTCAAGGAAAAGTCCCTGGACTCGTACTGGAGGGAAGCTTGGCGGTTCCCCTTTCTGCTTCGAGCCGACGAGCACTTGGCAGGCTTCGCCCTCGTGCACCACAAGAGCAGGTTCTCGTCCGCCGATGACGTTTGGGACATGGCGGAGTTCTTCGTGCTTCGGAGGCACCGTCGTGCTGGCGTGGGCACGGCAGCGGCACGTTGGATCTTCGCGACGCACCCGGGGAAATGGGAGATACGTCAACGAAACGCGAACGTGTCAGCCACCGCGTTCTGGAGGAGGGCCATCGCTGCTTATACGGACGGCTGCTTCACTGAGGAGCTGCTCGACGACGAGCGGTGGCGTGGTCCAGTCCAACGGTTCATGAGCGAAGACCCCACCGCCGGACGGGGTGCTGGCCGGTAGCATCAGCCCAAGGCCTCCTCGATCGCCTCCGCAGTCACCACGCGGGCCTGCCTCGGGAACACCTTCTCCGTGAGCACCCGGTGAACCTCGGGGTCTCGATCGGCGCAGCAGTTCATCGCCGCTTCTTCTTCCTCGACGCCGGCACCTTCCCGAGCCTTGGGTCGCCAGCGAGAACGAGGGAGCACGCCCGTAGGACGCTCTCCTCGAAGTCGTCCGAGTCGGCCGCGAGCACCTGCCATCCGGTCTCGCCGACGCCAAAGACCTTGATCGAGCGCATGTTCGGCAGCTGTAGCCGTAGCGAGGCGTGGTGCTCCTTGGTGGTCGCGATCCACACGCCCGTGTCCTGGTCGTTCTTGTCGCGGAGGACGAACACGATCTTCTCCTCGACGTACACGGCGGTGCAGCCGAACATCGGGCGCGTCCAGGGTCCGAGGTCGGCCAGCTCGTCGAGCACGAAGTCGAACGGGAGCTTCTTGCTCGTCCGAGCGGCAAAGAGGGCGTCGGGGTCACGGCGCGTCAAGAGGTGAGGGTAGCGTCGTCAGCAGTCCTCGACGAGCACGAAGCTGTCGTCGTCCAGCGCGCCCCGGGACCTCGATGATCTACTTGTCGCCGATCTTCCATCGGAGACCCCGCCATGATCACCGATCCCGTCACCCTTCGTGTTGCCCGTCGTCACCGGGCGGCTGTCCCCGCCGAACGTGTCCGCATCGAGTACTCGGACTCAGGAAGAATCTCTGCCGTCGAGCTGATGAAGATGCTCGAACCGACGACAGGGCCGCTCGTGAGGCTCAGGTTCCGGCCGTCGCTCTCGGGCTCGCCGAACACGATCTCCTGGGAGGCCCTCGACGAGAACGCGAACGTCGTCTCAGGGAAGCTCGTCCTGCACGCGGCCGTCAGCGAGAACGAGGTCGTGAGCTGGGCGGAGGTCACGATCGATGCCCCCGGTGACCGCGTGGATGTCGAGCCGGGCGACCTCGGGCGCCGGACGGGCTGATCACCAGCGGGGGGGACCTGACTCGTCGGCTTCGCGATCTTTGATCGCCGGGCCTCGACCCGTACAGGGAGTTGCGCCTTTCGCGCCTCGCCCCGAAGCCCCCCGTGCGAACGACGACCCGCTCCACCCCGAAGACGCTCACGGACCAGGAGGTCCGGGAGCTGCTCGCCGCCACCGGCCGTGCCGAGCGTGACCTGCGTGATCATGCCCTGCTCCTGCTCGCCGTCTCCACCGGCCTGCGGGTCAGCGAACTCGTGGCCCTCAACGTCGGCGACATCAGGAACGGCAAGGGCGTCAGGTCGGTGGTCACGCTCCGGCCGGAGACCACCAAGGGCAAGAAGGAGGGAGAGATCGTCCTGCCCGAGAAGGTCCGGCGAAGAGTCGCCGCGCTCCTGGCGTGGAAGGAGCGTCGGGGGGAGGCCGCCGACGATGACGCTCCCTTCTTCTGTTCGCGCGGCGGCGGTGGTGCGGGAGCAACGAAGGGAGCCCGGCTCTCGGTGCGCACCGCACAGCGCATCTTCGGGATCTGGCAAGAGCGGGCCGGGTTCGAGCGTCGGATGAATTTCCACGCGCTCCGGCACTCGTTCGCCACCCGGCTGCTGAGGGAGACGAAGAACCTGCGGCTCGTGCAGATCGCGTGCAGGCACTCCTCCCCGGCGGTCACCGCCATCTACACCCACCCGAGCAGGCAGGAGCGCGTGGATGTCGGTTACGTCGCGCTGAGCTATGACGGAAGGAATGGCCTTCGGCCATTGAGCAAGGAGCCATGGGGATGAGCTTGACGCAAATTTGCTGGCTCTTGGCGGTCCTTTGGGCGCTCGCTTGCGGCGGGGCCATCGCCGGGCAGGGCTCGGACGCC
The DNA here is from genome assembly GCA_003153495.1 of Myxococcales bacterium. Taxonomy (GTDB): domain Bacteria; phylum Myxococcota_A; class Polyangia; order Polyangiales; family Polyangiaceae; genus Palsa-1150. The sequence goes on from PLYU01000256.1 coordinate 9,496, forward strand.
GGGGACGCCGGGGCGAGCAGCGCTCCGCCTCCGCCGCTGGAGGGTGGGATCACCTCGCATCTCATGACGAGGTCCTCGCCCATGTTCATCGACCGGATCGAGTTCCTGAACTTCGACCAGTCTCGGAACTTCCTCTTCGTCGCGGCGCTCATGATGCCTTCGAGCTGCCCGCGCGCTTTCCTCGCGGCCGTCGTGTCCTCGCAGGCGCCCTTGATGGTCACGGTGATGACCGGACCGGCGTGGGCCGTGACATCGATCTCCGGGTAGCCCTCGACCTCGACATCTTCCTGCATCTCTCGGGCGATGCTGGCGATCCAGTTCGGAAGCCAGGTTCCGGTGTCCGCGTCGGTGGTCACGATCGCCATCGTAGCTCCAGGCGCCCGGCAGGCGAGGTCACAGCGACCGACGCCGACACATGAAGCAGCCCTGGCGTCCAGCGAGACGGGCGGCGAACATCTTCCTCCCGTGCCCCCCGAAGAACGTCGCCACCTCCTCCGGCGCGGGCTCCGCCTCGAAGCGCTCACCATCGCGTGGAATGTTGCCGAAGCCGCGAGCGCGATCGTCTTCGGCTGGTTGGCCGGCAGCGTCGCCCTGGTCGCCTTCGGACTCGACAGCGTGATCGAGACCATCTCGGCGGTCGCCCTGTACGGCCGGCTCGGTGCCGAGCTGGATGGCGGTCATCCCGAGCAAGCCGAGGACCGCGAGCGGAAGGCCCTCCGGCTGGTCGGCTGGACGTTCTTCGCGCTCTCCGCCTACGTGGTGGTCGAGTCCGTCGTGACCCTCTGGGCGCGCCGGGCGCCTGAGAAGTCGTTGGGCGGTCTGGTGGTCGCGGGCCTCGCCCTCGTGGTCATGCCCGCGCTCGGGGTCGCAAAGCTCAAGACAGGGCGGGCCATCGGGAGCAAGGCCGTCATCGCCGACGCCAAGGAGACCTTCTCGTGCGCGATCCTGTCGGCGACCGTGCTCCTCGGGCTGGGCCTCAACGCGGCCGTCGGCTGGTGGTGGGCTGACCCGGTGGCGGCGCTCGCGATGGTTCCGTTCCTCGTGCGCGAGGGGCGGGAGGCCCTCGAAGAGGCGCGGGGTGAGAGCGGTTGCTCCGGCTGCCACGACGATTGAACGAACAGTGGGGCGTCACGAACGGCGCGGTGGTCTTCGGGACGGCTCGTCCTGCACGCAGCGGTCAGCGAGAGCGCGGTCGTGAGCTGGGCCGAGGTGGTGGTGGACCCGCGTTGACGCCTCCTTCGGGGCAGGATCAGAAAGAGCGTTGACCCGCCGCCCGTCCGCCGCGAGCATGGTCCCGAGACCCCGAGCCCCCTGATTGCCGACCCCCCAGCACGCATTCTGATTGTGGACGATGAACGCGCCAACAGGGAGCTGCTGGGAATCATCCTCGCGTCGGCGGGCTTTCTCGTCCTGACCGCAGCCAGCGGCGAGGAAGCGCTGGCCACCGTGGCGCGGCAGCCGCCCGACCTCATCCTGCTCGACGTCATGATGCCAGGCATGGACGGTCTCCAGGTGACGGCCAAGATCAAGGGCGACCCCGCCACCAAGGGCATTCCCATCATCCTGGTCAGCGCCCTCGCGAAGCCCGACGCCGACGCCAGGACGCTCGGGCTGAGCGCCGGAGCCGATGACTTTCTTTCCAAGCCCCTGGATCGTGAAGTGCTTCTGTCGCGAGTGAAGAACGTTTTGCGCCGCGACAAGTAGACCCGGCGCTGGAAGGCGATGTGGGCTCGCGCCCCCGCGAAGGATGAGGGTCTCGATGCCGACGTCGACGAGCCCGTGATAGAGAATGTGGCCGCGCTCGATGCTGAAGTTGGAACCGCTCGTTGCCCGCCTGGTCGAGGATGTCCTTCGCGCCCTTCGCGGCGCCACGCTTGCCGAGCTACGGGAGCTGGTCCCGCCGTCGAACCGGGCATCGCCCCGCACGTCCTCTACGGCTCGTCGCGTTCGGGTTCCCGGCCGCCAGGTCAAACGACGCAGGCCACGCAGGATCGCCAGGGACTCGCAGTCCCGCAGCGTGTCCAGCCGAGCCGACGCCGCGTTCGCTCGCGCGATCCCCGAACGGTCCACGGGAGCCGACATCACCGATCCCGAGCGACTGCTCGCGACGACATCGCGGGTCCGGTCCCAGCAGGCCCCTGCTGGCGGACCGGCCGCCTCGGAGGAGCAGCCGCCGGCCAGCGTCGTGCGGCCGGTGGTTGGCTCCGTGGTGTCGTTGCGGTCCGCTCCCCCCGGTGACCTGCCGTGTTACCCTACGGTCTACGGGAGCGTTCAGGCCGCTGCCCTCGACGGTAAGGCAGCCTGGGGGGGCTCACGCGTGATTGAAAGCTTCGCTCCGGTTTCGGGGCCACCTTGCCGTGGTCACGTACTCCTCGTGGACGATGAGCCAGAGTTCGTGCGAGTGCTGGGGCGTCTCATCAGCCAGCTTGGCTACCAGGCCGTCTGCGCAACGGAAACGTCGCAGGCAGTCACGTTGCTCTCTCTTCGACGGTTCGATGCGATCGTCACGGATCTACGACTTCCTATGCCCTCGGGCGGCGTCTTCGCGACACACGTCGCGATCCTCTCGCCAGGAGTTCCTCTTATCGTGGTTACTGGCGTAGAGGATCTTCGCGAGGTCTGGGATCTCTTAGGCCAAACGAGGGTGGAAGCCGTCATTCCAAAAACCGCTACGAATGGCGCCATCGCCCAAGTCCTTGCGCAATCGATTTCCACGGGCAGAGAGGTGGCGGAAGCGGCCCAAGGGGCACGCCTCGTGGCGGACGGCCTCGTGCGTGCGCTCGCGCTCCGAGACGTGGAGACCGAGGCCCACTCGCGACGTGTCGCTGCTTGGACGTTGATGCTCGTACAGGGCATGGGCCTTCCCAAGGAAGACTGGTTGCGCGCCGAGTTGGGGGGGCTGCTGCACGACATCGGCAAGATCGGGGTTCCGGACGCCATCCTCAGAAAGCCCGCGAAGTTGACGGAAGAGGAATGGGTCGAGATGCGCCGCCACCCGGGACTGGGATGCACCATTCTGTCGGGAATCCCTGCTCTCGCGGCCGCTTGCGACATTGTTCGATCCCACCACGAACGGTGGGACGGGGGTGGTTACCCGGACAGGTTGTCAGGTGAAGCTATCCCCCCCCACGCGCGGGTCTTTGCACTCGTTGACACGTACGACGCCATGACGAGCGATCGTCCCTACCGCAAGGGCTTGTCCCATTCCGCAGCGGTCGAGGTCATACGTGCTGAGGCGGGGCGACAGTTCGATCCGCAAGTCGTGGACGCTTTCCTCGCCGTGCCCGAAGCGCAGTGGCGATCGGTGGCTCGTCTCTTCACCGATCACGGTACCGCAGCGGTGGGTTGAAAGGGGAAACCTCGGCGCTTCAAGGCGACAGCCACGCGCCGTCTCAACGGTCCGCATCGGGCGTCGGCCCACTCCACGTCAGCGTCGCGGTCAGCCGAGCGCCCCGGACGACCACCTTCGCCGTCGTCACCGTGGCCCGCCTCAGGAAGACCTTCTCGACGAGCACGCGGTGAACCTCGGCGTCACGGTCGGCGCAGCAGTCGGCGGCGATCACGAGGCGGCACTCGGCGTCGGCGGCGTGCTCGCCGCACGGGTCGTGGTAGCTCTTCAGCGGCATGACCCCTCGCACGACGGCCGTCGTCTCCTGGAGCAGCGGCAAGGACTCCGCCCTGGCGCTGCACGAGGTCCGGCGCTCGGGCGAGGTCGAGGTCGTCGGAGTCCTGACGACCATCACGTCGGAGTTCGGTCGAGTCTCGATGCACGGCGTCCGGGAGGCGCTCCTCGACCAGCAGGCAGAGGCCCTCGGCCTCCGCTGCTGGAAGATCCCGATCCCGTCCCCCTGTCCGAACGAGATCTACGAGCGCGAGATGGCCCGCGTGCTCGGCGAGGTCCAGCAGCTCGGCGTGACGGCCGTCGTCTTCGGCGCCCTCTTCCTCGAAGACCTCCGGCGCTACCGCGAGGCCAAGCTCGCCGAGGTCGGGATGCGCGGGATCTTCCCGCTCTGGATGCGGGACACGGCCATCCTCGCCCGCGAGATGATCGAGCTGGGCATCCGCGCCACGCTGACGTGCATCGATCCGAAGAAGCTCGACCGCTCGTTCGCCGGGCCGATGCAGTCGCCGCGCGTCGGGGAAAGAACGTTGCCGCGATCGCCCTCGCGCGGCGCCTGGCCGGCGTGCTTTGGGCGATGTGGCGCGACGGCACGGTCTACGACCCGGAAGTCGTCGGACGAGCGAGCGCCATCGGCAAGACCCTTGAGGCGCAGTCGTCGCACCAGCAAGCCGTCGCGATCACGCGCGCGACAAGGAAAGCCAAGAGATACCTGCGCGGCCCCGCCGCGACGACGGTGGAGGTGTCCGCCTGACCCGGAGCCGATAGCTCCACGAAGAGTCCACGCCAAAGGCGTGGTGCGCATCCAGCGCGTTGTTGGAGAGCCGAGGAGCCGGATGCGCGAGTCGTGCATGTCCGGATCTGTGGGAGCCCCCGGGGAGTGATCCCCGGGGGCGACCCGACCGGCGATGCGCCTTGACCGGCGAACAGGTCAAGGACCAGCTACCCGCTCGGCCACGTCTACCCGCTGCCCGGCAATTCGCCTCGCTGCCTGGCGATTGAGGCGCTAGCGCGAATCATTGGGCAAAGCCCGTCGCGCGAGGCCCGCGGCACCCGGAGCGCGCCCTCGCGGGCGGGCACGATGAGCTCGTCGTCGTGCTTCGGGAGGGTCGCGGGGAAGGGCTACGCCACATGCAGGACGTGGTCGCAGGGCGTTGCGCGCGGGACGCTCCTACGGGATCCCCACGCAAGACGAGCAGGTCCACCGCCGCGCGAGCGCGTCGTAGTTGCAGGTCCCCTTGCCGGCGCAGTCGCCGTCGTCGACACACTCGTCGCCGCGGGTGTGACAGAAGTAGCCGTGGCCGCAGGCGTCTCCGCACGCGCAGGGAACGGGGTTCCAGCCCGGACCGGGGGGAGGCCCCGAGGGCGGATGGGCGGGATCGCCTGCGTAGCATCCGCCGCCGGCGTCGCCGCAGAGCGCGGTGCTGAGGCAAACGCAGAGGTCGACGGCGCTGGGCGAGCAGTAGCCGCACGGGCCGCAGTCCGAGTCGTCGCGGCAGCTGCTCCCGGTCAGGCAGACGTTCGCCGCGGCGCTCGCGCCCGACGCGCGGCACCGGCACGGGGCCCCGCCGTCGCAGTCGGTGTCGCCGAGGCACTCGTCGTACGAGCACCCGGCGAAGGCGACCGGCCCGACGTTCTCGCAGCGGCCGTTGCGACCCGCCGTGCAGTCGGAGTCCGATGAGCATGCGCCGCACGAACATGGGGCGCCTGCGTCCCGGCCGGCGCAGCTGCACGACTGGCGCGGGGGCGCGCTGGCGCGCTGAGAAGGGCACGAATCGCCTGCGGGTCGGTGATTCAGGGGGACCCGTGAAGAGAGGCACGCGTCGCCGGACGGCGCGTCGGCCGGGAAAGAGTCAGCGGAAGGGGAGTCGGCGGCGCCGCCGTCGCCGACGCCGGCCTCGGCGAGGCTTCCGGTCTCGAGGTGGCCCCCGCAGCCGAGCGCCGTCGCGAGCGTGGCGGTCCCGAGGAGGCGAGCCATGCCCGATCCGGGTCGATCGAGGGCGGACGGGCGGGTCGACATCGGACCACGGGATTGCACAGGTCGTGCCGATCCTTGATTTCCCGGGCTCGAGGAGAGCACGCGGGGCAGCGGCAGGGCGTGGTGGTCCGCCATGACACAAGGCGGCGCAGCCGCGGACTTCGTTTCTGACCTGCGCGGGAAGCCCACCAGGTCACGGATCGTCGTGTCTCCGCCGACGGCGAGCATCACGGGGCCGATGGCGACGGTTCCAGGCACGACGGCGAAGGGGGGAGCAGGTAGCGCTTGGGGGGAAGGGAGCGCCCCGGTCGCCTTCGGCGCGTTCGACCCNNTCGAGGCTTGTCGCCGATACGCCCGCCACGATCACGTGAACGTCTCCGTCGAGGGGAACCGCGCCTTGTACGCGGCCTTGTCCGCGGCCGGTGTGGAGCTGCGGCACGCGTTCTACCGGATGGGGGCGGCCATCTGACGCGCCGCCTGGGTCACCTCGACCTCGACCTCGACCTC
>PLYU01000267.1 GCA_003153495.1 Myxococcales bacterium
CCGCTGCTTCCGCTGCTCCCGCCGCCGTCTCCGGAGCCGCCGTCGCCGAAGGTGAAGATCGAGCCGCTGCAGTGCGAGGTCGCGACCGCGAGGCCCAGCAACCACGCCCATCGTCCCCGAACGACGCTCTGCTTCATCGTGACTCGTAGGATACACTCTTGACCGCCCCGATGCCCGTGACCCGCCCGTCGCACCGGCTCCCACTCCGCGCCCTCGTGGCGATCGCGGCCGCGATCGCCGTCGTGGCGGGCCTCTCCGGGCGGGCCGCCGCGACCACCGTGGTCAAGATCGGCACGCTCGCCCCGGTGGACTCGCTGTGGGCCAGGGAGTTCAAGAAGCTCGCCGCGAGAGCGCAAGTGGATCGACGAGCTACAAGCCAACCATCCCGTCTTCTGTCCGGGCTCGTGGGAGTGGCGGCGGACGGGCGAGATTCTCCAGCTGGAGCGCGTGTGGCCCCCCCGCTGTGATCCCTCGCTTCGCTCAGGATGACNNGGCTGCGGCAAGTCGACGCTGCTCCGGCTCATCGCGGGGCTGGACCGGCCGGACGCCGGGCAGGTCCGGCTCGAGGACGTCGACCGGCCCGGGAGCCGCGCCATGGCTTTCGTGTTCCAGGACGCCCTCCTTCTTCCGTGGCGTACGGTCGCCGACAACGCCGCGCTCCCCCTGGAGCTGTCGGGCATGCCTGCGGGCGAGAGGCACGCCAGGGCCCGCGAGGCGCTCGCTCAGGTGGGGCTCGCCGAGGCCACCGCGAAGCTCCCCCACGAGCTGTCGGGCGGAATGCGCATGCGCGTGTCGCTCGCGCGCGCGCTGGTGACCGAGCCGCGGCTCCTGCTGCTCGACGAGCCCTTCGCCGCGCTCGACGAGATGACGCGGCAGCGCCTCGACGACCAGCTCCGGGACCTCTGGGCGCGGCTGGGGCTCACGGTGATCTTCGTCACGCACTCGGTCGACGAGGCGGTGTACCTGGCGGAGCGCGCGGTTGTCTTCTCGAGCCGGCCCGCGCGCGTCGTGGCAGATTGCGTCCTCGACCTGCCCGTCGAGCGGACGGTCGAGCTGCGGGCTGCGCCCGGGTTCGCCCGCGAGACACACGCCCTGCGCGTCGCGCTCGCCCGGGGAGGCGCGTAGCCCGTGCGCGTCTTGCGAAACGTCCTGCCGCCGCTCGCGGCGCTCGCGGGGCTCCTCGGCGCCTGGGAGGGGCTCGCCCGGGCGTTCGGCGTCCCGCGCTACCTCCTGCCGCCGCCGTCCGCGGTCGCGCAGGCGATGCTGGCCGAGCTGCCGCAGCTCCTGCTCGCCGCGTCGGTCACGGCGCGGGCGGCGCTCTACGGCTTCGCGCTGAGCGCGGTGGTGGGCGCGCTCACCGCGGTGGTGCTGTCGACGTCGCGGCCTCTCGAGCGCGCGCTCTACCCTTACACGGTGTTCCTGCAGACGGTGCCCATCGTCGCGATCGCGCCCCTGCTCGTCCTCTGGTTCGGCGCGGGCATGCGAGCGGTGGCGATCTCGGCGTTCATCGTATCGCTCTTCCCCGTCATCGCGAACACCCTCGCCGGCATCCGCTCGGTGGAGCCCACCCTGCGCGACCTCTTCCGCCTCTACGGCGCGTCGCGCGCGGCCACGCTGCTCAAGCTGGAGCTCCCGTCGGCATTGCCCAGCTTCGTCACCGGCCTGCGGGTCGCGGCGGGGCTCGCCGTCATCGGCGCCATCGTGGGCGAGTTCGTGGCGGGCTTCTCCGAGTCCGGCGCGGGCCTCGGGATCCTGATCCTCTCGTCGTACCGGCAGCTTCGCACCGACCTTCTCTTCGCGTCGGTCCTCTTCGCGTCGATGCTTGGGCTGATCCTCTTCGGCGCGGTCAACCTCGCGGGCTATCTTCTCCTGCGCCGGTGGCACCCCTCCGCGCGATCGAGCTGAACGAACCGATGTCTTTCGCCCGCCTTCTCGCAATCTCGTGTGCCGTCTCGCTCGCGGCCTCGTCCGGCTGCTCGCGCAGCAGCACCGGGACCAGGGACGGAGGTCCGGCGGCGGTCACGCTCGCGCTCGACTGGGTGCCCGACCCGGAGTTCGGAGGCTTCTACGCCGCCCGCGACACGGGGGCGTTCGGCCGCCACGGGCTCGACGTGACGATCCAGGGCGGCGGGGCCGGGGTGCCGGTGGTCCAGATGGTGGCCACGGGCCGGGCGCAGTTCGGGATCGCGGGCGCCGACGAGGTCGTCACGGCGCGTGCGCGGGGGGCCGACGTGGTCCCTCTCTTCGCGACGTTCCAGATCTCCCCCCAGGGCATCATGGCCCACGCGTCGCGCGGGGCGAAGACGCTGGCCGACGTGCTTGGTTCCGGCACGCTGGCCATCGAGCCGGGGCTGCCCTACGCGGCCTTCCTGAAGAAGAAGTACGGCTCCTTCGGGGCCAGGGTCGTGCCCTACGACGGCGGGGTCGCCCGGTTCATGGTCGATCCGACCTTCGCGCAGCAGTGCTTCGTGACCGCCGAGCCGATCGCCGCGCGGCGCAAGGGCGGCGACCCGCAGGTCTTTCTCGTCGCCGACGAAGGCTATAATCCGTACCTTGGCGTCGTCATCGTCGCGCGCTCGCTCTTCGACAGTCACCCGGACTGGATCCGGGGGTTCGTGGAGGCCGCGCGCGAGGGGTGGAGGGCGTACCTGGACGACCCTGCGCCGACCGACGCGGTGATCGAGACGCTGAATCCGTCGATGGACGAGGCCACCGCCGCGGCGGCCGCGGCGGCCGAGAAGGCCCTGACCGAGAGCGACGCGACGCGGGCGCACGGCCTGGGTGCGATGACGCGCGAGCGGTGGGAGACGCTCGGCAAGCAGCTCGCGGACCTCGGCGTCGTCGATCGCGCTCCCCCGGTCGACGCGTATCTGCTGTTCAGGTAGTGTCGCGGCGGGTCACCATGTTCCGATCGAAGGCGCTAGCGTGTCTGGTGGTGGCGGCGCTCGCGGCGCGCGTGGTCCCCGCCCGGGCGGAGCCGCCGAAGCCAGCGGCGCCGGGATCCCAGGCGGCGCCCGTCGACGTGGACGAGCCGTCGCCCCCACCCCCGACTTCGACTTCGACTTCGACTTC
>PLYU01000268.1 GCA_003153495.1 Myxococcales bacterium
TCGATCTGGCCCGCAAGGCCGGGCAGCGCGAGTGGGCGTGGCAGGCGCTCTACGCGCGGGCGCGCCTGTCGGCGGCGCAGGGCGGCGTGGCCACCGCGATGCGCGACACGGAGGCGGCGCTCGCGATGCTCGAGGAGACCGCGGCGAAGCTCCCGCGCGACCTGCGCGAGGTGTTCTGGGACGAGCCGCGCCGCCGCGCCCTGCGCCAGGCGCACACGGCGACCGTGGTCGCGCACTCGACGCCGCTCGCCGGCGTCGCGCTGGGAAGCGTGCGCTCCCCCACCGGCCTCACGTCGGCGTTCGCCCGCCCGAGATCCGCAGAGGACCGCCTCACGCGCGTCCTCGAGGTCACGCGCGAGCTCGCGACCGAGCACGACATGCCCCGCCTGCTCGAGCGGGTCACCGACCATGCGGTCGCGCTCCTCGGCGCCGAGCGGGGCTTCGTGCTCCTCGTGGGGGAGGACGCACGAGTCGAGGCGCACACGGCGCGCACACGCTCGGGCGGAGACGACGTGCACGGCCGCTTCTCGCGGTCGGTCGCCGAGAAGGTCGTCGAGACGGGCGAGCCGGTGGTCACCCTCAGCGCGCGCGACGACGAGCGCCTGGCCGAGGCCGTCAGCGTGCACCAGCTGATGATCCAGTCGATCGCGTGCGTCCCCATCCGCGGCGCGCCTCCTGTCGGGCGAACCATCGGCGTGCTCTACGTCGAGACCCGCCTCCGGCCGGGCGTGCGGTTCGAGGAGGAGGTCCCGACGCTGCGTGCGTTCGCCGACCAGGCGGCGATCGCGATCGAGAACGCGCGCCTGCTCGCCGAGAACCGCGCCCGCGCCGACGACCTCGCGCGCGCGAACACCGAGCTCGAGGCCGCGCGCGACGCCCTCGCCCGCACTCTGGGCCGGCGCACCGAGCAGCTCGCCGAGGCCAAGCGCGACCTCAAGCAGGTGCGCGCCGGCCTGCGCGGCCACTTCGGCTACGCGGGCCTGGTCGGCACGAGCGCCGCCATGCGCCGGCTCTACGCCCTCATCGAGCGCGTGAAGGACACCGACGTCGCGCTGCTCATCACCGGCGAGAGCGGCACCGGCAAGGAGGTCGTGGCGAAGGCCGTCCACCAGTCCGGCCCGCGCGCCAGGAAGCAGTTCATCGGCGTCAACTGCGGCGCCATCCCCGCCAACCTGCTCGAGGCAGAGCTCTTCGGCAGCGTCCGGGGGGCCTTCACCGGCGCCGACCGCGACCGGCGCGGGCTGTTCCAGGAGGCCGAGGGGGGCACGCTCCTGCTCGACGAGGTCGGCGAGATGCCCCAGAAGATGCAGGCCGGCCTCCTGCGAGTCCTCCAGGACAAGCTCGTGCGTCCCGTCGGCAGCAATCAGGAGGTGCCGGTGGACGTCCGCGTGGTCGCCGCGACCCACCGCGATCTCGAGGAGATGGTGAAGGCGGGCACGTTCCGCGAGGACCTCTTCTACCGGCTGCACGTGATCGAGCTGCACGTCCCGGCGCTGCGCGAGCGGGTCGAGGACATCCCGCCCCTCATCGACCACTTCTTGACGCTGTTCGCCGCGCGCTACCGGCGCGATCGCAAGACGGTGTCGCGCGACGCGCTCCGCAGGCTCTGCTCGCTGCCGTGGCCCGGCAACGTGCGCCAGCTCGAGCACGTTCTGCTGAGCGCCTGGCTGATGAGCGAGGGGACGGAGATCGAGGAGGGCGACCTCGACCTGCACATGTTCGCGGCGCGCCCGTCGGCCAGCGGCGAGCCGCGAGCGCGCGCGAACGTCACGTCTGCGCCGCCGCCGGCTCGAGCGGAGAGCGAGACCGAGCACAAGGAACGCGAGCGCGAGCGCATCCTCGCCGCCCTGACCGCCTGCAACTGGAACCGCGTCCGCGCGGCCGCCATGATCGGCCTGCCGAGGCGGACGTTCTACCGGCGGCTGAAAGAGTTCGGGATTCTGTGACCGAGCGGGCGTCCGAAGAGAAGCGTTTGGCGCCCTGCGCGATGTCGCTGCGGGAGGGTCGAGCCATGGTCCCCCGTCGCTAGCGTTCGCGGGAGGCACGGCCATGTCACGCGCCAGGCAATCGATTTGGACTGTCATGGCCGCCCCGCGAAGCCGAGGCTGTGCGCCCGTCGCGAGCGCCTGCGAAGCCTGGCGAAGGCCGCCAACGAGCCCGAGGCGGTCTTCGCGCGAGCCTTGCTCGTCAAGGCGATCGATCGCGCAGAGCGAGCGGCGTTCCGGGAACGACTCGAAGCGTCCCGCACTCCGGAGAGGCGGGCCCGCGACCTGGAGATCGCCTCGGCGCTCGAGCAGCTTCGTGGCTAGGCGCGGCGACGTCCTCGTTTCCCTGCGCAAGCTCGGCTTCGGCGCCGCCGGCCGGCGCGAGCGTTTCGTCGTCGTCCAGTCCGATCTTCTCGCGGGCATCGACACGTCGATCGTGGCCCCGCTCGACGAGGACGGGGCTCTGTATCTGGACGACCCTCTGGTCGTTCGCGTCCCGGCGTCCGAGACGGGAACGAGCCAGCCTCAGGTCGTGCTCGTTCACCTGGCGACAGCGGTCTGACTGGACAGGTTCGGGCCGGGCGCCGGCGGTCGGCTGTCAGCCAGGTCGAGGGCATCGGTCGACAGGCTGCTGAGAACGGTGCTGCATCTCTAGCAGGGTGCTGAGCCCGGCCCGGGGAGGCCTCCAGTCTACCAGTTGCAGTCCAGCCGCTCCGCCACGGGGACCACCGCGAAGCACGCGTTCATCTGCGTCCCCAGCGCGGCCATCGCGGCCGAGCACCCGCCCTGAGCGGCGATCTTCCCCGCCAGCCGATCCCACAGCGACGGCGGCAACGTCGGGTCGCTCGGATCGGGCGGCAGGTTCAGGAGGTAGCTGAGCGGGTACACGTCCGGGCGAGTCGCGAACTGGCTGATGGTGAGGACCTTGCTGCTCGCGGGAGGCGTCCCGGGCGGATCGCTGCAGTACTCCCACTGCAGCAGGCCCGAGAGGTACTTGATCATCGCCTCCGGGTTGCCGCGCCCGATGTTCTCGCTGATGAGCGCCTTGGTCGGGTTGACGAGCCAGGCGGAGACGGTGGCGTCGGAGAGCAGCCAGGCGCTGGCGGGCGGGCCGTAGATGTCGGCGTTGATGTAGGGGTCGTCGCCGTGGCTGAGCGACAGGCTCTCGGTCATGAAGCGGGTCGCGCTGTGAGCCAGGCTGCCGATCACGGGCTGGCCGTCCACGGGGATGTTGACGACCCGCAGCACCGAGTCGAGAAAGCCGCTGGTGCCCCAGCACCCGGCGGTGAAGTGGTACGGGTTCGACGCGTCGAAGTTCGCTGCGATCGTCCCGTCGATGATCCGCGACACCGGCGCGGGGCCGCGATACTGCCAGATCCCCTGGACGTTGCTCGCCGCCATCGACCCCACGAAGTGTCGCAGCCGTCGGGCCCAGTCGAGCGTGTTCGTGATCGTCTGGAGGCGCGTGGCTCCGACGAGGGCCTTGTCGCGAAGGAACTGGAGCGCTTTGTACGGGGGCGCCGGCGTCACGTAGCTGGCGCTCGGCGAGAACGTCGAGTGCGTGGATGCGTCGTAGTTGTTGAGGACCAGGATGTAGCCTTCGGCGCTCGGAGTGGCCCAGCCGGGGTTGGCGGGCGCTCCGGGCCACGTGTAGCTGACCGTGTGACGGCTATCGAAGAGAGAGGCAAGGCTCGTCGCGTCGTAGCTGGAGCTGGTCACCGACCACGGGACGTACTGCGTCAGCTCGACCGCAAGGCTCATCGCGACCGTCTTGACGTACAGGCGCCAGGCGTCGTCGCTGCTCAGCACGCCGACGGCGAAATCGGTGTCCAGGAGCGTCTGCTGGTTGACGGGCGGATCGACGAGCGGGTCGGGGTCGGCGGCCGCCGGGTTGGCGAGCACCGCCTCGAAGCCGAGGACGTCGGCGCGCAGCTCGTCACGCTGCGCGTTCGTCCACTGGGGCCACGAGAGGACCGAGGTCACCCCCACGCTGACGCGGTTCTCCCAGCTCACGTAGCTGGAGACGCCGGGCGTCTGGGTCAGCCAGCAGTTCACGCTCTGCCGCGGGTCGCTGTAGCCGTAGCAGTCGTCCACCAGCTTCCAGGTCAAGGTCACCGTCGTGGCGGTCATCGCGTCGATGCGGAACAGGATCGTGCTGTGCTCTTCGTTGTGAGCGAGCGACGCGTAGCAGGAGCCGACGGTCGCCGTCGTGCTCGAGCGCCAATATCCGGTCTGGGGGGTCTTGGCGACGCTCTCGACCGCGGCGCACGGACCGAGCCCGACGACGCCGCGCTGCCCGAGGTTGTTGGCCCAGAAGGCGCCCTGCGTGAAGTAGAAGTCGCCGGGCGTCAGGTCGGTGTACGTGCGCGTGTCGAAGTCGTAGCCACCCGCGGTGTGGCTCCCGTCGACCAGCGTCGCCCCCCAGTCTCCGCTTTGCACAAGCTTCCACGCGAAGGTCGTCCTCGTCGAGCTCCGCGCGGTCACGCGGAACACGATGTGGTCGCGCTCGTCGTTGTGGGTCAAAGCTACGTAGCAGTGGCCAACGACGGCCTTCACTCCGGAGAGCGTGTACCCGCTGGCAGGCATCGTGGTGACGGCCGAGACCGAGCTGCATTTGCCGGCGTCGACGACCCCGCGCTGCCCGGAGTTGTTCGCCCAGAACTTCCCCTGCGTGAAGTAGAAGTCTCCGGCCGACACGCCCGTGTAGACGCCCGCCGAGAAGTCGTAGCCCCCCGACGTCGAGCTCCCCGCCACGAGCGTCGCCGTTCCGGTCAGCAAGGCCTCTGCGGTCGACGCGGCGAGCTGGGCGTCGTCCGCGCCGGAGGGCGCGACCCCGCACGCGGACAGGCCCGACGCGCAGGCAAGAAGGGCAGCGAGCGTCCATAGTCGTTGCATGGGCAGTAGCTCCTGACGTTTCGACGGGGTCGGCGCGGCGGGACACTAGATCCGCCGCAGGACGCCGGGCAAGACTTCTGGCGCAGCCCCCGGGAGACACCGGGATGTGCGGGCGAGGGGGCGCCGTCTCTGGACTATTCTTCGAGAATCGACCGGGGGAGGGTCTCGGCGCTCTCCCGCGCCAGTCTCGTGGTATCGGCGCACCGTCCAGCGACACCGGAGCAGGGATCATCCACGACTCGCGGACGAGTCATCGGCGATGGGGCCTGGACGGTCCGAGACTCCCGCGGGAGTCATCCATGACTCGGGGTCCAGTCGTCGGTGACTCCTGCAGGAGTTGCATATGACTCCCCTGCCCTTGCGCTGCACCGGCGCACCACCTGGTCATCCAAGGGTCGGGTGGGCATCCGAGGCAGCCAATGCGCGCTCGGCACGCGGTCTGCGTTACCCGTTCTACCGACCATCGAACTGCGCACGGTCGGTCGCGGCCGCGTTGCCACGTGGCAACTCGCACAGCGACCGCGCGGGGCCTCCCAGTGATCCAGGGTTGACTCAGAGTTCCTCGATCGCGGGGAGCTGCGGGCCTCCGTTCGTCCGCGCGCGTCGCCGATGCGCTGCGAAGGGCGCTTGCATCTCGGGCCGGACCCCCTGCGAGGCTCGCCGCTTCGTCGCGTGGACGGCTGGATGGCCAGAGAGCGGGCACGTGGCGCTCGCAGACCCGTACGTGTCGCGCTCGATGGATCTGCGAACGCGACTACGCGAAACAGCGCGAACTGCAAAGGCTGTCGCGCGTGTTCCTCCGAGTCGGACGCGACACATACCCATGACCTCCGACAGCGCCGGCTCCTGCCGCCGCTCACTTGCGCGAGAGCGGCCCCCTGCCGGCAGCTTCACTCCGGCGCCGCCCCCACGTCCCGCAGGATCGCCCCCGTGAACCGCGCGCGCAGGTAGAACCCGCGCGGCACCGTGGTCAGCGTGCCCCCCTCGTCCCCGGGCGCCCGCGTCCGCACGCCGCCGTGCGCCGCCTTCGGCCGGAGCTGCAGCCACCGCCCGACGTGCGCCGACACCCCCTCGACGCCCCCCGCGCCCACGCGCCCCAGGATCTCCTCGAAATCCCCTGCCAGCACCCCCTCCTGCTCGGCCGACGGAGACCAGAGCCGCGCCTCCCCGAAGGTCCGCGCGCCGTCGTCGCCCGTCTCCACGGGCACCCAGAGGACGCGCGCGAGCTTGGAGCGGACCCACGAGGTCTCCCATTCCGCCCGATCCGCGTCCAGCAGGGACACCGCGCACACGAAGGTCGACTCGCGGGGCACCCCCCGGAGGTCCACGGGGATCGTCTTGAGCTCCACCTGGAGGGCCGGGAAGTCCCACGTCGCGCTCGACCCCCCGGTCGCCCCCAGCGCCCGCTCGACCAGCTCCCCCACCTTCCCCTTGGTGTGCGCCCCGCTGGCCCCGATGGGCATGCCCAGCTCCCGCCCCAGCGACTCCACGCGGCGCCCGCAGAGCGCGTGGGCCCGGGCCAGCAGCTCGGGCTCGTCGCGCGGGGGGCCTGGCATCGCGCGATGGTACCGCGGGAACCCCCGCCAGCCATGGACACTCGGGGCGCTCAATGCTACTCGCGGCCGGGGCGAACCTCCCCCCCCCCATCCCGCCACCGACCTCATGCCCTTCGTTGCCCTCAACATCGCCGCTCCCCAGGCGATTTCGGTCGATTTCGACGCGACGTTCCTCGTCCAGCTCGCCTTGTTCGTGGCGCTGACGCTGTTCCTCAAGCCGATGCTGTTCGACCCGATGCTCAAGCTGTTCGAGGAGCGGGAGAAGCGCACCGACGGCGCCAAGCTCCAGGCCCGGCGGATCGACGAGAAGTCGGGCGAGGCCCTGACCGAGTACGAGACGGCCATGGCCAAGGCCCGCGCCGCGGCTGCGACCGAGCGGGACAAGGTCCGGGCCGAGGGGGTCAAGCGCGAGCAGGAGATCCTGGCCAGCGTGCGCGCGTCGGTGGCGAAGGTCATCGACGACGGCAAGCGCACCGCCCACGCCGAGGCCGAGCGGGCGCGAGCCTCGCTCGAGTCGGGCAAGGGCGCCCTGGCGCAGGAGCTCGCGGGCCGGGTGCTGGGGCGCGAGGTGCAGCCGTGAGCCGCGCGAGGGTCGTGCGCCGCGTGGCGCTGTGCGCCATGGTCGTGGCCACCGGGTGGTCGACGTGGGCCTGGGCGCAGCCCGGCGCTGCGGCCGAGCCGAAGGTCAAGGGCGAGCACACGGAGGAGCCGGCCGAGTCCGAGCAGCCCGCTCCGATGAACTGGACGGACTTCGGCAAGGAAACGCCGCCGTTCATCGCGATGCTCATCAACTTCGGCCTGCTCGTGTCGGGCTACTACCTGCTCGGCAAGAAGCCGGTCGCCGCGGCGCTGCAGAGCCGGCGCGACTCGATCGCCAGGGAGATCGAGGAAGCGCAGCGGATGAAGCAAGAGGCCGAGGCGCGCGCCCTGACCTACCAGGCCAAGCTCGAGAAGCTCGAGGAAGAAGTGGCGATGGCGCGCGATGCGCTGGTGCGCGCCGGCGAGGCCGAGCGCGACCGCATCGTCGTCGAGGCCGAGGCCAAGGCGGAGCGGATGCGCAAGGATGCCCTCTTCCTCGTCGAGCAGGAGCTGAAGCAGCTGCGGCAGGACGTGTGGCGCGGCGCGGTCGAGGCGGCCATCACTGCGGCCGAGGACATGCTCAAGAAGCGCGTGACGCCCGCCGACCAGGAGCGCCTCGCGGAGGACTATCTCTCGGATCTCGGGGGCAAGGCGGCATCGTGAGCGAATCGATCGTGGCGCGCAGGTACGCGAAGGCCCTCCTCGAGCTGGGCGTCGAGCAGGGTAGCCTGGACGAGCTCGTCGACGAGGTCGGGGCGGTCGCCGAGGCCTGGAACACGAGCGCCGAGCTCCGGAACTCGATCGAGAACCCGCTCGTCCCCCACGCGACGAAGAAGGCCGTCATGGCCGACGTGGTCGCGCGCATCGGCGCCGGGGCGACGACGCGCAGCGCGATGCTGCTGCTGGTCGATCGCCGGCGCACCAGGACCCTGCCGTACCTGGCGCGCGCGCTCCGCGACCTGGCCGACGCGCACAAGGGCCTGCTGCGGGCCGAGGTCACGACGGCCGCGCCGCTGTCCGAGGCGTACTACGGGCGGCTGCAGGCGCAGCTCGAGAAGATGACCGGCAAGCGCGTCGTCGTCGACCGCCGGACCGACCCGTCGCTCGTCGGCGGCGTCGTCGCCAGAATCGGCGATCGCGTGATCGACGGCAGCCTACGCACGCGACTGCAATCGCTGCGCGACGTCCTGATGCCCACGGCCTGAGAAGAGAGGATTACGGAAGAGGAACCATGCAGCTCCGCGCCGAAGAGATCTCCGCGATCATCAAGAAGCAGATCCAGAACTACGAGACGGCCGCGCTCACGACCGAGACGGGGACGGTGCTCAGCGTTGGTGACGGCATCGCGCGCATCTACGGGCTGGGGGGAGCGATGGCCGGGGAGCTGCTCGAGTTCCCGGGCAACCTGATGGGCCTGGTGCTCAACCTCGAGGCGGACAACGTCGGGTCGGTGTGCTTCGGCGACGTGTCGAACGTCAAGGAAGGCTCCGTCGTCAAGCGCACGGGGCGCATCCTGGACGTCGGCGTCGGCGAGGCGCTCGTCGGGCGCGTCGTGAACGCGCTCGGCCAGCCGGTCGACGGCAAGGGGCCCATCGAGACGCCGCACAGGCGCCGCGTCGAGATCAAGGCGCCGGGCATCCTCCAGCGCCAGCCGGTGAAGGAGCCCCTGCAGACGGGCATCAAGGCCATCGACGCGATGGTGCCGATCGGCCGTGGTCAGCGCGAGCTCATCATCGGCGACC
>PLYU01000119.1 GCA_003153495.1 Myxococcales bacterium
CGCGGGCGCGGACGCGGGCGCGGGCGCGACGCCGGACGGCGGGCTCGACGCGCGGGCCGAGGGTGGAGGCGGACGCGCGTGCGACGCGGGCTCCATGTGCAGGACGTTCTCGAGCTACTGCGGCGGGTGCACGTGCGACGCGCTGGGCGCGAGCGAGCCGGACCCGACCTGCGACGGAGGCACGGTGAGCTGCTTCGTCGACCCGTGCCAGGGACACGTCGCGGCGTGCGATCCGTCCGGTCGGTGCGCGCTGCGCTAGGCAGCAGCAGCGCGAGCCGGCGTGCTATCTTCGATCGATCATGCGCATCTCTCGTCTCCGATCGTTCGTCTGCGCGACGTCGTGGGTCCTCCTGGCGAGCTGTTCGTCGAGTACTGGCGCGAACGGCGCGGGCGGCGCGGCGGGTACGCTCTACCTCAATGCCGAGATCCACGCGACCGTGTACTCGTTCGACCTTTCGTCGGGCAACACGAAGAAGCTCGTCTCCTGCGCCGACCCGTACGTGACGCCGCAGGGTACGATCCTATGCGTCAGCACCGCGGCCGGCAGTAGCGGCGACCTGGGCGAGTACAGCGCGGACGGAACGACGTTCAGGACGATCGTCAAACAGAACTTCCAGGCGCCCTACGCGGTGACCTACGACGACCACTTCCAGAATCCGCAGCTGTCACCGGACGGGAAGGAGGTCGTCTACGAAGGGCAGTTCAGCGTTGGATACGACATCTACGTCGTCGACCGCGCGACCGGGGCGCTCCTGGCGTCGTCCAATCCACCCACCGTCGGCATCGGGTTCCTTCGTCCGACGTGGACACCCAACGGGAGGCTCGTCGTCGCCGGGCACGACAATCAAGGACTCTACCTCTCGGACGCGACGTGGACGACGTTCACGAGATTCGATCCCGGCCTGGCGAGCCCTTCGGACCCGGCCGTCAGCCCCGACGGGACGAGCGTCGCCTTCGTCTTGAACGGTCAAGTCTACACGCTGGGGATCGACGGTACGGGGCTGAAGCCGATCATGACGACGTCCACGACGAACTCGTGGCCAACGTGGTCCCCGGACGGCAAGTCGATCGCCTTCTACAGCGACACGTCGATCTTCATCGCTCCCGTCGCCGGCGGCGCCTCGGCCGACATCCGCAACCTGAGCGCCGCCGCCGACAACTGGATGACGTTCACGAGCACCCATTCGGGCGCATTCTCCTGGCGGTGACACCGGCTGACGCAAGAACCCTTCGCCGGCTCCGATCGAGCAATGGGCGCGCAGCCGCAAATCCACACCGCAATCGGGAACGCCATGCAACGTGCGCTCATGGTGCGACTCGCTGACGAGGCTCTCGGCGTCGCGTCTCCGAAGGGGGCGAGCTCGTAGCGCCCCGACTGGACGGCCCGGACAGCACGCGCCGTCCGAGCCCCCGAGGAGAGCCGTCCGGTCGCGGATTGCCTGCGCCAGCCGGCTGTCGTCCTGCTCGATCCTGCCCTCCGACATCGCGGCCCCACCCGCCCTGGACAGTGGCACGGTTCGAGGCCCTCGTGAGACACCATTCGCCAGGCGGACCGGGCCGTAGCTGCTATGGTCGAGCCACTGCGGGGGGGACGACCCAATGAAGAAGCCACCACCGATCGAGAACGGCGCGCCGGACGGATCGTCACCCTCGTGGGTGTCCGAGCTCAACAATCCGCTGGCGGTCATCGTGGCCAACGTCGAGTACGCCACCGAGAGGCTCGCGTCGGGGCAGCCCAGCCTGCAGGCGTGCGTGCAGGACGTCCGGGAGCCGCTGGGCGAGATCAGGGCGGCAGCCGAGAGGATTCGCGACGTCGTGCGGCACATGGTGGCCGCGCTCCCGGCCTTCCCACCCGTGGCTCCAGCGCCGGGCGCGTCCCGCGAAGGCGCGGAGCGATCTCCGTCCATGGCGCCGGCCAGCGGACCGACCGAGCGCCGCGCGCGGATTCTCATCATCGACGACGAGGAGGCTCTGGGCCGGACCCTTCGCCGCGCGCTGGCGGACTACGACGTCGTGCTTCTGGTCAACGCGACGGACGCGCTGGCCCGGATCTCGGAGGGAGAGCGGTTCGAGTTCATCCTGTGCGACGTGATGATGCCGGGGCTCACCGGCGTCGACTTCTACGAGAAGCTGTCGCTCACCGCTCCCGATCAGGCAGAGCGAGTCGTGTTCATGACCGGAGGGACGACGACCGGCCGGACGGCGGCTTTTCTCTCGGCCACGCGCAATCAGGTCCTGCCCAAGCCGCTCGAGCTTCAGCTGCTTCGAACGTTGATCCGCGATCGGCTGGCCGGAGCCGCGGGCGGCGCATAGCGAGCCCCTCCCTTACGTGGTTACGGGAAGTCGTCCACCCGAGCCGCGGCGTCGCCGATGGGGTGCGCATCCGGACGCGATGGCGCCGGGGTCCAAATGCGCTGCGCTCGCTGATTTAGTACGCTCGCGCCTCGCATGCCCGCCGAGCAGACCATCCACCTCGATCGCTACTCGCCCGAGGCGAAGGCGTTGGTGGCGAGCGCCCAGGCCCTGGCCGACGAGCGAAAGCACGCCCAGGTCGAGCCGATCCACCTGCTCGCGCGTGCCCTCGAGCGCGATCGCCGCGTGCAGGAGGTCTTCCGCCTGGCCGGAGCCGACCCCGCCGACGTCGGGACCGAGGCCGAGTCCGCGCTCGGGCGCATCGACCGGACCACGGCGGGTCTGGCGTACCTGTCGAGCGCGATGCTCCGCCTCCTGGCGCGCGCAGAGAACGAGGCCGGGGCGGGAACCATCGAGCCGGCGCACCTGCTCAACGCCCTTTCGCAGGAGATCCGCGGCGCGGCTGCCTCCGTGATGCAAGGGTTCGGCCTCGGCCCGGGCAGCCTCCGCTCCCACATGGCCCCGCTGACGAGCGCCCCGCGCGAGGCGGCCCTGGCGACGCCGGCGAGCAGCGACGCCCTCGCGCGGTACACGCGCGATCTGGTGGCTCGCGCGCGGGCCGGAGAGCTCGATCCGGTCATCGGGCGCGACGCCGAGGTGAAGCGCCTGCTGCAGATCCTCGAGCGTCGCCAGAAGAACAGCCCCCTCCTCGTCGGCGACGCCGGCGTGGGCAAGACGGCCATCGTCAGCGCCCTCGCCACGAGGCTCGCGGGGGGCGACGTCCCGGAGGGGCTCGCGGGGCTGCGCGTCCTCGAGCTGGAGACGGGGCTCCTCGTCGCGGGCGCGAAGCTCCGCGGTGAGATCGAGGAGCGGCTGCGCCAGGTGCTCGCAGCGGTTCACGCCGGGGCCGACGACGTTCTCCTCTTCGTCAGCGGGCTCGACTCGCTCTTCGGCCAGGGCGCCGCGGGCAGCGGCGTCGGAGACCTGCTCAAGCCTCTGCTCGCCCGCGGCGAGGTGAGGCTCCTCGCTTCGACCACGGTCGACGGCCTGCGCAAGCTCCAGGAGAGGCATCCGGCGCTCATGCGGCGCTTCAGCGTGCTCATGATCGAGCCGCCGGCGCTCGAGCAGGCCATCGCCATCCTCAGGGGCGTCGCTCCGAAGTACGAGGCCCACCACGGCGTGCCGATCTCCGAAGGGGCGATCGTCGCGGCCGCGCGCCTCGCCAGGCGCTACCTGCAGGACCGGGTGCTGCCGGACGCCGCGATCGACCTCCTGGACGAGACGGCGGCGAAGAAGAAGCTGGACCATCCCCCGGGCGCGGGCGGGAGCCCCTCCGCCGGAGCGGTCACCGAGGAGGACGTCGCGGTCGTGCTCGGTGACTGGACGGGCATCCCCGTGCAGAAGATGCTCGAGGCCGAGAGCGACAAGCTGCTCAAGATGGAAGGGCGGCTCGCCGAGCGGGTGGTCGGGCAGAGCGAGGCGGTGCGCGCGGTGTCCCGGGCGATCCGGCGCGGGCGGGTGGGCCTTCGCGATCCGGGCAAGCCGATAGGCTCGTTCCTGTTCCTCGGCCCGAGCGGCGTGGGCAAGACGGAGCTCGCCAAGGCGCTCGCCGGGTTTCTCTTCGACGACGAGCAGGCGCTGACGCGCCTCGACATGAGCGAGTTCATGGAGAAGCACATGGCGGCCCGTCTCGTGGGCTCGCCCCCGGGATATGTCGACAGCGAGGAAGGCGGGTACCTGACCGAGGCCGTGCGGCGCAGGCCCTACAGCGTGCTGCTCTTCGACGAGGTCGAGAAAGCCCACGCCGACGTGTTCAACCTGCTCTTGCAGGTGCTCGACGACGGCCGCCTCACCGATGGCCGCGGACGGACGGCGCGCTTCTCGGACACCGTCGTGATCATGACGAGCAACATCGGGAGCAAGCGCCTGCTCGAGGCGGACCCGAAGCTCTTCGACACACCCGAAGGGGTCGAGGCGCTGTCGGACGTGCTCGAGGACGAGCTGCGCGCGCTGCTCCGGCCCGAGTTCCTGAACCGGATCGACGACGTGGTCCTGTTCCGCCCTCTGTCGAGGACCGACCTGCGCGGCATCGTGGAGATCCAGCTGCGCCACCTCGAGGGGTTGCTGGCCGACCGCCAGATCAAGCTGCAGATGACCGACGCCGCGAAAGACAGGCTCGTCGAGCTCGGCTACGAGCCCGCGTTCGGTGCGCGTCCGCTCAAGCGCGCCATCCTCAAGCGGCTGCAGGACCCTCTGGCCGAGGAGATCCTGCGAGGCGGCTACGCGCCGGGGAGCGTGGTCTCGGTCGACCTGCGCGACGGCGCGTTCGTGTTCGCGAGGGCCTAGCCGTGCGCATACACCTCGTCGGCGTCTCCGGCGCGGGGATGGGCGCGCTCGCCGCGCTGTTGCGCGAGGCGGGCGACGACGTGAGCGGCTCGGACGCCGCGTTCGAGTCGCCGGCGGGACCGGCGCTCGAGGCCCTCGGCGTCACGTGTATGCGAGGGTACGACGCCGCCCACCTCGAGCCCGCGCCGGACCTGGTGGTCGTGGGCAGCGCGATCCGGCAGGACAACCCGGAGGCCCGCGCGGCGGAGCGCCGGGGCGTCCCGCGCGCGTCGATGTCCGGCGCGCTGCGCGAGCGCTTCCTGGCCAGGCGGCGCCCGCTCGTCGTCGCGGGCACGCACGGCAAGACGACGACGAGCGCGATGTGCGCGTGGATCCTGTGGCGCGCAGGCCGGGAGCCTGGCTGGTTCATCGGCGGCGTGCCCGAGGGCCTCGCGGTCAGCGCGGCGATCGGCTCGACCCGCGTCCGCCCGGACCGCGGCCGCGCGCCCTTCGTCGTCGAGGGCGGCGGGTCCGACTCCGTCTACTGGCACAAGCAGCCCGAGTTCCTCGACTACGTCGGCGTCGGCGCGGACGACATCGCGATCGTGACGCGCGTCGAGCCCGACCGCGTCGACATCGCCCCCAACGCCCGCTCCTGCGAGGACGCCCTCCGCGCGCTGGTGCGCGCAGTTCCGCCCGGGGGCCTCGTGGTGTGCGACGCGCACGACGCGCGGGCGCGCGCGATCGTCGCGGCGGAGTCGCGCGCGCCGGTGGCGTGGCACTCGCTCGAGCGCGACGACACGGGCGACGTGACGCCGACGTGGCTGGGGGCTCCCGCGGCCCCGCTCGCGGACGGCTCGCAGACCTTCGATCTGTACGCCGGCGGCGTCGCGTGCGGGCGGTTCGCCACGCAGGTGCCGGGGCTGCACGGCGTTCGCAGCGCCATCGCCGCGCTGGCGGCGTGCGCGCAGGGGCTCGGCGTGGACGTCAGGGACGCGCGCGCCCACCTCGCGTCGTTCGCGGGGGTCCGCGCGGCGGGCCTCCCCGTTCGACCGTGTTAGCCGGCCGGTACCGCCGTCGTCTCGGCCAGCTTCTGCAGCGCCTGCGCGCAGTCGTCCGCCAGGAGGCCGTGTCCAGCCTCGACCGCGAGCGCCTGCGTCTTCAGGTACTCGTCGCGCGCCGCGGCCAGGTCGCCGCTGCGGTGCAGCAGCTTCGCGAGGAGCAGGTGTCCACGCACGATGTCCCAGGTGAAGTCCTTGCTCTCCGCGTAGGCGATGCCGTGACGCAGGAGCTTCTCGGCGTCGGCGGCGCCCTGCAGGCCGTCGAGGAAGGCGAGCATCATGCGGTTGTGGTTCGTCAGCCGCTCGTAGCCCGACTCCTCGCACAGCGCGAGAGACTGGCGGATGGCGCCGTAGGCGCGCGGCAGGTCGTCCAGCTGGACGAGGATGTCGCCGAGGTTGTGCAGGTTCAGCGAGACCTCGTAGGTCAGGCCCAGCTCGCGGCCCATCTCGATCGCCCGCTCCGAGTACGCCGCGGCCGACCGGAAGTCGCGCGTGTGGTAGTCGACGAGCGCCCGCCCCCTCGTCCGCTCGACCACCGCCACCTTGTCGCCGGGCAACATGTCCTCGGCCTCTCGCAGGTTCGCGAGGGCCGCCGCGCGGTCGCCTCGCCCCGCGTTTGCGTGCGCCAGGTGCAGCACGAAGCGATGGTCCTCCCGCGCGTCGCCCAGGGTCTTCGCGATGACGTGCAGCTTGTCGAGCAGGCCCCAGGCCCGCGTGAAGTGCCCCTGGTGGGTGGCCAGCTCGGCCTCGGCCATCAAAACGGGCTTCATCAGGTGCTCGTCGCTCCCGGCGATGCCCTCGGCCTCCGAGAGCCGCTGGCGCGACGCCTCGATGTGCTGCACGCTGGCCAGGATGTCGCCGGCGGCGACGCGCACGCGCACCCGTAGCTCGCGCGCGCCCACCTGGTCGACGCGCTCGATCACGCGATTGCACAGCTCCAGCGCCTCGGGCAGAGAGCGGACGAGACGGACCGACGACGCCAGGCCGTCGAGCCACCCCGCGAGATCCTCGGGGCCCCGCTTCGAAGGCTCGGCGAGCGTGAGGGCGCGCGCGTAGTCGCGGGTCGCCGCCTCGAGCTGGCGGGTCTCCAGGCGCTTCTCGCCACTCCTGGCGAAATACCCGGCGGCACGCTCCAGGTCGCCCGCCTCGTAGAGGTGGCGGGCGATGTGCGCTGCGTGGTCCCACGCGCGCTCGCCGAACGTGGTCTCGAGCGCCCGGCCCGCGGCCGCGTGCATCCGGCGGGCCGCCTCGGGCGTCAGCGAGTCGACGACGATTTCCGGGATGATGGGCGAGGTGAATCCGAGCTCGCTCGCCGCGCTGTCCACGACGAGCTCGCGCGCCTTCAGCGTCGCGAGCGACCGCTCGAGCGACGGCACGGCCTGGCCGAGCATCGCCGCGAGCACGTTGACGTCGACCGGATCGCCCAGCACCGCGGCTGCCTGGAGGGTCGCCCGGTCGGCGTCCGCCAGGCGGGCCACGCGAGAAGCCACGAGCCCGCGAAGCGTCTTCGGCAGCGCGAGGTCTTGCCCGACCAGCTTCATCGAGACCACGGTGCCTTCGGCGACGGTGACAGCGTCGCCATCGACGAGGCCCTTGATGACCTCCTCGACGAAGAGCGGATGGCCGCCGGCCCGCGCGCGCACGAAGCGCAGGAGCTCTTCGGGCACGGTCTCGACGCCGAGCCGCAAGGCCACCAGCCGCTCGACATCGGCAGGCGCCAGGTCGCCCAGATCGAGGGCGACGTGGCCCTCGGCGCGCTCGAGCGGGTGGGAGAAGCCCGCGCGTCCGGCGAACGCGAAGACGACCCTCGCCTGCTTCGAGCGCCGCAGGACCTCCTCGAGGAGCGCGAAGCTGTCCTCGTCCATCGCGTGCGCGACGTCCCAGGCGAAGGTGTGCGGCCTGTCCTCGCAGAGGCTCTGTACCATCCGCGCGAACGCCTGGCGGAGCCGCGCGTTCGCGTTGCCGCGGGACGGGGGCACGGTCGCACCGAGCAGGGCGAGCACGGCGTTGACGTCCTCCCCGCGCAGCCCGAGCGCGCGCAGGCGGGGCTGCACCGCCAGGATGCGATCGTTGGTGTCCCCCTCGCTGGTCCCGCAGAGGACGTGAAGCATGCAGACGATGCCCGACAGGGGGAACTCGTTGCCGCGCGGGGGGCACGACGCGATGTGGAAGCCGACGTTGTAGCCGCCCTTGCGCAGGCGCCGCTCGACCTCGTGGAGCAGCCTCGTCTTCCCGACGCCGTTGTCGCCGCGGATCGTGAGGACGCGCGCCGTTCGCCGAGTGGCGATCGCGAGCACCTCGCCGATGCGCCGCAGCTCGTCCTTGCGACCGACGAAGCGGCCGACCCCCTCCGCCGCCCCGCGCACGTCCTTCACCAGGACCCCCGAGACGTCCGGCGCGGGCCGGTCGCCCTCGCCCATCGGCTCGATCTCGAAGAGGTGCTTCACTTGCCGCATCGCGGAGGTGCTCATCGCCGCGCGCCCCTCGCGCACCCGCGCCAGATCCCGAGCGGCGTCGAACAGCGCGCCGAGCCGATCGTCGTCCACCGGCTCTCCCGAGCGCGCGACGTGGATCCGCGAGGTGTGCAGCCCGATGCCCGCGCCCCCGGACGCGTCGAGGCTGCGCAGGGCGACCAGCGCGCAGCGGGTCGCCATCTCGGTGTCGCGCCCGTCGGGGTCGCTCAGGCCGAAGAGCGCGGCGATGTGCGCCGCCTCGCGCGTCACGACGCGCCCGCCCCAGCGTTCGATGATGCTGGCCGCCTTGTCGACCACCGCCGGCGGGGTCTGCCGCGGGAGCTCGATGAAGAACCCGGTGACCTCCCGGCGCTCGCCCATCTCCACCGCGCGGTCGATCCCCACCTGGGGGATCTCGCGCCACGCCCGGCTGACGCCCGGCGAGTGACGTGGCGCCGGGACCTCCACGGGCGTGCGCTCGGCGGAGGCGGGCCCGTTCTCCGCCTCGAGCAGCGGGGCCGCCGGGATGCTGATGGGGTGGCTGGCGGTGGACTCGCGAAGGCGCGACAGCAGCTCCGCCAGGTCGTGCGCGCCGTAGCGGCTCCCCTGCGAGTACAGGAACGCGAGGAGGGCCTCGTACATGCGCCCCGCGTCGGGGTACCGGTCCGCCGGGGACTTCGCCATCGCGGTCTTGAGGATCGCGCCGAGCTCCGGAGGGACGTCGGGGCGGAGGAGCTCGACCGGCGGGTACTCGCACGCCTGGACGCGCCGGAGCGTCTCGAACGTCGTCGGGGCGCTGAACGGGTTCACGCCGGCCACGCACTCGTACAGGATCGTGCCGAGCGAGAAGAGGTCGCTGCGGGCGTCGACCTCCTCGGCGCGGGCCTGCTCCGGGCTCATGTACCCGAACTTGCCCTGGAGGGCGCGGGCCTGGGTGTCGTCCTGCTCGTCGCGGCCGAGGGCGCCCCGGGCCTTGGCGATGCCGAAGTCGGTGACTTTGACCTCGCCTTCGAAGGAGAGCAGCACGTTCTGCGGCGACACGTCCCGGTGGACGATGCCGAGGGGCCGCATCAGCTCGTCGCGCCGCCGGTGGGCGTGGTCGAGGCCCTTGGCGATCTCCGACGCGACGTACACGCCCATCTGGATGGGCAGTGCCGCCCGGTGGCGGCGCGAGCGGGCCAGGACGCTCGCGAGGTCGAAGCCGCTGACGTACTCCATCGCGATGAAGTAGGCGTCCTGCGAGCTCCCGCCGGGATCGACCGAGGGGGCCCGGCCGAGATCGAAGACCTGGACGATGTTCGCGTGCGACAGACGGACGGCGAGCTTGGCCTCGTGGATGAACATCTCCACGAAGTCCTGGCTCCGGGAGAGCTCCGGAAGGATGCGCTTGATGACGAGGATCTTCTCGAAGCCCTCGACGCCGTAGCTCTTGGCTTTGAAGACCTCTGCCATCCCTCCCCGCCCGAGCCGTTCGAGCAGGCGATAGCGACCGAATGCCGCGTTCACCGGGCATTC
Source organism: Myxococcales bacterium (assembly GCA_003153495.1). Classification (GTDB taxonomy): domain Bacteria; phylum Myxococcota_A; class Polyangia; order Polyangiales; family Polyangiaceae; genus Palsa-1150. Next base: position 9,707 of record PLYU01000119.1, read on the forward strand.
CGTAACACCTCCAGCGCGGGCCGGCTACGGCACCCGCGGAATCGAGCCGGGAAAGGGCGGCGGCGGGGCAGGATGCCGGACGACGTAGACGGGATTCGTGAAGGCCATCGGCGGGACGGGCATGAACGGGAGCACGTCATCCATCCGCCGGTCGCCATGCGCGATGATCTGAACCCAGCCGCTCTCGGAGCCGACGGGCACCTCGAGGTCGCGATCGAAGCGGATGGTGCGCTCGGCCGCCTCCGGGAGCGTCCCCGGCTCCGGCCCGAGCCGGGTGGGGCGGGACGGGAGCTCGAACGACTGGACGACGCGGGCCGCGCCGCCCACCTCGCCGACCACGACCTCGACCCGCGTGACGTCGACCCACGGCGCCGCACGCACACGAAGGTGCCCGCTGAGGGGCTCCTCCGCGGTCACCACCTCGTCGCCCGGCCCGGCGCCTCCGAGGGTGAACTCGAGCATCGGGCCGCTCGTCACGACGGCGTGCCCCTTCTTGATGTTCGCGACGACGACCAGCGGATCGACGGGCCCGCCGTCGCTCTCGGGCGTCGCGCCCGCGTCGACGGTCACCATCGTGCGCGGATACCCCGCCCAGTGAAACTGGATCCGGTGCGAATCGCTGCTGCCCGTCGCGGTGTAACGCCAGCCAAAGCCGAGGAGGGCCCAGTAGTCGCGCAGGACCTGCTCGACGCGATCCGGCCGCTCGGTGTCGTAGCCGTTATAGACTTCGATCCCGTCGAAATCGATCCGGTTCCTGACGCGGCTCCGCAGCCCCTGCGGGTCGAAACCGATGTTGGCGAAGTAGCCGATGCCCTTCGGCAGCCTCGGGTGGTTCACCTGGAAGTAGCGGTTCGGATCGCCCGCGCGAACGGCCCGGAAGATCGCGGCCATGTTCGTGTGCTTGAAGGGGGGCACGGGCCTGGTCGGCGGATACGGGAAGACGCCGAAGTGGCCGAAGCCCTTGCTGTAGGTGGTGACCTCGACGCCGGTCACGCTGAGCAGCTCGTCGCCCAGCGCGAGGGTGTCGAGCGCCGAAGAGTAGTCGCCGACGACGTTGTGCTCGGTCGGGACGGCGAAGTCGATGCCCGCGGCGACCAGCGAGAGGACGCGGTCCTCCGGGGTGACGGGCGTGTCGAAGCTCGGCCGGGCGTGCACGTGAAGGTCGCAGCCGAGGGCGCCGGGAGTGGGCACGACGTGCCGCGGCGCCAGCTCCACGTCGGTCACGCGGCCGGCCACGATGTCGACCACCTTCGCGTCGACGCTCCACTCGATCCCCTTGGTGGCGGCGATGCGGTAGCGGCCCGACGGCAGCGGGGTCGTCACGTCCCCGCGGAGGGCGTCGATGATGGGACCGGCGCCGGACGCGCGGTAGTCCGGGCCGAAGCTTGGGTCGACCGTCCCGTCGACGCCGTGGAACAGGAGGCGGGCGGTCAGCGGCTTGCGAGTGTCCGCGTCCACAGCGGTGACGTGCAGGTCGCCGCCGGGCGACACGTCGAGGATGAGCTCGCGCGGCGTCCCCGGGACGAGCGACACCAGCCCGCTGGCCCGCCCCGCGTCGATCGCCGCGTACCACTGGACGACCGACGCCGGTACGTCGAGCGCGAACGCCGCCCCGGCGCCGGTCCGCGCGCGCAGCTGCGGGGTGCCCTGGGCGTCCCGCCCGAAGACCAGCGCGTTTCCTTCGGCCCCGGTGACGCGCCCTCGGACCGGTACGGTCGGCACCCCGGCGAGCTCGGAGAGCGTCCGCCACACGGCCATGCTCGAGGCGCCCAGGACCACGCGCAGGTCGGCCCCGCGACCCTCCTCCGGCGAGGGCGACGGGCCGGTCTCGGTGGTCGTGACGGCGAGGTGCATCGGCTGGACCGGCAGCAACCCCTCCTGCATCGTCGCCTCGACGCCGACCGGCCCGGACGCGGACATGAGCGCGATCGGATGCGGGTCGGAGTCGACGAGGAGCGCGCTGCCCGACACGGTGGCCCGGTCGGCGATCTGCCCGACGCCGGAGACGAACACCACCTCCCCCTCGCTCGCCAGCTCGGCGCGCACCGCGATGACGTGGGTGGCCGCCCCGACGCCGGACGGCGCCGTCACCTCGATCGCCAGGGCGTCGCGCTCGACGTCCGCGAAGAGCTCCACCCGCGCATCGACCGTCTCGTCGCCGAGGGCGAGCGACACCATCGCGTGCAGCGAATCGGGTCCCGGCCGCAGGTCTTCGCGGGCGAGGACCAGAGGATGCGGCGTCCCGTCGACGACGATCGCCAGGTCGAGGTCGCGGCTGACGGTCCCGTCCCGGCTACGCACGGTCAGCTGCGCGGCGCTGGGGTGCAGCTCGAAGGTGGCTGCGCGGGTCTGGAGGACGGTCGGCACGCGCGTCGGCGCCCGCGCCGCCCCGCGCGGACGCAGCGCGTACGCCAGGCCGAACGCGACGAGCCCCGCGATGACTCCCATCGCGAGCAGCTCCCCGAGCGATCGGCGCCTTTCCGCCATCGACGCTCAGACGATATCACCCGCGCGCGGGCCCCAGAGGGTGGCCGTGCGCGCGCTGTCGCCCGCGATGGCCAGAGAGACGAAGAGCGCCGGCGCTCCGCCGAGCATGTCGACCGCCTCCTGACCCCACTCGACGACGAGGAACGCGCCCTCGGCGCGCCGCTCGGTCAGGCCCAGGCGGGCGACCTCCTCGTCCAGCGCCGCCGAGTCTCGCGGCAGCCGGTAGAGATCCGCGTGGACGAGCAGCCCGCGCGGCGTGTCGTGCTCGCGCACCAGAGTGAACGTCGGGCTGGTCACCCGGGAGGCCGCGCCGAGCTCGTTCGCCAGGGCCCTCGTGAGGAACGTCTTTCCGGCGCCGAGGTCGCCCGTCAGGATGACCAGGTCGCCCGGCCGCAGCGCGCGCGCGATGGCGGTGCCCAGGCTGCGGGTGTCGCAGCGGGTGCGCAGGGTACGGACGAACGGCGCGGTCACGGATCGGCCGTGATCGTCTCCTCGTGCGCCACTTCTTCGTCGTCGTCCGGCAGGTGACCTTTCGGAATCGCGGGCTCCCCGCGCAGCTCGCGGATGGCGGCCGCGTCGCCGATGCTCATGGCCTGCTTCGGCTGCCGGCGCGAGTCTTCCCAGAACCGCGCGTAGAAGAAGGAGACCGCGAGCGCGCTGAGCAGCCCGATGAGCTGGCTCGTCGACAGGGTGTAGGGCACCGTCTGCGCGAAGCTGGCCGGCCTCAGCGCCAGGTAGGCGACGACGGCGGGGACGAAGGCCAGCACGCGCGCCACCAGCCGGAGCCGGAGGCTCTCGATGCCGAGCGAGATTCCGAAGAGGAACCCGACGGCGAAGAGCAGCAGGCAGAGCGGCACGTACACGTGCGCATCGAGCGTCGGGCCGTAGCTGCCTCGCTCCACGTCGTCGCGCCACAGCTCGAGGAGGAAGCGCAGGACGCCGTAGGCAAACACGAAGAGGAAGAAGATCTGGCCGCGGAAGCGGGTGTGCTTTCTCTGCCAGAGCAGCAGGACGAGCAAGAACAGGCCCACGAGCGACTCGTAGAGCTGCGTCGGGTGGACCGGGAAGCTCGCGTTCGCCCGGAGCAGCTGCGCCTCGAGGGGCGTGCCGCGATAGAGCTCGAGGTGCCGGACGTACGCCGGGCTGCCGTCGCCACTGGCGAGCGTGCCCGGGGCCCAGTGGGGAAAGGTGCCGAGGGACCTGAGCCAGCCAGGCGCTCCGTCCGGCAGGCGCTTGCCGAAATCGCAGCCGAAGAAGTAGCAGCCCATCCTGGTGATGAGCAGCCCGGACGCGAGGCTGGGGACGACGTCGTCCGCCCAGGCGAGGAGGCGGATCTTCTTCGGCGAGAGGTAGGCCCAGCTCCCGATGAGGCCCCCGATGAAGCCGCCGTACGCGACGAGGCCGCCGTTGCGGAGCGCGAAGAGATCCTTCATCCCCGTGAACTCGTCGGGGTTGGTGACGATGTAGAGGATGCGGGCCCCCGCGATCGCGACGAGCGCCGTCACGACGTAGCAGTTGGCCATCGTCTCCTTGGGCAGCCCGTCCTTCTCCGCGAGCGGCAGGGTGAGGTACCAGCCGACGACGAGCGAGAGGCCGAGCATCACGCCGTAGGCGTAGATGGGCAGGTTCTGCGCCTCGTACGCGGTCGCTCGCCACTGCCACGCCGCGGCCGCAGCCGCGAGCGTCACGACCCCCGAGGTGACCGCCGAGCTCCTGTCGCTCCGGCGCAGCGCGGCCAGGAGGTACACGACCGCGATCGCCGAAACCGCGGCGAGAGCCCACCAGAGCTTCAGCGGCCCGTGCGGGAGCGGAATGCGAAACAAGATGGGGTGCATGTCGTTCTGGCCTTTCGTTTACAAGAAAACGTGCGGGAGCGCACCCCAGCCGTGGTCGAGAGCCGCCTCGAGCAAGGCTCTCGGGACGATGCGCTGGAACGCGCTCGTGGTAGATCCGATCGAGATGAGCATTCGATCGAGCACGGGCCTGGCGCTGCTCGCCGTCGGGGCCGCTTGCGTACCCTCCGGCACCGCGGGACCCCAGGACGCGGGAGCGGCCGCGGCCCAGGGCACCGCCCATCCGGCGCCGACGGCCGTGACCTTCGCGTCGCCCGACCTCCTGAAGGCGCCCTTCGAGGACAGCTTCGACCACCCCGCAGCGCCGCCGGCGGCGACGGACGCCGCGCCGGGGACGCCCGCCGCACTGCCCGACCCCGGCCCCGACTGGGTGGCGACCTCACCGGGCATCTGGCACGTCGAGAAAGGGCGGCTCTGCGGGGAGCGCGCTCAGAATCACGGCATCTGGCTCAAGCGAGCGCTCCCGGTGAACGCGCGGATCGAGTTCGACGCGGTGAGTCAGTCGCCCGACGGGGACCTGAAGGCGGAGTACTGGGGAGACGGCCGCTCGTACGCCACCGCGCTGTCCTACACGAACGCCACGAGCTACCTGACGATCTTCGGCGGCTGGCACAACAAGTTCCACGTCCTGGCGCGCATCAACGAGCACGGCGGCGATCGCAAGGAGATCGCCGTCGACCCGAGCTCGGATGATCCGCGCGAGAAGCCCGTCGTCGCCGGGCAGAGCTACCACTTCAAGGTCGAGCGCAACGACGGCAAGACCGTCCGGTGGTGGGTGGATGGGAACGAGATGCTCACCTACACGGACACCGGCCCGCTCGGCGGCGTCGGCCACGACCATTTCGGTTTCAACGACTGGGACGTGAAGGTCTGCTTCGACAACGTTCGTATCGTGCCCTTGCCCTGAAAAGGGGGCCTGCCCCGTGGCCGAGGTCATCGACACAGAGAAGCTGGTCAACGAGCTGGAGATCGCGGTCGACCGGCTGCGGTCGTTCTACGACCAGTACTTCATGGGCATCGAGAAGATGGAGCCGACCCACGCCCGCAAGGAGGTCGAGCGGCGCATCTACACCCTGCGCAAGGAGCCGCTGCGCAACACGGCGCTCCGCTTCCGCTTCCAGATGGTGCTCCAG
>PLYU01000118.1 GCA_003153495.1 Myxococcales bacterium
CCAATTCCTTGCCCGTGCCGCTCTCGCCGGTGATGAGCACGGTCGTCTCGGTGTCGGCCACCCGCCCGACCATGTCGCACATCTTCAGCATCGGCGGGCTCGAGCCCAGCATCAGGTCGAAGCGCCGGGAGCTATCGACCGCCCTGCGCAGCCGGGTGACCTCTTCCTTGAGCGCGCGGTGCCGCAGGGCGCGCTCGATCGCGAGCGCCAGCTCGTCCATGTCGAACGGCTTGGTGACGAAGTCGTAGGCGCCGGCGCGGATCGCCGCGATCGCCGTCTCGGTGTTCGCGTGGGCCGTGATTACGATGACGGGCATGTCCTCGCGGCGCCCGACCAGCTGCCTGCACAGCTCGACGCCGCTCATTCCCGTCAGGTTCACGTCCGCGATGACGAGCTCGAAATCCCGGCTCTCGAAGAGGGCCAGAGCCTCGGGTGCCGTCGTGACCCACGTGACGTCGAACTGGCGCGCGCGGAGCTCGGCGGCGACGACCTCGCACATGCTGCTGTCGTCGTCGATGACGAGGATGCGCCTGTTCATGGCTCCCGCTGCCCCCGACCTACACTGTAGGATCGACACCGGCCCCACGCTACTCCCTTTAGCATGCGCTAGCATGCCGCCGGCCCCCCCATGACGAGCCCCTTCGCAGCCGCTCTGCGCGAGGCGCGGGGCCTCCTCGCCTCGACCGCTCCGACGGCGCCCGGCGAGGCCCCCGTGGCGACCAGGGTGCTGCGCGAGCTCGACGACGCGATCGCGCGCCTGGGCGGGCGCGAGTCCGACAGGGACCTCCTGTCGATCGTGTGTCACGACCTCAAGGAGCCGCTCGCGTCGATCGTGATGGGCGCCGGCTTTCTTCGGAGGACGGTCCCGGCGACCGAGGCCGCGGCCCTCCGCGTGATCGAGGCCGTCGCCCGCTCGGCCGAGCGGATGACCCAGATCGTGTCGGACTTCCACGATCTCGCGAAGCTCGAGACGCACTCGCTCGAGGTCGACGTGCGGCCGCAGGACCTGGTCGCCACGGTGGCCGCGGCGATCGGCTCGCTCGAGCCGGGCGCTCGCCACAAGGGGCTCACCCTCGACCTCGAGGCGCCGGAGTCGCTCCAGGCGCGGTGCGACGGCCCGCGGGTGGCGCAGATCGTGTCCAAGCTCGTCGGCAACGCCATCAAGTTCACTCCCGCAGGGGGCCGCGTCGTCGTGCGCGTGGCGCCCGACGCGACCCGAGCGCGCGTGCGCGTGACCGTGGAGGACACCGGCTGCGGGATCCCTCCCGAGCGCATCGCGACGCTGTTCGACCACGCGGCCAACGCCCGCCGCGCCTCGCGGGAAGGCCCGGGGCTCGGCCTCCCCATCGTCCGCGGCCTGACCGACGTCCAGGAGGGCAAGGTCGCGGTCGAGAGCCGGGTGGGGCAGGGGACCACCGTCACGGTGACGCTTCCCGCCGCCTGAAGAGCCGGGGTAGAAGGTTCGCCCATGAGCAACGTCCGTATCGAAACCGACAGCATGGGCCCGGTCGAGGTTCCCGCCGACAGGTACTGGGGCGCCCAGACGCAGCGCAGCCTGCAGAACTTCAAGATCGGCGGTCACCGCTTCGGGCGGCCGGTCATCCGCGCCTTCGGGATCGTCAAGAAGGCCGCGGCGCTGGCCAACCAGGACCTCGGCAAGCTCGACTCCTCCAGGTGCGAGCTGATGGTGAAGGCGGCCGACGAGGTCATCTCCGGCAAGCTCGACGCGCACTTCCCGCTCGTCGTGTGGCAGACCGGCAGCGGCACGCAGTCGAACATGAACGCCAACGAGGTCATCTCGAACCGCGCGATCGAGCTCGGCGGCGGCGTGATGGGCTCGAAGAAGCCGATCCACCCGAACGACGACGTCAACCGCTCGCAGTCCTCGAACGACGTCTTCCCGACTGTGATGCACGTCGCCACGGCGCTCGAGATCCGCGAGCGCCTGCTGCCCGCCGTGCAGACGCTGCGCGCCAGCATCGAGAAGAAGAGCGACGCGTTCAGGGACATCGTGAAGGTCGGGCGGACGCACCTGATGGACGCGACCCCGCTGACCCTCGGGCAGGAGCTCGGCGGGTGGGCGGCGCAGCTCGCGTTCTGCGAGCAGGGGCTGACCCGCTCTCTCGACGGTCTCTACGAGCTCGCGCTCGGCGGCACGGCGGTCGGCACCGGGCTCAACACGCACCCGAAGTGGGCCGAGACCGTGGCGAAGCGGATCGCCGAGCTGGCCGGCGCGCCCTTCCGCACGGCGCCGAACAAGTTCGCGGCCCTCGCCGGCCACGAGGCGATGGTGGCCGCGAGCGGGGCGATGCGCACGCTGGCGGTGGCTTGCTTCAAGATCGCGAGCGACGTGCGCCTGCTCGGCAGCGGGCCGCGCTGCGGCATCGGCGAGATCTCTCTGCCCGAGAACGAACCGGGCAGCAGCATCATGCCCGGCAAGGTCAACCCCACGCAGGCCGAGGCGATGACCATGGTCTGCGTGCACGTCATGGGGAGCGACGCGGCGGTCGGCTTCGCCGGCGCCAGCGGGCACTTCGAGCTGAACGTGTTCAAGCCGGTGATCGTCCACAACGTGCTCGAGAGCTGCGCGCTGCTGGCCGACGCGTGCCACAGCTTCAACGACAACTGCGTGATCGGCATCGAGCCGAACCGCGAGGTGATCGCTCGCCACGTCGAGAACACGCTGATGCTCGTGACGGCCTTGAACGAGGTGATCGGCTACGACAACGCGGCCAAGGTGGCCAAGCTCGCGCACAAGAAGAACGTCACTTTGCGCCAGGCCGCCGCGGAGCTGGGGCTCGTGAAGGCCGAGGACTTCGATAGGTACGTGCGGCCGGAGAAGATGGTCGGGCCGGAGTGACGGGGGCGACGAGGCCACCCCAGACGTGTGGAGTTGATCGCAGAGTCAAGACGCCAGTGAATTTGCCGGAGATTCTCGACCCCTGGCGTCTTGGCGCCTTGCGATCAGTCTCCGTTCTTCAGTTGCTGCTAGAATCGAGGCGTGACATCCACCGCCTACGCGCTCTCGCCCGGCGAGTTCTTGAGAAGCATCGCTGCGAGCCGAGATACGCTCGGGAAGGCGCAGATGAAGCTGGTCGACGTCGTCGCCGAGGTCCGGGCCCTCACGGGGGAGGCGCCCTACGCCGTCATCGGGGGACTGGCCCAGATCCTGTGGGCACGGAAGACTCACACCGATGACCTGGACATGGCTCTGGCGGCAGGAGATCTGACGGCCGCACACGAGCGAGTCGCTCGCGGCGCCGCCGGACCTCGCTGGACGTTGCCCGAGCTTCCCGCTCTGGCCCACGAGGCGGATCATGTCTTCGAGGTCGCCCATCTTTCGTTCGAAGGTTCGGTGGTCGATCTCATTGCATTTCGCGATTCGCTCTTCAACGCCGAAATCATGAACACATCGCGTGCCGTGCCAGAGCTCAGCGGGGTGCGCTTCGTGCGACCGGAGTTGCTCCTGGTGACACAGCTGCTGCGGCCAGGGCCGGAGGCGGCGCTCGCCGCCGTGGAGCTGATCCTGGCGCGTCGGGCCAAGGGCGGCATGGACCTCGCGGAAGCAAGGACGTGGGCGGAGCGCCTCGGGCGGGCCGAACGCCTGGATCGCGCGCTTCGCCACGCGGATACCTTTGCGCTCGAGTGAGCGTCGGGTCGGGGTGGGGCCCGTGAAGACCACGTGCGGCGGGGAATGGTCTGGCTGGGGTGACGCAGGGTCACCCTTCGAAGACTGACTACTTCGCGCCAGGCCGCCGCGGAGCTGGGGCTCGTGAAGGCCGAGGACTTCGATAGGTACGTGCGGCCGGAGAAGATGGTCGGGCCGGAGTGACGGGGGCGACGAGGTCAGCGGCCCGCAGGGCCTCGTCGAGCACCCGCTCCGCCGCGCGCGCGAGCACGAGCCCGCGCGCGCACCGACCCATCCGCGACAGACTGCCGGCCGCGCGCAGCCCCGCGACCGTCTTGCCGACGTCCGGCGGGCGCGCCACGATCCCGGCGCCCCCGACGACCACGTAGTCCGAGTTGATCGTCTCGTTGCCCGGCACGGCGGCGGCGATCACCATCGGGCGGCCCGCCGTCAGCGTCTCGCTCACCGTGAGCCCGCCGGCCTTGCCGACGACGACATGGGCCTGCCCGACGCGCGCCGGCATGTCTCGCTCGAACCCCACGACGTCCGCGCGCACCCCGTGGCGCGCCGCCATCGCGCCTGCCCGGCGCACGAGCGCCGGGGCGTCGCCGCACACGACCGTGAGGTGTACGTCGCGGATGCCCGCGAACGACTGCACGATGGCGGCGACCGGCCCGACTCCGAAGCCGCCGCTCGTGACCAGCACGCGCAGCGGCTCGCCCGGGGCGGGGTCGCCCACCGCCGCGAGGCGCTCGAACTCCGGCCGCACGGGGATGCCGGTCAGGCGCACGCGGTCGACCGGGAATCCGTGCCCCACCGCGTCCTCGCGCGCCCGCTCGCAAGGGACGCACAGCAGGTCGACCCCCTTCTCGACCCACACGGCGTGGGTGCAGTAGTCGGTCACGACGCCCACGAGCGCGGCCGCGACGCGCCCTCTCAGGCGCGCGCGTCCGAGGACGACCAGCGGGAGGTGGTGCGTCGCGATGACGGTGCGCGGCGCGAGGTCGATCACGCGGCGCACCAGCCCGGCCCACGCCATGTGGTCGATGCCGCGGCTGACCGGCTTGAGCGCGCCCTTGCGGCGGTTGGTGCCGAAGAAGGCGGTGCCGTAGAGGTCGGGAAGGGCGCCCTGCGCCGTCAGGTGGGCGCCCAGGTACGCGTCGCCGAAGAGCCGCGGCGCGTGCTCGAACGTGTCGAGCACCTCGACGGACAGGCCGCGGGCGCGCGCGGCCGCGGCGACGGCGAGGGCGGCCGCCTTGTGGCCGCCGCCGACGGGGGTGTGGATGACGACCAGGTCGGGGTGCACCGTGCGAAGGATACGCCCGCGTGCGCTACGCGAAGGGGTTTCTGACCCTCACCGTGCCGTAGTGCCGTCCATGCTGAAAGTCCTCCGACACGAGATCGCGGATCCCGTAGTGCTCGGCGTAGGCCCACATGTGCGCGTCGAACCACGACAGCTGGTATGCCGCGGCACCCCGGAGCGCCGTGCGCAAGACTGCCTCGTTCGGGTAGAGGATCTCGAACTGGGCCAGCATGTCCTCGGCCTCCACACGCGCGTCGGCAGGCTCGAGGAGAGGCCGCGCGCCCGGGCGTGTGCGGGTCACCGCAGCCACGAACTCGACGATGGCCTGATGCGGCACCCGGATCGAGCGGTCGACGATTCCGGAGCGCAGCAGGGCCTGTGCGACACGCTGCTTGTGCGGGAAGCGTGGATCGAAGCGATAGACGAGGATGTTCGTGTCAACGAGGAAGGCCACGATCGTAAAGATCCTCTCGTTTCCACCCGCGACCCTTCGCGCCCGGGGCAGGGCGGCGAGCTTGCCGCTTCTTCTGGCGCGCGGTAGCGGCGTCGAAGACGCTCAGGCGCTCCGCGGGATCGAGCGCAGCGAGGACTGCGGCGGCAGGGACGATGCGCAGCGTGTCTCCGGCAGGCACCCAGTCGATCTCGCTGCCGGGCCGGATACCGTAGCGGGTGGCGATCTCTTTCGGGACGGTCACCTGGAGCTTGCTCGTGACCTTGCTCATCTCCTTACTGTAGTAAGGGCGGAATCCTTGTCAAAGGCGGGCCCCGTGTGGGCACCTTGCAGGCGACCCCCGCGGGGACTACTTCTCTGCTCCCGCCATGTCCGATTCCTTCTCCTCCAGGTCCACCCTCGCCGTCGGCGCCGCCTCGTACTCCTTCTTCCGCCTCGCGCCGGTCTGCGCGAAGTTCCCGCAGGCCGAGCGCCTGCCGTTCTCGCTGAAGATCCTCCTCGAGAACCTCCTGCGAACCGAGGACGGCGTCTCGGTGCGCCGCGAGGACATCGAGGCTCTCGCGACGGTGGATCTGACGGCGCAGCCCACGCGCGAGATCGCCTTCACGCCCGGCCGCGTGCTCCTGCAGGACTTCACCGGCGTGCCGGCCGTGGTGGACCTCGCGGCCATGCGCGACGCCATGAAGAAGCTCGGCGGCGACCCGAAGAAGATCAACCCGCTGCAGCCGGTGGAGCTCGTCATCGACCACTCGGTGCAGGTCGACGCGTTCGGCACGGCCGACGCGCTGAAGCTCAACGCGCAGCTGGAGTTTCAGCGCAACAAGGAGCGTTACCAGTTTCTCAAGTGGGGGCAGAGCGCGCTGCGTAACTTCAAGGTCGTCCCGCCGGACCAGGGGATCGTGCACCAGGTGAACCTCG
>PLYU01000281.1 GCA_003153495.1 Myxococcales bacterium
GGGCGCCGCGCCGAGGATCGCCGAGCACCTTGGCAGCGTGCCCGCGCGCTCCTCTTCGCGTGCGCCTTCTCCTCCTTCCCCCCGCTCCGGCGGGGGGAAGGCCGGGTTGGGGGGCTGCGAGGCCCAGGGTGGCTTCTTTCCGCTAGGCGCGCGACGTCGTGGCGCACCCTAAATGACGGCCTTTCGTGCGTAGACTCGGCGCCTCTTTGCGAAAGTAGGGCTAGCAGTAGCCCGCCGCAGGCTGCCGCAGGCGGGCTTCGCGCCCCGCGGTCCTGATGTGCCCCGGGCTTCAGCCCAGGGGCCAGGGCGTGCTGCGAGCAGAGGATGCGGCCTGCCGGAGTCCTGACCGCCGCGCTCGCGGCGGTCTCACGGCCCGCTCTGTGCTAGTTCGACGCTCATGACGAAGGCCATCCCTACCGAGAGGTACATGACCGCGGGGGCGCACACGGTCGGTGCCGAACAGACGCTCTCGCATGCCGCCGCCGTCATGAAGAAACACGACATCCGTCACTTGCCCGTTCTCCACGGCGGCAAGCTCGTCGGGATCGTCTCCGACCGCGACCTGCGGCTTCTCGAGTCGCTCCCGGACGTGAGCCCCACCCTGATCACGGTGTCGGACGCGATGACGACGAGCGTGTACGCCGTCTCCCCGGAGACTCCGATCCACGAGGTGGTGCGCAACATGGCCGCACACAAGTACGGCTCCGCCGTCGTGATGCAGGGCGACAAGGTCGTCGGCATCTTCACGACGGTCGACGTCTGCAAAGCCTTCCTGGCCTTGGTCCACGCCCCGTGAGGCAGATCCGCGCGACCGTGGGATCCTTCGCTCCGCTCAGGATGACAGGCGGGATGAATGACCAACGATTCACGGACTCAGGAGCAGTTTCACCGGACCGTCGCGCGCGCGCCTCTGGGCCGTCACGCCGCGCCTGGAACATGCACGTATGCGCAGCGGCCGCGGCCGGCAGCTCCTCCGGGCAGGGCTCGGCGGGCTCGTCGTCTCCGGGGCCGTCGTCGTGCTCGTCCGGGCGTTCGCGGGCATCGATGGGCGTGCCGTTCTCGCGGCGGTCGGGCGGGCGGGGGCCCTGGCGCCGCTGGCGCTCGCTCCGTTCCTCGCGGCGATGGCGCTCGACGCAGGCGGTCTGCGCGTCGTGCTCGGGGCGCTCGGCCACCCGACGCGGCTCAGCCGGCTGCTCCCCATCCGGATCGCGACCGAGGCCCTGCACCTGACGGCTCCCGCGGGCTTCGTCGTGGCCGACTCGGCGACGGTCGCGCTGCTGGGAGCACCGTCCGGTGTGTCGGTGAGCGAGGGGGCCGTTCTCATGGTCGCCCGCAAGTGGCTCGTCATGCGCGCGCATGCGGCCTACATCCTCGTCGGCGCCGCGTGCGGCGCGCCGTTGCTGGCCGCGGCGTCAGCGCGCCTCACCGGTGGGGGCTGGCTTCCGTGGGCGGTGGGCGGCTCGGCGCTCGTGCCGCTCGTCCTTTCGGTCGGGGTCGGCGCCGGGTTCCGCGGGCTCCCCGCCGTGGCTCGCGCCCAGTCCACCCTCGCACGGCTTCCGTGGCCGGCGCTGCGCGCTCGCGTCGCGCGCTGGCGCTCCCCGGCGGTCGTCCTCGACGCGCACATGGCGCGCGTCGGATCGGCTCGCTCGGTGACGTGGCTGGCGACCGCGTCGTTCCTCGCGTGCTGGCTCCTCGAGGCGCTCGAGACGGCGGTGATTCTCGCGCTCGTCGGAGGGCCGCTGGACATCGCGCTCGCGCTCGCCGTCGAGGTGGGGCTCTCGCTGCTGCGCTCCGCAGGGAACGTGGCCCCGGCTGGCCTGGGCGTGCAGGACGCCGGCTACGCGACGCTCCTGCCCGCGATGGGCGTCCCGGTCGAGACCACCGCGGCGTTCGTCCTGCTCAAGCGCGGCAAGGAGATCGTCTGGATTGCCGTCGGATACGCGCTGCTCGCCGCCATGCGGCGTGGCGAGGTCGCGCGTCCGGCGGACGAGCGGACGCTCGCGAAGGCATAGCGCGCGGGCGGTCGCCTTCCGTAGCGGAAACGTAACGAAAAAGACGCGTAGCGCGGGTCCGCACTCGGGTAACGGATAGCTCTCGCACCGACTCACATCGGAGGAATACGTCATGAAACGACTGAAGCGTCTCTCGGTCGCCGCCGTCGCGCTCGGCACTCTCGGCCCGAGCGCCGTCGGTCATGCCGCCTTCTCCGGGCCTTCGGACGCCAAGGTGATCTTCGAGGCCTCGGGGCCGGCCGGTCTCAAGATCGACGGCCGCACGCCCGACCTCGCCGTGACCGAGGACGGAGGGAACGTGGTCATCACCGTCCCCCTGGCGAACCTGAGCACCGGCATCGAGCTGCGCGACAGGCACATGAAGGAGAAGTACCTCGAGGTGCCCAAGTTCCCCTCCGCGGTGCTCATCGTGGCCCGCGCCGCGCTCAAGCTGCCGCCCACCGGACGCGTCGAGGGGGACGTGCAGGGCGCCGTGAAGCTGCACGGGCAGAGCCATCCGGTGTCGGTCCACTTCGACGCGACGGCCGAGGGGGCGGGCGTCGCCGCCCACGGCAAGTTCCGCATCAACATGAACGACTTCGGAATCGTCGTGCCGTCGTACCTGGGCGTGACGGTGAAGCCCGACGTGGACGTCAGCGCGAGCTTTCACGTGGCCGGCAACTGAGTCACGGCGCCGCGCGGGAAGACGAGAGCGAGACGATTCCTCGATGAGAGCCCCGCGTCCCATCCGGTGGGCGGTGTCCCTGGTTGCCGGCCTCGCGCTCCTGCTGATGGCGTCGAGGGCTCACGCCTACCCGTGGATGATTCGCCACGGATACACGGGATGCACGCCGTGCCACACCGATCCGTCGGGCGGGGCCGGCGCGTTGACCGAGTACGGCCGGGCGCAGAGCGATCTGCTCCTGCGCACGCGCTACGGAGCGACGTCCGAGGAGGCCGATCGCACGGCGGGCTTTCTGTGGGGGCTGCTGCCGCTGCCCGAAGAGGTGCGGGTCGGGGGGGACTTCCGCGAGGCCTACTTCAGCAACGCGGTCGAGGGGGCTCCGCTGCAGACGAAGTCCATCATGATGCGGGCGGATCTGTACGGCGACTTCAAGATCGGCAGGTTCCGGGCCGCCGGGAGCCTCGGCTACGTACCGCAGGGCGATCTGACGGCGTCGCTCACCGGGTCGCCCAGCGACAACCTCATCTCGCGCGAGCACTGGGTGGGCGTCGAGCTCGACGACGAGGGCGGGTGGCTGCTGCGGGCCGGCCGGATCACGCTCCCGTTCGGCATCCGCATGATCGAGCACAACCTCTGGGCGCGCACGGCCACGCGTACGGACATCGACGCGACCCAGCAGTACGGCGCGTCTCTCTTCTTCAGCCGAGACAAGCTCCGCGGTGAGCTCATGGCCATCGCCGGCAACTTCCAGGTCCACCCGGACGACTTCCGCGATCGCGGTCTCGCCATGTACGTGGAGTACGCGCCGGCCACGAACCTCGCGGTGGGCGTCAGCGGGCTGGGCACGCGGGCGACGCGCGACCTCGTCTACGCGGTGACCGACTACCGGTACGCCACGGGGCCCTTCGTCCGGTACTCGCCCGTCCAGCCGCTCGTGCTGATGGCGGAAGCCGACTGGGTCTACCAGTCGTTGACGTGGAACGGTCACCGCAGCGGCTACGCCGCGTTCGCCCAGGGTGACCTCGAGCCGCTCCAGGGCCTTCACTTCATGCTCACCGGCGAGGCGATGAACGGCGGGACGAGCGGAGAGCCCGCGTCGCTCGACGCCTGGGCCTCGGCCGTCTGGTTCTGCCTGCCGCACGTCGACCTGCGGCTCGACGGGATCTACTCGTCCGTCGGCGTCCCGGCCATCCTCGGCAGCCCGGCGAGTCACACGGCCGTGACGACGTGGCTGGCGCAGTTTCACGTCTTTCTATGAGGAGAGGCGAGGCGATGACGCACCGGCGACCCAGGCTCAGCGCGCTCCTCGGCAGCGGCGTGGTTGCGGCCGTTCTGGTGCTGCTGTCGCCGCGCCTGGCGGGGGCCACTCCCGATTTTCCCCAGGTGCTCGACAGCGACCTGAGCCTCACGGCCAAGATCGAGACGACCTTTCCGCCCGACGGCTGCCTGCTCTGCCACACGACCGAAGTCGGAGGAAAGCAGTCTCTCAAGGCATTCGGGACGCTCGCTCATCAGTACGGCGCCTCCTCTTACAACCCCAACTCGCTGAAGGCCGCGCTCACCGCCGTCCAGGGGGCCAACCCGAAGCTGATCGACGACCTGAAAGCAGGGAAGGACCCGAACCAGGACTCGAGCGCGGGATCGACGCTGCCTAGCCCGGGGTACGGGTGCTCGGCGACGGGCGGCGGGGCCGAGGGGGCGTGCTTCGAGTGGATCTTCGCGCTCGCGGCGGCGGGCGCGCTGGCGCGACGACGTCAGAAGGTGGCGTGAAACGTCGCTCCGCCGCCGCCCGGGATCAGGGTCGGTGCCACGAGTAGCCCCATCCCCTTCTCCTTCGGGCTCGGCGCCGTCAGATAGAGAACGAGGGCGGTCGCGAGCGCCGCACCGCCCAGCGAGTACGCGACGATGGCGGCCGTCCGGTCGGCCTTGTCCTCGTAGGGCGGATCGCAGAGCGTTCCGTTCGTCATCGACTGGTTCCTCTTCACGAGGTACGCAGTCCCCAGGCCGAGGCCGACGACGCCCCCGCCCACGAGCGCCATGCCCGCCCAGAAGCGCGTGGAGCTGCCGGCCGCCGTGGCGGCGACGGGCTCGGTCGGAGTCGGGGCCGTGGCCTCCGCTGCGGCGGCCAGCCCGCCGGCGCCGGCCACCACGGGCACTGCGCCCGCCCCGGCCGCGGCGGGCGGGTCGATGCTCACGGAGGCCTGGCGGTTCGCCGCGTCCAGGTGC
>PLYU01000381.1 GCA_003153495.1 Myxococcales bacterium
GTTCTCGCGTAACCTATGCGCGACGGGAGCGCACCGATGGGGGCTGTCGTTAGGTATCGGCGGCACGGCTGGGTGGTGGCGGCGTCGCTGGGGTCGCTCTCGTCGAGCGGGTGCGGGGTCGACCCGCCGGGCTTCGCGGGCGGCCCTCCCGTCGACTCCGGGGCCGCCGACGCGCGGCCGCTCGAGGGGAGCGATGCTTCCGGAGTCGCCCCGCCACCGCTGAACGTGCGCCTCGACTCTTCGTTCGGACAGGAAGGCAACGTCGGAGGGGCCCTCGCGGACTGGAGTCCCGTCGGGGTCGCGCTCGACGCGCAAGGGCGGCTCGTCGTCTCGGGGCCCGGCGGTGACCCGGCGGCGCCCGTCTCCGAAGTCGTGCGTCGCTTCACCCCACGGCTCGCTGGACGTCGCCTTCGGCGCGTCCGGCAAGGTCACCTTCGCGCTGAGCCCGGACACCTGGGCTCAGGCCGTGCGCGTCCTGCCGGGCGGGGGAATCGGCGTCCTCGGCGCGGCGTCGCTCGACGGCGACGAGGGCTCGTTCGCGGTTCGCATGAACGCAGACGGCGCGACCTTCGCCGGCTCGCTCCTGCTCACCGCGGTCACGGGTCCGTTCTCCGCCGAGATCCGGGCAAGCCTCCGGGCGCTCGCGTGGTATCCTGGACGACATGGTGCCTGCGTCCGTGAGCCCAGCTTGAAGAGCCCGAGGCGTGATGCTGGTACGACGCGCCGCGTGGCCATCCGACTTCCCCGAGGTCATCGTTCACACGACGGTCGCCATCCGGGACGCACACACTGACTACGCGGCTGCCAAGGCCGGCGCACGTGGTGCCGCCGTGAGGTTGGCCTGCGAGCTGATGGCGCCGCCTGCGGTGGAGAGGATCCGGGAGATGCTGGCTGGGCGGTGGCCCACCTTGGTTCCAGTCCGCGCCATCGAGGCGCACGGCATCAACCTGATCCCCGACGCCATGGCCCACGAGCTGGCGCGCGAGCTGGGACTGCCCGTGACGACCGAGATCGTGCAGACCAATACCGTCGGCCACACCCGCGCGAACGGCTATCACCGCCTCGCCTTCCAGCCGACCTTTGCCGGCGAGGTGACGCGCGACCACGAGTACATCGCGGTGGACGATCACGTCGGGCTCGGCGGTACGCTCGCCAACCTCCGCGGTCACATCGAGGGCGAGGGCGGTCACGTCATCGCGGCCACGACGATGAGCGCGAGCCGGCGGAGCGAGGTCCTTGCGCTGCGTCCCGAAACGCTCCAAGCTTTACGTGCGAAGCATGGCAAACCACTCGAAGATCTCTGGCAGGAGCAGTTCGGCTTCGGGCTCGATCATCTCACCGAAGCCGAGGCTGGCTACCTCCTTCGCTCCGCGTCCGTTGACGCCATCCGAGCTGGAATGGCTGCGGCGCGAGGGTAGGGAGTTCGGGGAGCAGTTCGCCCAGATCCGTACGGCGATCGTCGCTGCGGACGATGCCGAGCGGATGGCGGCGGGACGCCGCGGGTAGCGCGCCGCGCAGGAACTTCGCGCGTTCCTTCTGGGCGGCCCTGTTCTCGCGTAACCTATGCGCGACGGGAGCGCACCGATGGGGGCTGTCGTTAGGTATCGGCGGCACGGCTGGGTGGTGGCGGCGTCGCTGGGGTCGCTCTCGTCGAGCGGGTGCGGGGTCGACCCGCCGGGCTTCGCGGGCGGCCCTCCCGTCGACTCCGGGGCCGCCGACGCGCGGCCGCTCGAGGGGAGCGATGCTTCCGGAGTCGCCCCGCCACCGCTGAACGTGCGCCTCGACTCTTCGTTCGGACAGGAAGGCAACGTCGGAGGGGCCCTCGCGGACTGGAGTCCCGTCGGGGTCGCGCTCGACGCGCAAGGGCGGCTCGTCGTCTCGGGGCCCGGCGGTGACCCGGCGGCGCCCGTCTCCGAAGTCGTGCGTCGCTTCACCCCGGACGGCGCGCTGGATGTCGCCTTCGGCGCGTCCGGCAAGGTCACGTTCGCGCTGAGCCCGGACACCTGGGGTCAGGCCGTGCGCGTCCTGCCGGGCGGGGGAATCGGCGTCCTCGGCGCGGCGTCGCTCGACGGCGACGCGGGCTCGTTCGCGGTTCGCATGAACGCAGACGGCGCGACGGACACGACCTTCGCCGGCTCGCTCCTGCTCACCTCGGTCACCGGGCGGTTCTCCGCCGGGCTCTGGCAAGACGATGGAGGCGGTTTGCTCTTCGGCGCGGGCGCGAGCCTGCGCTTCGACGCCGGGGGTGGGGTGGACGCGAGCTACGGTACCGGCGGGCTGACGCCGCCCTCGGTGGCCGGCGCGTTCGTCACCGACGGGCGGGTGTGGACTGCGGCGGGCAGTCGCGTGTCGCGCTACCTCGCGACCGGCGCGCTCGACGCGACCTTCGGCCAGGGCGGAGCCTTCGACCTGCCCTGGGGCGACGGCGGCCCGGAGACTCCCGTTCTCCAGTGCATCCTGATCGACGCGCGCGAAAGGGCCGTCGTCATCGGCGCGCACCCGAGCGCGCCGTCCTACGACGTCGACGTGACGCGGCTCACCGCGTCCGGCGGCGTCGACGCGACCTACGGCGCGGGCGGGGTCGTCTCGGTGCCGGCCGAGGGAGGTCCCGTGGGGGCCGCGCAGCTCGCCGACGGCCGCGTCCTCGTCTGGACGTCCTACGGCGAGCTCCTCGCGATCGCGCCCGACGGAGCGCCCGATAGCACGTGGAAGCTCGACGTCTCCGGGACCGTGCTCGCCGCGACCCTCGACGCGAGCCAGCGGCTCGTCGTCGTCGGGATGACCACCTCCGATCCGGCGCGCTCGATGTGGTTCGTGCGCCGGTATTTGCTGATGTAGGCCCTCAGTACACGATCGCCCGCGTGATCTTCTCGGCGATCTCGGTCGAGTGGAAGCACTTGTCGGTGCCGTGCACGCCCACCGGGTGCCCGGTGTACATCGACTCGACGGCGAACCGGCTCGCGGTGGCCAGGCTCGGCATCGGCACCCCCATGCGGCGGAGCGAGGTCGTGAAGAACACGTCCTCCGGCACCCGGCCCGGCCGGAAGCGCGACGCGCACTCGAGCATCACCCGTCGCGTCCGCAACGACAGGCCGCCGTTGGCGATGTACTCCTCGTCGAACCGGCCGCACGGCGCCCCCACGTAGTCGTACCCCATGAAGTCCTCGATGTTTGGCCCGCACAGGAGCGTGTCGGTCTGGAAGACGAGCAGCTTCTCCTCGGTGAACTCGCGCCAGAACGCCGGCGACGTGGTGATGGCGTTGTAGTCCGCCGCCGACAGGTGAAACACCCTCTCGAGGCGGGTCACGGACACTTCCCAGCCCTTCAGGAACGACTGGACGTAGGCGTGCGAGAGCTCTCCGCAGATGACGTGCAGGTTCCACCGCGGGCCGAGGAAGAACATCGTGTTGCGGATGACCTTCGGCAGAAAGAAGAACGGCCGCGTCTCGACGATGACGGCCGCCCGCGTGTTCTCCGGGCAGTTGCGGTGTGTGAGGCCTCCGTGCTTGCGGTCGAAGTCGAGCAGGAGCTCGGCGTAGGGGTACATCATGGCGACAGCTCGCCGAGCGTGAACCCGCTCTCCGTGTACAGATCCTTGACCCGGCGCTCGTGGCCGAGCCCCGCGGTGAAGAGGACGACCGCGCTCACTTCGCGCACCACCGCGTCCACATCTGGCGGTACGCCGCCTCGATGTTGCGCGCGAACCTGGGCGCGTCCATCAGCGGCGACGCCTCGATGCGGGCGCGCAGCCCCGCGCGCACCCGCTCCAGGCGGTCGAGGTCGCGGCTCCACTCCACTGCAACGCGCACGTACTCGTCCGGAGTGGCGGCGATGAGCTCCGGCATGCCTAGGTTCATGGCCTGGCAGAGACCCGCGCGACCGACGATCGTGTCGCCGACCAGCGTCACGACGGGCACGCCCATCCAGAGCGAGTCGAGGCTGGTGGTGTGGCCGTTGTAAGGGAACGTGTCGAGCCCCAGGTCGAGCTCTCGATACGACGCGAGGTAGTCCCGTCGCGACCGCCGGCCGACGAGCTCCACCCGCTCGCGAGCGACGCCGCGCGAGACGAACGCCTGCAGGGTGCGCTCGCGCGCCTCGCCCAGCGGCGCCATCAGGACCAGCCGCGAC
Source organism: Myxococcales bacterium (assembly GCA_003153495.1). GTDB lineage: Bacteria > Myxococcota_A > Polyangia > Polyangiales > Polyangiaceae > Palsa-1150. The sequence continues at coordinate 4,129 of PLYU01000381.1, forward strand.
CCTTCGACCGCGAGCAGGACGCGCGCCCAGACGTCGATGACGCCGGCGTTGACCTTCAGGAAGTTGTTGAGGCACCCGAAAGTGACGCACCCGCTCGCGCGCGCCGGCAGCGGGCCGACGGCCGGCTCGGTGACGTGCGGGTCGAAGCACCAGAACGTGTCCGGGAGGCGCACGGTCTCCTCGCTGTAGACGCCGGTGTCACTGCCGGGGGGGTCGAGGTGGGGATCGGTGAGGCGGTAGTCCATGGCCGAGAGCCCGGTGGTGCCCGGGTAGGCCAGCCAGCAGACCTGCACCGGCGCGGGCTTGCGCGCGAAGAGGCCAGGGCGTCCGTGCGACATGTGCATCGTCAGGTCGACCAGCACGTCGATGCGATCGGCGCGGACGCGCTCGGCCACGGTCGCGTCGTCCACTCCGAACACCGTCCGCCACTGGTCGACGTGGAGCGAGATCGCCGCGGTGACCGGGTCCGGCACCGGCACGCTCGAGTAGGCGAAGATCTCGAAGCGCTCGCGATCGTGATTCGAGAAGAGAGGGAGCGTGAAGAAGCTCTGGCAATGGTTGTGGAAGTCGGGCGAGACGTAGCCGACACGCAGGCGACGGTCGGGCGAGCGATCGTTGTCGTGGGGCCGGACCGCGGTCGCGAGCGGCTGCCCGTGGAGACGGTCCCACTCGCGCGCCTCCGCCAGGATGGAGGCAGCGTCGGTCCCGGCCTGAAACGGCATCAGGAAGATCAGGGTCGAGTGCCCCATCGGAGCGCTCGCGAGCACACCGCAATGCTTGATCGCCTCGACTCCCTCGTCCATCCGGCCCGCGGTCGCGAGGGTGTATCCCAGGTTGCCGTAGGCCTCGAAGAGCCCCGGGTCGATCTCGATGGCCTTCCGGAAGGCGACGGCAGCCTCGTCCAGCTGCTCGGTGTGTCCCGAGAGCATCACCCCGAGCATGTGGAGCGCCGGGGCGAACCCGGGCTCGAGCTCCAGCGAGCGACGGCACAGGGCCAGTGCCCTGTCTGTGTGCCCGCGCGCCTGGTCCTGCGAGGCGAGGGTGAAGAAGGTCCCCGCGGTCGCACGGCGGAGGGCCGCGCTGCGCTTGACCTTGCGCCGGGCGGCCTTGCGCGCGACCTCGAGACGGTGCGCGACGTTCGGCAGATCGGCCTTGAGCTCCTGCGCGCGCTCGAAGCACGCCGCCGCCCCCTCCATCTCGCCCGCCTGCTCGAGGAGCAGCGCGAGGTTGAAGGTGACCTCGGCGAGGTCGGGCTTCAGCGACATCGCCTTCACGAACGCGCTCGCCGCCTCCGGGTAGCGACGCATCCGGCGGTAGGCCTCGCCCAGGTTCGAGTGGTAGGCCGCGTTGTTCGGGTCGAGAGTCGTCGCCCGCGTCAGCTTCTCCACGGCCGCGTCGAGGCGCCCGGAGTGAATGTCGAAGCCGGCGAGCAGAAAGAGCGCGTCTCCGTGCCGCGGATCGCCGGCCGGCACGCGCTGGTACATCAGCGTCGCCTCCGTCATGCGGCCGGCCTGGTGGTGCGCCACCGCCTCGGCGAAGAGGTCGCTCATGATCGAGAGGACCCGCGACGCCGCGGCCCTACCCTTTCACCGCCGCTGGATCCTCCTCGACCCGCTTGCGCGCGGCATTCGCCCTGAGCGCCACGCCCAGCGCTCCCACGAGCAGGCCGGCGGCGAGGACGACGAGAGCCCTCCGCAGGTACCGCCGCATCGAGTTGTCGGTGGTCGCGGCCCTCATCTTCTCGATCTCCGCGGGGGCGACCCCGGCCGCCTGCGCCCGCTCGAGCAGGTTCTCGGCCTGGGACGAGGTGCCCTCGAGGAACGCGAGGTTCCACTGGTAGACGATCGTCTTGGGATCGTCGGGGGCCTTCTGGACGAGCGCCGCGGTGCACTCCCGGAGCTGCGCGACGTTCGTCGTGCGCACGCCGACCTGGCACTCGAGATCGTCGACGAAGGGCCGCCCCGCGGGGTCCTCCCGCATGTGCGCGATCAGGTTCGTCAGCGCGCCCTTCTCCTTGTCGCTCAGCTTGCCCGGCTTACCGATGACGAGCTTGGCGAAGTGTGTGTAGTCCTTGACCTGCAGGCCCTCGCGCAGCAGCGCCTCGCCGCAGCGCTCGATCGCCGTGTCGATCTCGCCCGCCGCCTCGTACTCGTCGCACGCCTTGATGAAGCCGATGGCGCGGTCGGGCACCGCCTTGCCCAGCGTCTCGAAGAAGTGCGCCGCCGCGACGTGGTCGCCGATCTGCGCGGCGTGATCGCCCTTCACCACCAGATCCTGCAGCCAGTAGCCGAACTGGAGCGGGTCAGCGTCCCTGTCCTTCTCCGCAGGGATGTTCGAGTCGGGGTGCGCGTCGTCGATGGCCCACTTGCTCAGCCACTTGTGGCCGTACCGCCCCGCGTCGGGCGCGGTCGCTCGAGACGCGGCGGGTGGGTCGTCAGCGCGAGCGACCGCCGGAGCCGAGCCCGCCAGGAGAGCCACCGCAGCCGCGGCCACAGCCCCGGCCTGCCCCGACCTGCGGCGAAGGAGGCGGAGCGCGGCGTGCCCCAGCGTCGCGGCGAGGACCGCCGCGATCGCGCCCCACCCGAGCCAGAACCGCCAGGGCGGGCACTGCGACTCGAGCGCCGCGCGCGCCTGTCGCGTCGCGGGGTCGTTCGGGTCGATCCGCTCGAGCTCTTCGGTGCAGCGCTGCAGCATGGGAACGTCTCCTATCCTCTCGCTGATATCGCAGGCCGCCGCGGCCACCCTCAGGCTCATGCCCTTGTGCCGCTCCGTGGCCGTCACCAGCAGCGCCATGGCCAGCCCGCTGGTCGTCGGCGCCTCCGGGCCGTCGACGAACGCGCTCACCAGCGCGCGCATGTTGTTCGCCGAACGAACATCCTGGATCGCCGTCGAGCACGCCCGCACGGCCTCGGGCCGGCGCCCGAGCTCGGTGAGCATCTCGCAGTCGCGCCGCCAGAGGATCCCGAAGTCGATGTTCTCGGTGTGGGCCTGCTCGAATAGCGCCTGGGCCTCCTTGAGGGATCCGGCGGCTGCCTTTGCCTCGCCCTGGTTCAATAGGTCGAGCGCGTGCGGGCTCTTGACCTGCATCGCCCGGATCTCCCGCTCGTCGGCCCCGTCGTGCGCGAGCAGCGCCGCGGACGCGGGCGCCGCGACCGCGACCAGCGCGGCCGCCACCGCGATCGCGACCGCGCGGATCATTGCAGACACACCGCGCAGGCGTTGTTGACTGCGCACTTGAAGATCTGCGTCCCCATGCCGGACGCATACGTGGTGTCCGGCGCGAAGTGCCCGAGGTTGTCCGTCCCGTCGGAGACCGGGAAGCCGCTGCCTGCGGCGATCACGTCCGAGCAGTTCCCGTTGGCGGCCGACGAAGAGCCGCCGCAGTTGCCCGTCAGGCTCGCCGTCCCGCAGTAGCAGACGTAGGTCGCGAGGGAGGAGCAGTTACCGGCGCTGTAGCCCTGTTCGACCGTCCCGGTGGCCAGGGAGTCGGTGGCCAGGTCGTCCGATCCGAAGATGCAGCTGACGACGTCCAGGCACTGGGCCTCGGTGCCGTGCGTGACGCTCGAGTCGTGGCACTCGTGCTCCACGTCGCCCTGAGAGTCGTCGATGCAGCCGTTCTGGTAGAGGCAGTCGTAGCAGCTCCCCGCCGGATCGGCCCCGGGCGCGTGGGCGGTCCCCTTGTCGATGTCGTGCTGGACGATCAGCGCCTCGGTGGGCGTGCACTCCTTGCTGTTGTTGCCGACGCACTCGACGCACCCCGTCTGCCCGGCGACCGTGCACGGCACGAGGCCGCCGTCTCCCTGCGCAGCGTCCGCCTGTCCGTCGGGGCCGCCCGTCTCCGCAGCTCCCGTATCCTGCGCATCCGGTCCGCCGCTGTCGCCGAGCGTCGAGTCGGGGCCGGTGTCGACCCCTGTGTCGACGGTCCCCGTGTCCTCGGCGTCCACGCCGGTGTCGGCGAGGGTGGCGTCGACGCCCGTGTCGGCGACGCCGGTGTCCGGAGAGCCCGTATCCTGGATCGTCGAGTCTGCGGCTCCGCCGTCCTGCGCTCCCGTGTCAGGAGGTCCCTCGTCGGGGACGCCGGTGTCTGGAGCTCCGGCGTCGGCGACGCCCAGGCCGGTGTCCGGGGCCCCCGTGTCCTGCCCGCCGGTCGCGTCGACTCCGGCGTCCTGGCCGCTCGCGTCGCCGCTGCTCGGCGCAGAGTCGGTCTGCGGCGTCGAGTCGTTCGGCGATCCCCCCTGTCCGTCCGGCTGGCCCGGAGGAAAGCCGCCCTCGTACGCCGGGAGAGACGCGTCCACGTCCACGCTCGCGTCACCGCCGGGACCGGGGATCGCCGAGCTGTCGCCGACGTCCGGGCCGCAACCCCACGCCGGAACCACGGCGAGCGCGAGCGCGGCGGCGATCCAACACCTCCGGGTCGTACTCATCTTGCTCGCGGGTCGACTCATGGCCCTGCATCCGCGAAGCAGCCGTACCCCACGCCGACGCCGTACACGTTGTTGAGCGCGTGCGCGCAGAACCCGGCGACCTTGGGATCGAGCGTCTTGTATTGCTCGACGGCGCTGACGATCGACGCCGGATCGGTCAGCGACTCGAGGGCGCCGAGCTCCTCCTTCGCGCAGGGCCCTCCCGCGTCGCAGTGGACGCTGTCGGCGCCGCAGAGGCAGTAGCCGGGGTCCGTGCTCGCCCCGCAGCCGGTGCGCACCATGCACGCGTACAGATCCTGGCAGATGGTGTACCGGTCCTCGCCGGCCCGCGGGCCCTGCCGCGCGGTGCCTGCGTCCATGCACCAGTTGCACGGCGGAAGGACGGCGTACAGGTAGTCGCTCTGCGACGTCACGCACTCGTCGATCGCCTTGCTCCCGAGCCAGGCGTAGGTCGCGCAGGCGCTGCCGTCCGGCATCGGGACCGGCCGCCCCGCGTCGTCGACCAGCACGTTCCCGGCGTCGTCGTACTGGGCGGGAATCAAATCGGTCGCCTGGTCGGTCGTCGTCAGCGTGCCGGTCGACGAGATGGGCGCGTACGCCGGACAGGTCGGCCACGGATAGCCGGCCGCCGCATCCTTGCCGGTCGTGCTGCCGGCATCGCCCGGCGCCGCGATGTCGAGCAGCGCCCGATCCGCGTAGACGATCCCGACGTCGAACGCGCCGGCGTCGAGCTCACTTCCGAGTGTGGCGTCGCCCTGGGCGTCGGCGGCCCCGTCCCCGGCGTCCGCCCCGACCGGGCCCGCCGCGAGCTGCGGGAGCCCCTCGTGACCGGTCGTTCCCCCGCACATCAGGCCTCCGGCCGTGGCGACCATCACGAGCGCCGCAACCACGATCCGCTTCATCGCCAGCGAGCGTCTACCACCGGTCCTGCCACGGACCTGTGACATCTGAACGACGACTTGATTGCTCGGCGGGTCGCCCGCGAACCTTCGACCGCCGTCCGACGAGGTCCTTCTGGAGATCGCTGCGTTCACGCGTAGAGTGGGCGCGACGGGAGCGCGCGCAAATGCCAGCGGTCGGGGGCCATCGACGGGACGGCTGGTTGCTGGCGACCTCGCTCTGGTCCGTCGCTTCCTCCGGCTGCGGGATCAGCCTGCCGGCCTTCGGCGACACGCGCCCCGCCGACGCGGGGCCCCGGGACGCACAAGCGCTCGACGCCGCGGACGCCGCGGCCCCCTCGCCGCTCCACGTGAGCCTGGACCCGTCCTTCGCCACGGAGGGTAACCTGGGCGGAGACCTTGCGGACTGGAGCCCCGCGGGCGTGGCGATCGACGACCAGGGTCGAATCGTGGTCTCGGGCCCCGGCAGCGATCCGGGCATGCCGCTGGCCGAGGTCGTGCGCCGCGTCACGCCCGACGGCGCGCTCGACGTCGCCTTCGGCGCTTCGGGCAAGGTCACCCTCGCGCTGAGCCCCGAGACGTGGGCGCAGGCCGTTCGCGTCCTGCCTTCGGGCCGGATCGGGATCCTCGGGGCCGCGTCGCTCGGCGGCGGCGAGGGCGCGCTCGCCCTCCGCCTGGACGCGGACGGGTCGACCGACCCGACCTTCGCGGGCCCGCTGCTGCTGGTGCCTGTCGCCGGGCCCTTCTCCGGCGGTCTGTGGCAAGACGACGGCAGCGCCTTCATCTTCGGCGCCGCGGCGACCCTCCGGTTCGACGCGAGCGGCGTGGCCGATCCGGCCTACGGCGCCGGCGGCCTGATCCCGCCAGCGGTCGCCGGCGCACTCGCCGCAGACGGACGGCTTTGGACGGCGACGGGCAGCCGCGTATCGCGCTTCCTCGCGACGGGCGCCCTGGATCCGAGCTTCGGCCGCGGGGGGGCCTTCGATCTCTCGTCGGGTGACGCCGCCTCCGACGCGCCGACCCTCCAGTGCGTCCTTCTCGAGGCCGGCGATCGCGTGCTCGCCGTCGGCGCTCACCCGAGCGGCGCATCCTTCGACGTCGACGTGACGCGGCTCACGGCGTCAGGCGACGTCGATCTCTCCTACGGCGCCGGCGGGATCGCGTCGCTACCCGCCGAGGGCGGCCCCGTCGGCGCCGCCGACCTGCCGGATGGCCGCCTCATCGTCTGGACGTCGTACGGCGAGCTGCTGGCGATCTCGCCGGACGGAGAGCCGGCGGGCACGTTCAAGCTCGATGTCTCGGGGACGGTGCTCTCCGCGGCGCTCGACCCGGCAGCGCGGCTCGTCGTGGTCGGGATGGACACGGCTTACCCGCCTCGCGCGACCTGGTTCGTGCGAAGGTACCTGCTCCTGTAGGCTGCGCCCGTGAGCGACGTATCCAGAGCCCCGGACCTGGAGCGCGAGCTCGCGCGCGGGCTCGACCTCCACCGCGCGGGGCGCCTGCAGGAAGCCGAAGCGGCCTACGCGAAGGTGCTCGCGGCCGACCCCCGGCACCACAGGGCTCTCTTCGCGCTCAGCGTCCTCGCGCTCTCGACGCGTCGCGACGAGGATGCCGCGGGGCTACTCGCTCGCGCGGTCGAACTGGACTCGGGCAACGTCGCGTACCTGTCCAACCTGGGCGAGGCCTACCGCCGGCTCGGAAGCCTGCGCAACGCGGTCGATGCCTTGCTGCGGGCGCTTGCCCTGAAGCCGGACTTCGCCGAGGGGTTCTACAACCTCGCGCTCGTCCTCCGGCAGAACGGGGAGACCGACGGCGCGGTCTTCTACCTGGAGCGCGCGGCGGACCTGGATCCGGGGCGACCGGCCTTCCAGCGGGGGCTCGGCGAGGCGCTCCGCCAGCAGGGCGACCTCGCCCGAGCCGCCACCCATCTTTCCTGCGCAGAGCTCCTGTCGAGCCCATCGCCGCGGCCGCCGGCGCTATGCGTCGAGCAGCTGCGCGAGGCCCGGGCTCAGCGCGCTCTCGGGGCGCTCCCGCTCGCGGTCGCCCACTACCAGAGCGCCCTCGCGCTCGACCCGCGGAGCGTGGACGCGCTGGTCGAGCTCAGCGGGGTGCTCGAGGCCCTCGAGCGGCCCGACGGCGCGGCGATCGCCAGCTCGCGCGCGCTGCGGGTCGATCCGCGCTGCGCGATGGCGCACGCGACCCTCGCCGCGGCCCGCGTCCTGCAGAATCGCTACGACGAGGCGACCGCGAGCTGTCGCAGCGCGCTCGAGCTCGACCCCGACTGCTGGCTGGCGCGCTTTCACCTGGGCTATGCGCTCGCGGGAAACGGCGGGGCTGCCGAGGCGCTCGCAGAGTACCGGCGGGCGGTGGACCTCCGGCCGGACAATCCTGCCACGCACAGCGCCCTCCTCTTTCTCATGCCGTACGTGCCCGGCTACGACCCCCCGGCCGTCGGCGCCGGCGCGCGCGCCTGGGCGCAGCGTCACGCCGCACCGCTCGCGGGCGAAGTGCGACCGCACGACAACGACCGCAATCCGCGTCGGCGCCTCCGCGTCGGCTACGTCTCCCCGGACCTCTACGAGCACCCGGTCTCGCTCTTCCTCGAGCCGCTGCTCGAGTGCTTCGACCCGCAGACCATCGAGGTCTTCTGCTACTCGAGCGTCCGCAGCCCCGACGCCGTCACCCGGCGGCTCCGCGCCCTGGTCAGCGGCTGGCGCGACGTCCGTCACGCGAGCGACGCCGCCGTGGCCGAGCTCGTCCGCGAGGACCGCGTCGACGTCCTGATCGACCTCACGATGCACGCGAGCGGCGGGCGCCCGCTTCTCTTCGCGCGCAAGCCCGCGCCGGTGCAGCTCTGCTGGCTCGCCTACGTGGGGACGACGGGGCTAGACGCGATGGACTACCGGATGACCGATCCCCACCTCGAGCCGCCCGCGCTCGATCCGGGATGGGCCACCGAGGCGCCGCTGGTCCTCCCCGAGACGTACTGGTGCTACGCGCCGTGGCAGGCTGCCCGGCAGACTGGCCCGGTGCCCGAGGTGGGACCCCTGCCCGCCGCGGGCTCGGGGCGCGTGACGTTCGGCTCGCAGCACAGCATCCAGAAGGTGAACGAGGGGGTGCTGCCGCTCTGGGCGCGCGTCCTCGGCGCGGTCGAAGGGTCGCGCCTCGTGATGTACGCGCCCCAGGGGGCTCGCGGTCGCATCGTCGAGGCGCTCGAGCGCTCCGGGATCGAGCGCGGCCGGGTCGAATTTCTCGCCTTGCGCGGGCGCCGGGAGTACCTCGAAGCCTATGCGCGCATGGACGTGTGCCTCGACACGTCGCCGTGCTGCGGCGCGACGACCAGCCTCGACGCGTTCTGGATGGGCGTGCCCGTCGTGACCCTCGCGGGGCAGACGCCGCCGGGACGCGCCGGGCTCTCGATCGCGACCAACCTCGGTCTTCCGGAGCTCGTCGCCCGCACCGAGGACGACTACGTACGCATCGCCGCCGGGCTGACGAAGGACCTCCGCGCGCTGGGCGACCTGCGCGCCCGGCTCCGCGGTCGGATGGAGGCCTCTCCGCTCATGGACGCGCCGCGCTACGCTCGCAACGTCGAGCGAGCGTACCGCGGCGCGTGGAAGAGGTGGTGCGAGCGGGACGGCTGACGCCGTCAGTTCAGACAAGTGCTGCAGCTGTTGTTCACCGCGCACTTGAAGATCTGCGTCGCCATCCCGGACGCGTAGGTGGTGTCCGGCGCGAAGTGCCCCAGGTTGTCCGTCCCGTCGGAGACCGGGAAGCCGGACCCCGCGGCGATCGCGCTCGAGCAGTTGCCGTTCGCCGCCGACGACGTGCCGCCGCAGCTGCCCGTCAGGCTCGCGGTCCCGCAGTAGCAGACGTAGGTGGCGACCGACGAGCAGTTGCCCGAGCTGTAACCCTGCGCCGTCGTCCCTGTGGCCAGGGTGTCCGTGCTCAGGCTGTCCGACCCGAAGATGCAGCTGACGACGTTCTGGCACTGCACCGCCGTGCCGTGCGCGACGGTCGAGTCCTCGCACTCGTGCTGCACGTCGCCCTGCGAGTCGTCGATGCAGCCGTTGTTGAAGAGGCACGTGTAGCAGCTGCTCGCCGAGTCGTTCCCGGCCGCGCTGACGCCGTTCTTGGCGATGTCGTGCTGGACGATCAGCGCCTCGGTCGGGGTGCAGACGCCGCCGGTGCTTCCCTGGCACTTCACGCAGTTCGCCTGGCCGGCCGAGGTGCAGGGCGCGAGCGGGCCGGCGTCGGCGCCGGTGTCCGCGCCCGTGTCGGGCGTGCCCGTGTCCACGCCCGTATCCGGCGAGCCGGTGTCCGCTCCCGTGTCGGCCGTGCCCGTATCCATGCCCGCGTCGGAGACCGCGTCGCACTGCACCTGGATCGTCAGCGCCCCGAGGCCGCCGGGGCAAGACGCGCCACCGTCGGCGATCGACGCCGTCAGCGTCACCGTCTCTGTGCCCGGAGACGTGCAGTTGAAGTTGCTCGTCGTGCCGAACGCCTGCGAGAGCGACCCGGCGCCCCCGGTCGCGCCCCACGACAGGACCACGTCCGACGTCATGTTGCTCGGATCGACCCCCGCGCCTGTCAGCGCGATGCCGTGGCCGACGTTGACCTCGTTGGGCGACGCCACCACCGACGTCGCGGCGGCGCACGCGCTCCGGCTCACCACCGTCGTCTGCAGCGAGGCGTCGACCATGAAAGTGACGGTCCCCACGTTGACGTCGGGCGTCACGAAGCCCGCGTCGCCCGCGTCCGACACCTGCGAGCACACCAGGGAGAGACTCACCCCGGTGCTCGTCCCGGCTGTGATGGTGAAGGTCGCGGGACCGCCCGCGCAGATGTCCCCGTTGCTGTCTGTGGCGGTCAGCGAAATCGAGAATCCGCCTCCGACCGGCAGCGTCAAGGTGACCCCCACGGTCTGGCTGTTGCCTACGGGGATCGTGCCGGTGATCGTGGTGAAGCCGCCGAGCGTCGAGTTCGTGATGGTGTATCCCACCGAGCTCAGCGTGATACCTGGCGCGAGCTGCAGCTGGATCCCGACGGTTCCGGTCTGCGCGCCCGGCTCTTCCGAGGAGCCGCCCTGCGGGCCCGCGACGGCGCTCGGAGCGCCCGTGGATATCGGCGAGCTGGTGGACGAGCACCCGGCCATCGACGCCGCGCCGACGGCGAGGCTCAGAAGGATTGCATTGCGGACGAGTTTCATGGGTATGCCCTCCATAACGCAGCGGAGAAGTGCTGCGCGGCTCTCTTATCGCGCAGTGTGAGCGCCGCACAACCGATTGATCACCTGGGCTCGATTGCGCACGTGGGCACTTCAATCGTCAATGATTGCGCGCACTACACCGGTTACTTCACGCGACTGACAACAACAGTTTGCGCCATCGAAGCCGGGCCGAGGGCAGCCCGGACGAGGCCCTCAACCAAAGAAGAAGGCGCGCCCCGTCGCCGGGACGCGCCTCCTTCAGGTTCGACTCGACTCTACGACCGGCTCAGTTGCAGCTGTGGGTCGTGAAGTTGTAGTCGAGGACGCAGCGGCAGGTCGCCGAGCAACCGCCCGCGCCACCGCCGACCGCGGCGAAGACGACCGTGGAGCCGTTCTTCTGACCGGGGTCGCACTCTTCGTACGCGTCGATGTGACCGTTGCCGCAGATGGTCGACTGCGACGGGGCCGTGATCGGGCTCGCGCCGGTCTCGCCGGGGAGAGCGTGGCCGTTGCCGGTGATGCCGTTGTTGTTGACGCAGCCGTTCACGTTGGTGGTGGCGCCCGAGCAGATGATGCCCTCGTTGAAGTCCTCGCAGAACGGCCGGTCCGTCGTCCCCTGCGGGCTCTGCCCGCCGAGGCCGAAGTAGCTGAAGTGCTGGAGGATGCTCACGATGTTGTTCGGGTAGCCGGCGCCGTTGCCGATCTCGGACGACTCGAACCCGGCCAGCGTGACCTCGTCGGCCGCCGCCGAGTCGGGGGTCGTCGCGTGGACGGTGCCGAACCCGCGCAGCGAGTTGAAGTAGAGCTTGCGAGAGAACTGGTACTCGTTCTGGCCCGCGAAGGCTCCGTTGGGTCCGCCGAGCGCTTGCACGCTGGACGCGGTCGGAGTGACGCCCGCGACCTGCATCGCGACCGAGTCCCACGTGGTCGTGTTCCCGACGATGTACGGGTCGGTGTTCACGCCCACGAAGCCGTTGGTCTGCTGCGACCAGTTGGTCGCCTCGAAGCCGGCGAACCCGATGCTGCACGGGTCAGCCGCGGCGAGGCAGCCGATCTGGTCGGTCATGTCGACCATCTGGCAGCCCGGAGCCTGGTCCTTGAGCATGGTCTCGACCTGGTGGATGCGGTTGTACGCGCCCGTCGTGTCGACCGTGAAGAGCGGATTGCCGCTCGAGTTGGTGCCGAGCGCGGGCACCGGGTACTGGGCGTAGAGCACGCCCGTCCCGTTGGTGGGGATGTTGCCGTCGCGCATGTGCGCGTTGTACACGCGGCCGACGTTCAGCTTGACGCACGGGTAGTTGCTCGAGGTCCCGTCGCAGGTCGGCCTGACCTGGATCGTCGGGGTCGAGGCCGCCGTGTTCACGCAGTCCGACCGGTTGGCAGTCCCGTCGACCGGCGTGAAGCAGAAGCCGCCGAACTCGGAGTCGTTGTCCGGACAGGCCCCGTCGTGGTGATTGGTGTTCTTCGGAGCGCAGTTGTAGACCTGCGGGGCGTTGGCGAGCGCGATGGCGTTGCACGAGTTGGTCGGGTACTGCTTGAGCGCCGGGCCGCCGTTGACCTGCTTGCCGTTGATCCAGTCGGTGTCCACCATCGGGAGGACGAGGCCGAGCTGGTTGTCAGCGCCGCAGACCTCCTCGCCCTGGCGCGAGTGGACGTTGGTCGCGCCGCCGATGCACGGGCGCCGGACCGGGTCGTTGTCCTGCATCTGCGTCGGCACGATGTCGTAGGCCGCGAAGGGAGACTGCAGCGGTGCGGTTCCCCACGTGTTCGTCGGTGGCATACGGTGCTTGAGGGCAGTGCACGTACGGTCGGTGACGCCGGTGAACGTCCCAGAGAGGTCCGAACACGTGTTGGTGTTGGTGTTGGGGGTCGTCTCGGTGCAGCTGTCCGCGACGCAGACGTCGGGGCTGGAGCCGCAGGTGGCGCCGGGCGCCGAGCCTGTCGCGCCGACCACGCAGACCGCGCCGGCGGAGCCGCCGCTCCCGCGGCAGTGACCGGCGGTCTTGCACGTGCCGGCGACCGACAGAGGATCGAGAATGCCGCCCGGTCCCTTGTACTGGTCGTGCAGGCCCATGCCGCAGGAGCTGTTGTCGGCCGCGTTCGGGTAGAGGCTGACGCCCTTGGTGTTGCCGCCGAAGGTCTGCGGAATCCCGTTGTCGAACGCCGGCAGGCCGTTCGCATCGAGGGGGATCGTGGAGTCCCAGTTCAGCGCGTTGCAGTACGGCGAGAAGCCGATCGGCGACGCCAGGAAGCTGCCGCTGAGATAGGCGTTCGACGGGCCGCCGCTCAGGCCGAGGATCGAGCCGAAGACGTCAGCGGTTCCGGAGGTGTCGTCGCGGCGGTACGCGTGCCAGAGCACGCCGTTCACCGCCGTACCCGCGCCGCAAGCGTTGGCGGCGCTCATGCCGCTGTTGCCGGCCACGGCGCTCATGGCGCAGCCGCCCTGGAAGAGATTCTGCCAGTTGGCGACGAGGTTCTTGCGCGCCGTGCTGTTGCAGTCCGCGCCGGCGGCGCCGGCGCCGTTGTTGGCCGTCGAGAGGTCGAGGCCGCCGTAGACGAGGGCGAGCGCCCACTTCCAGTTCTGCTTGCCGTTGGTGCCGTCGGGGCCGCCGGCGAAGATGGTGCCCATCGCGCTGCCGCTCTGCAGGACGCCGCCGCCGGTGCCGTTGCAGGAGCCCGCGGTCGTCTGCCCGCCGGCGAAGTTGGAGGACATGACCGCCACGGCGTCGAGGCCGATGACGATGCCCGACGCGTTGCTGTCGTTCATGCCGTGGAAGGTGGTGTCTCCGCCCGCCGAGCAGACGTTGAACTCCTTCTTCATCATGCGCGACATCGGACCGGTCTGCTGCGTGGTCGCGTCGAAGCTGCCGTTGGCGGACATCGCCGCCGCGGCCCCGCCAGAGCCTCCCCCGACGTAGTTCGTCGACGCGCCGATCGACCCGATGGTCGAGATGGCCGTCCGCGTGACGTTGAACAGGGTGTCCGACCCGTAATACGGGTTCGGCAGCGCCGCAGCGCCCGCCGCACTCGAGCCGACCGCCAGCAAGCTGGCGAGCGTGATAGACCTTTTCATTGCGTATCCTCCGGTTGCGGTTCCGTTACCGCGTCAGCGCGCGCGACCGAGTAGAGGTCGTGCGGAGCGTGGCCGGCTCTTATACAAGGACCGGACCGCGGCACTGCGGGGCGGGGCGCGGCGGAACAAAGTCCGGATACGACAAGGAAATGTGGCAATGACACGTTCGTCGGCGTCACTCCGCCGGACCACCGACCCTCCGTTTCCCGGAATCCAGGCCTCGATTTCCGGAAGGATGGTTTCACGGAGGCGGCGGGCGCGTGTCCTTCGGGCGATCGCGCAGGCACCTGGCGATGCCGTCAGCGATGGACTGCGGCTGGACGCCCTCGAGGCGGACGCTGGCTCGGGGTCGGTCGATGGGCTGAAACAATCGTCCCAGGTCGAGATTCCCGTCGGGGCGGGTCCCGACCAGAAACCAGCGCGCGCGCGCGTCGATGGCGCCGACCGGCACGCCCCCCCCGAAGCCCTTGTTGTAGGAGCGGGAGTCGCTGCTGTTGCTCCGGCTGTCGCCCAGGACGAACACCTCGCCAGGCTGGACGGCGTAGTCAGTGACGGACGGCACGCCCATCGAGTAGACGGTGAGGTAGGCGCGGTCGTCGAGGAACTCGACCCGGAGGCGCCCGTGGGTTCCCTCCTCACCCGGCTCGGGGAGCACGTGGAGATACTCGCCGACGTCGCACGAGGGGACGGCCCACCCGTTGACGACGGGGACGCTGCCGCGCATCGAGATGCGGTCGCCGGGCAGACCGATGACCCGCTTGACGAGGGTCTCGGGCAGGCCGGGCGCGCCCGGGACGGCGGCCCCGCGGAAGACGACGACGTCGCCGCGCATCGGCGGCGTGGAGACGTACGGGCGGACGCGCCCCCCGACGAGGTCGTCCGGCTCCAGGGTGGGGAGCATCGACGCGCTCAGGACCCGGTAGGGCCTGCCGACGTAGGCCCGGAAGGCCAGCGCGACGAGGACGGCGCTGGCGACCATGGCGGCGGCGACGAGCAGCTCGCGTCCCCGGCGCGCAGCGCGCGCCCCGGTGGCCGGCGAGGGGTACCAGTATCGGGCGATGCCGGAGAAGACGAAGTAGAGCCCCAGCCCCGAGAGGAGCACGTAGCGGTGCCCGAGGGCGGCGACGGTACCGCGCGGCCCCGTTCCGGTTACCGGAACGAGGTAGCGAAGGGCGAGGCACGCGAGCGCCACCGGGACCACGACGACCCAGAGCGTTCGCGACGCGCGCCCGAGCGCGCCTCTTGGCATCACTTCAAGAGCTCGCACTGGTTGTAGTCCGGGGGCGCCGACGCGTTCTCGATCGACTGGACGTAGAGGAACACCGAGAATCCGGCGTTGATCGCGCCGCGCACCGCCCAGCGGTTCGCGTCGTCGTTCCCGAAGCACGTGCCCTGCGCGTGCAGGCAGCCCTTGCTCGCGTCCTTCACCGCCTGGGGGCACACCGGCATGTGGCCGGCCGCGTACGCCGCGGACTGGTCCGGTAGCGCAGCGCTGTCGTCGATGCACCACGGCCACACGTTGCCAGGCGCCAGGCCCGGATCGGTGCCGCCCGCGACGTTGCCCACCGGCGCGCCGGCCGGATACAAGGATGCCGGCAAGAGGGCGCCCGGCGCCTGCCCGTTGTTGCCGTCGATCGTGAGATTGCCGCTCGAGTCTTCGATGACGGCCATCTTCAGATTGGGCCCGCCTCCGTGGTCCGGCTGAAGGATGTGCACCGGCTGCGGGTTGGCCAGCGAGCACAGGTCGAGCCACAGCTCGGCGTCGCCGTTGGCGAGGATCAGGCGCGAGTTCATCGTGGCCAGCGGGTCGAGGTACCCGTGCCCGGCTCCCGGGGTCATGATGCCCCCGCCGTGCACGTCGTCGAAGAAGGTCGTACCCAGGAGGCTCAGGCAGAGCGACTTGGCCTGGGAGAGCATGTTCGCGGAGAGCTGGCCCGCCGCGAGCCGCCGCTGGTCGAGCACCTTGGTGACCGCGACGAGCTGCAGGAGCTGAGAGGGGATGTTCACGCTCGTCCCGCCGAGCCCCATCCAGGCCATGTAGCGCGCCGCGCGATCGTCGACCGTCACACCCGTCCACTTGGCCGACGCGTCGGCGGGGAGCACGCTGTACACGGCGTCCATGTTCCGGTGCCCCACGGCCGCGCCGACGGGCCCGAAGAGACCATCGCGGAAGTCGGCGACCGCAGCGTTGCCGCCCGTCATCGTGGCCAGATTCTGGGCCATGCGCCCGTTGGAATCGGCCAGCGGACCATGGCAGTTGATGCAGATCATCTTGAAGACCGCCGCCCCGGCGGACTGCTGGAACACCGGCGCGTCGTGCGCGGGATTGGTCACGTCCATCCAGTGCGGCCGCGCCGGTCCGGTGAAGTCACTCACCTTCTTCGCCGACGAGAAGTTGCAGCCGCTCTTCTGCTGCCAGAGGCCGAACGGGAGCGGCGACGTCACTGCGGCGCGGACCTGATCGAGCGTCGCGTCCTGTACCAGGCTGACCGCGAATCCCTGATCGGCGTACGCCGCGAGGACTCCGGCCGGCGACGCGCAACCACCGCCGAGCGGGGGGATCTGCTGGTCGACGAGCACCGCGGGCCAGTTGCTCTGCCGCGGCGCCCACGGCCCGGGATTCTGGCTCAGGTCGGTGTTGACCCAGTGCGGGTGGTTGGGCAGCGGGTAGGCCGAGCTCCCGTTCGGCGTGGGGATGGGGTGGCAGATCGGGTCGACGAGGACGGCTGGATCGAGGATATCGGACGTATCTGCGGGGTCCGCATAGCGCGAGTAGAGCTTGCCTGACACCGGATCCGAGGGCAGCGCCGCGTTACTCCCGGAATGCAGGATGGACAGTCGCTGCTGGGCCGCCAGCGAGGCGTCGTCGTATCCCGGCGCTCCGGGCGCCACCTCGACGTACGGCTGGGGGCTCGTATCGACGACCGGGCCGCCGATGTTGTCGATCGAAGTGGCGTCGACCTGGAACGCGTACTCGGGGAGCTCCGGGTGCTTGCGCACCGCCGGGATGCTCACCATCCAGTCGGCCATGATCTGCTTGGCGCGCGGATCGTAACCCGCCGTGTTCATCGGCATGTGCGGGTAGATGGCGAGGTCGTCGACGTAGGCGAAGGTGGAGTCCACGTTGCGGTAAATCAGGCTGCGCCAGGGCGCGTAGACCGCCGAGTTGGCGAAGCTGGCCCCGGTGGAGCCCGGGCGGACGAAGATGTCCGGGGACGGGCCCCCGGTCGACAGGTCGTTGCGCGGCAGGTCGACGAGCGACGGCGTGACGTACGGGATGAGCGTGGTCCCGGTGAGCCCGCGCCCGATGCGGGGGCTGTAGGCCTCGAGCGGATACTGGAAGATGCCGCCCGTCGGGCCCGGCAAGAGATTGAAGATGTTCTTCAGCACCGGATTCTGGACGGTCGGCAGACCGCGCGGGTTGTGGCAGTGCTGGCAGTTGCCCACCATGTACCCCTGCGCGACCAGCTCGTAGTTGTTGCGGGGCGCGCGGCTGCCCTCCGCCTGCTCGAGAGGGAGGACGTCGGAAAGCGAATCGATGCCGGTGATGATCCCGGCGTCGATGAAGCGCTGCAGCTGCGTCAGCTCGTCGGGCGCGGTCTGCTCGATGACTCCGCCGACCCCCACGGGGCGGCGGTTGATCTGAAGCGGGTTGAAGCCGAGGACGAAGTCGGCGCTGGGGCTGCCCATGTGGCACTGGACGCAGCGCTGGCTCGACGGGATCGCCCAGTGGCGGACGGCGTGGGCCTCCAGCAGCGCCTCCTGCGGATCGGCCGGCTGGCTGGCCAGGATCTGCGCGGCGAGCCCCTCGTCGGTGTTGTACGTGACCAGAGTGTCGGCGAACGGCTGTCCGCTGTTGAGCGGCGTCTCGAGGAGCACGGCGTCCGACTCGTCTGCGTTCCACTGGTAGGTGCCGAAGAGCGACGCCGGGGTCACGCTCCCGTCCACGTTGGTCACGTCCGGCCGGGCGACGATGAGGCGCGTCTCGATCTTTCGATACCGGTAGCTGCCGTCGGTGTCGATGATCTGCTTCATGAACGTCTTGTAAAACCGCGTATTCGGCGGGATGTCGAACTTCTGCGTCGCCTTGTCGAAGTGGATCGACTGGCCGTGCGGGACGCGGACGTAGCGCAGCTTGCCGGCGTTGTCCGACCAGAGCGGATACCCGGGCGCGTAGGCGACGACCCCGTACTGAGCCAGCGCGGCGCTGTCGAACGTGAACAAATCCGTGTCGCCCAGGTGCTCCGGCAGACCGATGACCTGCGCGGCTGTCCCGGTCGGGTTCGGCTCGAGGCCGGCGAACATCGTGTCGAGCGACAGGGTCTTCACGTCCTCGACGGCCACCAAGGTGGCGCTCGGCACACAGTTGCCGATGTTGGTCATCGCGTTGCCGCTCTGCGGCGTCATCACGAACTGGCTCACGCCGCCGGCGTCGCCCCCATCGCCGCCGGACGAGGCGCTAGGCGGCGTGAACGAGCTCGGGCTGCCGGCGGCGAGCCACGCCTTCACGAGCTCCGCGAGCTGCTTGACGGGGTCGCCCGCCGATCGCTGCGTGTACGTCTCGCCGTTCGGGCTGCTGCACGGCGGCATCGGGTCGTTCGGGTCGCTGGCGTTCGGCGCGCCCGGGCACACCGACGCCGTGACGTGCTGGAGCTCCTTGGCCGTCATCAGCTTCTTGAAGTCGCCCGGCGTGACGATCTGGAAGCCGCCCTGCCCGGGGGGGTCAATCGCGGGGCCGTGGCAAGAGCCGCAGACCTCCGCGAACCGCGCGAACAGGTCGGAGACCAGCACGACGCTCGGGGCCTCGTGGGCGTTCGCCGACATCGCGGCCAGCCGGGCGGGGAGCGACTGCGAGTGTGTCTGCAGGCAGACGCGGGGACCGGGCGCCGTCGCGTCGCCCTCGAGCGATCCGTTCGTGCTGGCGTCGGGCGAGGGGTGCTGGGCGCTCCAGAGGGCCAGCGGATACTCCTCCTGCGCGCAGCTCGCCGCGACGAGCGCGCACACGAGCAGCGTTAAGAAGAGGACGCTTTTTTCCGGGCCGCGCATGGTGTCTCGTCCCCGAACGGGGCCTCCTTACCAGATGGCGCGGCCCTCGCTCGGCAACAAGATGGTGAACTCGCGAGCGCCTCCGGATTTCGAAGGAGAATTCCGGAAATCGTAGGATCGCGCCGCTGCGCCGATGCGAACCACGCCGGACTCCGTCCTCCGTTGTATCCGATAAGCCATTGAATTCCGCCGCGCGGCCCGGCAGCACGCGGCGATGGCTCGCATCTTGAAGATAGGGCCGCTCGCAGGAACGCACCCAGCGCACTCTCCTGGAGGACATCACGATGAAATTCGGTAAGACAGCTATTCTAGGGTTCTGCGCGGCCGCCGTGGCCGCCGCCTGTTCGACGGGGGGCAGCCATCAGGCGCCGTCCGGCACGGCGTCGAACACGCCTGCGAGCCAGGCAGGAAGCCCCGGCAGCCCCGACAACATCGGCGCCGTCGGGATGCAGCTGACGCTGCCCGGTGGGGAGCACATCAGCACGGTCGCGTACACCCTCAAGAACGCGAACAACACCTACACCGGCACGTACAACGTCAACAACGCCAGCACGATCAGCTTCGTGATCGGCAGCGTGGCGGCGGATACCGGGTACAGCCTGACGCTCACGGCGACGTCGGACGACGGCAAGGTGACCTGCTCGTTCCCGGCCGTCGGCGACGCGCTCGTCAGCAACATCACCGTCGTGAACCGCACGACGACCATCGTCAACGTCAACATGCAGTGCGTGAACAACCAGGGCCTGGACTCGGGCTCGGTGCTCGTGAACGCCGTGCAGAGCAACTGCCCGGACTGGAACACGATCGTCGTCAACCCGGAGAACATCGCTCTCACCGGCGGCGGCAACGCGGACGGCAGCACGGTCAACACGACCGGCACGCCGGGCACCAGCGTGGCCTTCAGCCCGACGCAGAGCATCATCGCCGTCATCAATGACGCTCAGTCGGCGGTCGTGGTCGGCAGCGGAACCGGTCCGCAGCAGAGCGCGCTCACCTTCAACTGGACGATCCTGTCGCAGACGGGCAGCGGCACGGGCACGATCAGCTCGGCCGCCGGCACCCTCGACCCGAACGGCACCGGGCAGCCGAACGGCCAGAGCGCGACCAACCAGACGATCTTCACCTGCCCCGCGGCAGGGACGCCCACGCAGACCTTCACCCTCCAGCTGGTGATGACCGACGGCCCCGTCCCCGACGGCGGCTCGTGCGACGCGAACTTCACGACCGGCACCGTCCAGGTGCAGTGCCTCAACCCGGCGCCCTGCGGCGGTAACCCGCTCATCGCGGGCGGCACCCCGGCGGTCGGCACGTATTGCGGCTCGGTCGGCACGACGCCGTACGTCGTCACCGGAAGCAGCGTTCATGACACCGGCACCCCGGCGGACCTCTGCTGCAACCCGGTGTCGTGCACCGCGCCGGCGGTCGCCGGCAACTTCTCCGCCGTCACCGTCGGAAGCTCCGCCAGCACGGCGACCTGCACCGGAACCAACCAGAACAACGGGCTGGGTTGCTGCGGTCCGCTGGTCCCCTGCACGGCGGCTGGTCAGCTGAACTGCGTGAAGTGCCAGGGCAGCACGGGCGGCATCTGCACGGCGACCGAAGCCCTCGTCGTCCAGCACGACATCGACAAGAACGGCGTCGCCGCGGCGGGCAACAGCCCCTCGACCAGCTGCTACGCCTGCCTCCAGGGCGCCGGCTGCCTCGATGACATGCCCTCGATCGGAGACGTCAACCACGAGTGCGGGGACTCGGTCATCGTTCACGGCGGCACCGTCGGCACCCTCGCTCAGGAGTGCCTGAACGTCGTCAGCTGCATCTTCGGGTCGGACAACCCGGCCACGGACCCGCTGGCCTCGGCCAGCACCGACGTCGGCTACAGCACGGGCAACTGCTCGTCGACAGTCACCGCCACCTGCTACTGCGGAACGGCGGCCGTCGCCGGCAACTGCGGCGGCACGGCGTCTGCCGCGAACGGCGTCTGCTCGGGCGCAATCGCCGCCGGCTCCGGCTTCCCGGTCGCCGACGGAACCGACAACCTGGGCCACTTCGCGCCGGACTCGACCTACGCGTCCGGTATGGCCACCCAGGTCTTCAAGTGCGCGGTCAACAGCAGCTGCTCGACCTGCCTGAACTGACCTGAATCGGCGCGAGAGTCGCTGGCTCGACCAGCGGCACCGCGAATAGAGAGGGCGTCGGGCGACCGGCGCCCTTTCGCTATTTTGTGAGCCCACCGGGGCGCCCCTGTGGATTGTGACGATTGCGTGAAGTGGGCCTTCGTGTCCATCGCGTGATCACTGCGTGACTTGTTCCGGATCGCGCGAGCTAACCCTTGCTCGCATACCCCGTTTGCGTAAGGTGCCGCTCGCACGAGCACCTGGTGTAGCGAAGAAGCGGAGCGCGCCGAGATGTCACGTCGATTCGCCAGGATCCGCAGCCGCGTCGCGATCGCCGCCGCTTGCCTCGGCGGCGGACTGGTGTGCACGAGCCTGCTGGCCGCTTGCGTCGTCAACGGACCCGACGACGCGCTCAGCCCGCCCCCCACTCCGGTGGGCGACGCCGGGGACGGGAAGGCCCCTGACGCCGGCGACGGCGGGGACGCATCGAGCGACGCCCCGCACCCCACCGATGCGGGCGACGCCGAAGGCGGTGACGGCAGCGCCGCGCACGAAGCGGGCGATGCCGCGGCGGCGGCCGGCCCGCCCGTCGCGGCGTTCGCGGCGACCACGCTCGACTTCGGCCCCGTCGGCTGCGGCGCGGGCCCTGCGACCAAGACGCTGACGATCTCGAACAGCGGCGCGGCGCCGCTCGTGCTCTCGGCATCTCTCGTCGGCGCCGCGTTCACGGTGACCCCGACGACGCTGACGGTCCTGCCCGGCGCGGCCGGGACGCTCACGCTGACGGCGACGGTCCCCGGGGCGGCCACGGCCGGGGCGCCCGTCATCGGCTCGCTCGCGCTCTTCACCAACGATCCGGGCAACGCCAACCGTATCGTCCCTCTGGTGGCGACGCCGAGCGGCGCGACGGTGACCGGGCTCGGGCAGTACGCGTTCACGTCCAGCGAAGTGGGTACGCCGTCCGCCCCGCTGACGGTCCAGATCAAGAACAGCGGAAACGCCCAGGTGGTCCTCGGCTTCGGCGCGCCGGCCGACACCCACGTGAGCATTCAGGGGATCGCTGCCGGCGCCGTGGGAGGCGTGACGCTCGCCGCAGGCGCCACCTGGAGCGCGGTCGCGACGTTCACCCCCACGGGCCCCGCAGCGATCAACACGTCTTCGCCCATCACCGTCACTACAGGGACGATCTGCGGAACGTCGATGTCGTCGGTCGCCTTCAGCGGCCAGGGCGCGATGGGCGTGGTCACCGGCTGGCCGAGCACCAACACGATCGACTTCGGCCCGGCGACGTGCGGCGGCGTCGCGCCGCCCGACCAGACGATCACGCTGACCAATACGGGCACGACCGACGCGCGCCTGGTCCATGTCGACACGTCGGCGATGGGCCCCTTCACCACCGACGCCACTGTGAACGCGCGGATCGCGGCCGGTGGCGCACCCGTGACGATCACGATCCACGCCCCCGCCGTCCAGAGCCCCTCGCCGCTCACTCCGATTTCCGGAACGCTCGTCCTGCAGACCGACGCGGACAGCGCGCCGCACACGATCACGCTGACCGAAGAGCCGCACGGAGCCGTGCTCGCGTTCGACACCTCGGCGACGACCAACTTCGGGAGCTTCCCGACCGTCATCCTGCTCCAGTCGAGCTCGCAGCCCTTCAACGTAGTCAACTCGGGGAACGCGCCGGCTCACGTCACGGTGACGGCCACCGAGAACGGCGTCGACGCGGGTGCTCCCGTGGACGCCGGCGGCGACGCGACGCTCGACGCGACCATCGACGCCGGACCCCCGGCCCCGACCGCGTTCCAGCTCTCTGCTCCGTCGTTCGACCTCGCGCCGGGTGCCCCGCAGGCCGACTCGGTCACCTTCCAGCCCATCCACGCGAACGCGACGGTCGGCTCGCTGGCGCTGAGCGTCGACCCGGGAACTGCGCTGTGCGCGGTGCTCCCGCAGGCTCTCCCTCTGTCGGGCAGCGCGATCGGCGGCGGCCCCGTGGTCTCGGCCAGCACGCTGAGCTTCGGTGCGACCTGCGGAGGAGCCGCGCCCGATCCGCAGACCGTCACGATCTCGAACGACGGCACGGTGGACCTGACCTGGACGCTCAGCTCGATCACCGGCCAGGGCGCCGCGCAGTACACGGTGACCGCGAACCCCGCGCCGGGCCTGCTGGTGCCCGGCGGCAGCGCGACGGTGACCGTCACCGCGGCGAGCGTGCCCTCGCCGGCGCCGAGCCCCGATCCCGCGGCCCTCGCGGCGCAGATCGCGATCGGCACCGACGTCCCGTTCGACCCGCCGCACGTGGTCGCGCTGAGCGAGGTGCCGCTGGGTGACCAGCTCTCGCTGTCGGTGGGGAGCCTGCGCTTCGGCCAGATCCCGGTCGGCACGACGATCGGGCAGAGCTTCGGCCTGACCAACAACGCGAACCCGGGCTCTCCATCCGCGAACGTCACGCTGACGATGGCCAGCGCGCTCGACGGCGGCCCGGTGCCTTACAGCCTGTCTGCGTCGACCCTCTCGAGCCTCGGCCCCGGCACGACCAGCGAGACGCTGACGTTCGCGCCGCAGGGGGCCGGGACCGCGCCGGTGACGGTCGGGATCACCGTGCCGACGACCGAGGCGCTCTGCACGCCGCTGCCGTCTCCCATCGCAGTCACGGGGACGGGGACCGCCGGGTCGGTGTCGCTCTCGGCGTCGACGCTGGCCTTCGGCACGGATCCCGCCGATCCGCTGGGCCTGGTGAACTGCGGCGCCGCGGGCCTGCCGCGCACCCTGACGATCTCCAACGTCGGCAACCAGTCGTTCAACGTTCTCTCGGTGGCGCTCCAGAAGGGGACGGCCTCACCCTTCGCCGTCACGGGCCCCGCAACCACCGACCCCGCGCAGCTGCTGATCGGCGGCACGTCGAGCCTGACGGTCACCCCGACGCAGATACCGCAGGCGGTCGCCGACCCGAACGACGCCACCGCCTTCAGCGACGTGCTGGTCATCACGACGGACGCCGCCGGCGACTCGACGCACAATATCCCTCTGGTCATGCAGGCGCGCGGCGCCGTGATCGCCAGCACCCCCCTGCCGACCACGTGGAGCTTCGGCACCGTCGGCTCCGGCTCCATCGGCACGTTCACCACGGCGATCCAGAACACGGGCAACGCGCCGGCCAAGGTGAGCCTCGGCAACCTCACGATGCCGACGATCTTCGGCCTGAAGGACAACCCGACGACCGCCGCAGGCGGCGCGACCACCGCGCTCGTCGGCCAGTTCACCCCGCCGTCGGCGAGCGGCAACTGGAGCGACCAGGGGCAGCTCGCGGTGACGACCGACTTCGCGTTCTGCGCTGCCCTGCCGGCTCAGTGGGTCGCGCCGACCATCGTCCTCTCCGGAGGTTCCAGCGGCAGCCCGAGCGTGACGATCGCCGGGAACCTGCAGTTCCCGACGACCGATTGCGGGAGCTCCGCCCCCGGCGGGCAGTCGGTCACCCTCACCAACCTGACCAACCAGGCGTTCACCTACACCCTCGGCTTCACGACGGGCACCTTCTACACGCTCTCCGACCCGAACGCCGGCAAGCTCCCGGCCAACGGGGTGGCGACGATCGTCGTGACTCCGACCACGGTCACTCCCGGACAGGGAGTCCAGACCAAGGCGGCAGCGTACGCGGACAACCTCGTCATCGCGTTCCCGTCGTCCTCGCTGACGGGCTTCACCGTGCCGATCTCCTGGGCGCTCAACGGAGCCATTCTCTCGCTCCCGCAGGGCCCCGGGCCCTCGGCCGTGAACGGCCAGCCGACGTACATCGCCGACAGCGTCAGTGGCCTGCCCCTCGGCATGACCAATACGGGCTCGGCCGCCGCGACCGTATCGCTGACGCTGTCGCCGTCCGCTCCGTTCACCCTGCAGCCGGCCGGGCCTCTGCAGGTGCTCCCCAGCGTGCCGACGTCACCCGAGCTCGTCAGCACTTCGGCGGCCCCGGCGTGCCCGACGACCGTCGCCGGCACCGTGACCTTCGCCTACTCGGGCCCCGTGTGCCAGCCTTTCGCCTTCCCCACCGTGAACGTCAACTCCTGCGCGGGAGCCTACTGATGGCCGTTCGTTATCCCAGGCTCGCGTCCTCCAACGACTTGCCCGACGCTCCGCTGCCGATGGATGCTCCGGGGATCCGGACCACCGAGTCGCCCGTCGATCACGCGCTGACGCTGCTGCTCGCCGGCGAGATCGACGCCGCGCTTCGCTGGGCGGCCGCCGCGCTCGAGCGCGCCCCCTCGCCGAGCTCGCTGATCGTCACCTCGCGCCTCCTCGACCAGATGGGACGGGGCCGGGCCGCCATCGACGGCCTGCGGCTGGCCGTCCAGCAGGGCATCGACCGGGGCGATCTGCCTCTGGCGATCGCCGCCATCAGCGACCTCCGCGCGCTGGGCAACGACGTGCGCGATCCCCTCGATCAGGTCGCCGCCGCCTATTGCCGAGGCTCGGCGCGCCTGCAGCGCAGCGAGGGCTCGTCCCCCCAGCTCCCGTCCTTTCCACCCCCCGGGTCCCCGGACTTCATCCGCCCGCTGAGCCCCTTCCTCGCGGGCCCGGCGCTCGCGTCGAAGGCGACCCAGGTGCTCCAGGCCACCAAGCACGCCTACGACGAGGCCGTCGGCGCCGATCTGCCGCGGCTCAACCCGCTGCCGCTCTTCAGCGCGCTGTCGCGCGAGTCGCTGCGCGAGGTGCTCGGCGCCTTCCACATGATCACCGTTCCGGCGGGGCACCGGATCACCCACGAGGGCGCCGAGGGCAGCGAGGCGTACGTCGTGGCGCGCGGCGAGGTCGAGCTCTCGCGACGCGCCGCGCACGGCGACGCCCAGTTCACGCTGGCCCTCGCCCGGCTGGGCGCCGGCGCCTTCTTCGGCGAGATGGCGCTCCTCTCGATGCTCCCGAGCCCCATGACGGCGACGGCGACCCGCCCGACGATCCTGCTCGTCGCCAAGCGCGACGCCCTCGTCGCCATCGCGGCGAAGCGCCCCGAGGTCGCGTCGCAGCTCGCCGCGCACTGCCGCCGCAACGCGCTGGCGAACCTCGGCTGGACGTCGCCGGTCGTCTCCGCCATCCCCCCGGAGGAGCGCGCGCGCTTCGTCGAGCGCCTGGAGATGCGCGTCTTCGAGAGGGGCGACAGCCTGGTCCACGTCGGCGAGGAGGCGCAGGGGCTGCACCTGGTGGTCTCCGGCGAAGTGGCCATCGTCAGCCGCGAGCGCGACGACCGGCTGCTGCTCGCCACGCTGAACGCGGGCGAGACCGTGGGCGAGGTCGAGCTGGTCCTGTGCCGGCAGGCGAACGCCGACGCGATCGCGCTCCGTCCGACGGCGACGCTCTTTCTCTCGCGCGACGAGTACTCGCTGCTCGTGGAGGACCAGCCGGCCATCCTGCACGGCCTCTACTCGATCGCGGTGCAGCGGCACACCGAGACGAACTTCGCGCTGCAGTCCGGCTCGGCGACCGTCGCCGACGAGCGGCTGCTCGATCCCGCGAAGAGGGAGCCGGCGGCGCCGACGACCACCGACCGCCACTTCATGGGGGCCCCGCAGAGCTTGCCCGAGCGCGAACCGGCGCGGCGACCGGCCACGACGCCTCCTCCTCTCCCCCCTCCCCCCCGGTACCCGTCGACGACGACGACGCTCCGCCCGATGGCCTCGGGGATCAATGCCTCCGCGCCCCCCCCGCCGCCCAGGTCCGTCGCCACCTGGATCGCCCCCCTCTCGGTCGCCGCGGCATTCGCGATGCTCGTCGCCGGCGGGGCGGTCTACGTCGTCCAGCACGCCGGCTCCGCGCCGGCTGCGGCGGGCGCCGCCGAGAGTCAGAGTCACGCCGCGATCCGCACGGAGCCGCCGACGACGGCGCAGGAGCTCGCCCCGGCACCGGCCCCTGCGAGCGCCCCCGCGCCGGCCGCTCCGTCGGCAACGCTCAAGGCGCTGCCGAACAC
>PLYU01000364.1 GCA_003153495.1 Myxococcales bacterium
GGGCGCTTGCGAACCGCCTCGAGGCCCTCGAGGACGGTGATGCTCGTGCTGTCGTAGCTCGACGGCGGGGATGTCCGGGGCGTGCTCACGTTCGACATCGGGGGCGTATCCTTGGGGCGCCGCGCGGAGCGCGATGGCTGCCCGGTTGTGCGAATAGAGGCGCTGCGGCTTTCCGCCACTGCTTGTCGGACAGACTTGTACGAATGAACCGCGCGGCTCTGATCGGCCTGCGGACTATAGGCCGACGCACGCTCCCGCGCAAGCAAAACGACCGATAATTTACGATTGATTTCGCGTGCTTACATCCAAGCACGGGGCCTCCTCGAACCGGCTGCCATGCTGGCCCGGGCACGGCCCCTTTGCCGCCCATTCCGGCGGCTTCTCAGCGCGCGCCACCGACCGCTTCAGCTTCGGGAGATCCGGCCGTCCTCAACGTGAAAATCTCTCCGCTCATCCATCCCGGAGAGCGTGCCGGTGTCGATCAGACCGGGCCGCGTGGTCGTCAGCAGCACCTGACTGGGCTCGTCCCGCAGCGCTGCGAACAGGGCGGCGGTCCGGGCGCGATCCAGCTCGCTGGACACCTCGTCCAGAAGCAAGATCGGTCGCACGCCGCAAGCCTCGGCGACGACCTCGATCTCCGCGAGCTTGAGGGCCAGCACCACGGCGCGATGCTGGCCCTGCGACGCCATGCTTCGCACCGGTCGACTGTCCAGGTCCAGGGCCAGCTCGTCCCGGTGCGGCCCGACGCCGGGCGAGCCGCGCGCGCGGTCCCGGATCCGGTTCTTCCTCAGCTCGGCGCGAAACGCGTCCCCGGTGAGCGGGGCGCTCCGCTCGTAGTGGAGGCCCAGCTTGGTGCCCGCCGGCCCTATGCGCCCGAAGGCGCGCTTGGCCGCGGGGATGAGGCTGGCCGCCGCCGCCGTGCGTGCCGCGCTCAGCGCGAGGCCGTGGCGCACGATCAGCTCCTCCCAGCCGTCGAGGTCCGTGGCCGCCTCCCCCCGCGCCTCCAGGACCCTCTGGCGCGCCCGGATCGCCTTCGCGTAAGTGTCGGCGTCCCCCAGTGACGCGGCCGACAGGTACAGCCCGACTCGATCGAGAAGCCTGCGTCGCTCGCTCCCGGCGCCGTTCGTCAGCCCGAGCGCGCCCGGATGGAACACCGCGGTCGGCGTCCGGACGGCGTATGCCGCCAGCGTCGCGGGCCGCTTCCCGTCGATGCGCACCGCTCGCAGCCCGCGCCTCAGCCCTACGCTCTGCTCGCGCTCCTCGTGGTCCTCCCGGATGCGACCGCGGACGCTCGCCGTCGTTCTTCCGATGGCGATCAGCTCTCCGAGCTTCGACGTCCGGAAGCTCCGCGACGTGGCCAGGACGTACACCGCCTCGAGCAGGTTCGTCTTGCCCTGCCCGTTATCTCCCGACACCACGTTGAAGCGCGGTCCGAAATCGACCTCGACGCTCTCGAGGTTCCTGAAGTCGCGTACGCTCAGCCCCTCTACTGCGAGCGAACGCGGCACGATCAGATTCGCATGGGCATCACGACGGCGAGGAACTGTCGCGCGCCTACCGGCTTCAGGACGGCCGGATCGAGCTCGCCGCCGAGCCCGAGCTCAACCTCGTCTTCGTCGAGCGCGCCGAGCACGTCGAGGAAGTAGCGCGCGTTGAAGCCGATGGTCATGGCCGGTCCACTGTACTCGACCGCGACCTCGTCGAAGCCCTCGCCGCTCTCGGGGGACTCGGTGCTGAGGCGCATCGTGCCGCTAGTCAGCCCGAGCTTCACGCCCCCGGTCCGATCGCTGGCGGCCACGGAGACCGCCTTCAGCGCGTCCGTGAACGCAGCACGCGGCACCCGCACCAGCTTCTCGCTCTGCTGAGGGATGACCTGCGCGTACGGCGGGAACTGCGCGTCGACCAGCCTCACGGCGAACGTCATTCCTCCGCCCTGGAAGAAGGCGTTCGACCCGCTCTGCGCGATCTGCAGCTGCGCCTTCGAGGTGCCTTCCTTGCCGCCCTCTTTCGCCTCGCCGGCCAGGTCGTCGCACAGACGACGGAGCTCCTGGATGGCCTTGAGCGGGATCAGCATCGTCGCCGATGCCTGACGACCGCTCACCTTCACTTCCATCTTGGACAGGCGGTGGCCATCGGTCGTCACCATCCGGGTCAGGTCGCCGTCCCACTCGAACAGCGCGGAGTTGAGGTGCGCTCGCGTCTCGTCGGACGAGATCGAGAAATAGGTCTTGGCGACGAGCTCCTGCAGGACGTCCACGTCGAGCGCGAGCGACGGCGAGCCCTCCGCCGGCGCCGGGAGCGGCGGAAAGTCGTCGCCAGGCATGCCACGGAGCGTGTAACGGCGCGCGCTGCCCACGGCCTTGATGGTCGTCGCCGCGTTGTCCTGGGAAGCAATCTGGATCGGACCCTCGGGCATCATGCGGACCCGCTCGAGCAGATCCTTCGCCGGGACGGCAACGCTACCGCCTCGCTTCACGTCGACCGGGATTCGACCGACGAGCGCGAGATACAGATCGGTGGCTGCGATCCGCAAGGTGCTCGGGCCGTCGACCGTCAGGAGCACGTTCGACAGGACCGGCATCGTGCTCTTGCGCTCTGCCACGCCTTGCATGCGCGTGACGAGCCTGAGCAGGTCTTTCTTGGGTACCGTGAGCTCCATCGTGGGTCTTGCTCACGAATCCTTTAGATGAGATCTGTAGCAGTGTCGATAGGAGCTGGGGACAGCGGGGAGAATTCCGAAAGGTGAGGGGACACGCGGCGTTCAGCGAGCCTCTCTCACGCGGGTACGCCGGGGGAGGACCTGCGTCCGGCGGGGGACAGTCGGGCCGCCGCCCTTTGTCCGCAGGGTCTTCCACGGAGCCGTACCCAGCCTTCCCGTCATGTTGCCCACAGGGCGTGCCGCCGCATCACGTAGGCAGCAGCGTGCGGGCGACCGCGTCGAGGATGTCGCGCCGCGCGCGCTCGTACGTGCGCGGACCCACGTCCCCCGCTGCTCGTGCCTGCTCCAGGCCCACCAGGTCGTCCAGGAGGGTCTGGCGTCGCGCCGTCGCGTCATCCGCCGCCGGGCGCTTGCCGCGCCTCGTGACGGCCACGAACAGGCCGAGGGCGACGCCGCACGCCGCGAGGAAGGTCGCGATGTTCCTTCCCGGCCCGGGCGTCGGGAGATCCCGGAGCTGTACCGACAGCGCCGACAGCCTGGTGTCGTCCGGCCCGAGGTGCCGCTCGGTCACCTGGAAGCTCTGACCCTGCGTATCGCGCCGCAGCTCGGTCGCGGGGAACCCGACGGCGGCGAGCTTCATCTCCGAAGTAGCGGACATCATCACCCGCGCGATCGCCACGTGAGGTGGTAACCCCACCTGGAAGTCAACGTCCTTCTCCTCGGACCACGGGAGCTGCCAGCGGAACTCGACGTCGTGCCTGCCGGGAGGAAACGTCCCCCGCAGCCTGGCGCCGCCTTCAGCTTGGTCCACCCCCTGATCGCTCATGCTCGCCTGCGTGCTGAACGCCGTGAACCCGTCGGGGAGGGCGAGGCGCACGTCGTCCGGCTGCCACGCCGTCCGGCCCAGGTTGTAGATCGTCAGCGCTTCCTCGATCTGGATGCGATCGTCTTTGAGGTCCGCCGCGACGGTCGCCTCGCACACGATGAGCGCCCGCCGCAGCTCGCGAGTGACGGGGTACACGTGAAGCACCACGTGCATCGCCTTGGCCTGCTGGAGCTGGAACGGCAAGGCCGCGAAGGCCCCGCCCTGGTAGCCGGCGCTCACGCGGTAGGCGATGTTGCTCGCCGTCTGGAGGTCCCGGAAGACGGCGCGGCCCTCGTCGTCGGTCGTCTGCTGCAGGTGCCTGCGGCTGTCTCCCTTCGCGATCGAGTTGATCAACATCCCGAGGGTGATGCTCTCGCCTCGTACGGCCTTCCCGTCGCCATCGCGCAGGTCGACGGTGATCGTGCCCGGAGGCAGGGTCGCGTCCTCCTGCTCCACGTCCTCGGGAGGCTGAAACGTCCCCGGCGCCTCGCCGCCGTGGGGGCCGGAGCCCTCGTCCACCGAGGAGTGACCCTCGGGCAAAGGGCCCTGCGCGAACGCCCTCGCGCCCGATCCGGCGAGGGCGACCACCACCATGCCCGCGAAGGCAACGCCGCGCTCAAGCCCCCGCATGGCCGCTCTTCGTACCCTTCGCCCTCGAGATCCCGGCGCCGCACTTCTTGCAGAACGACGCGTCCGGCTCGTTCGACGTGCCGCACGCCGGGCACGCCCTCCGCAGCCCGGGCTGGGCGGAGGTCGCGTCCCCCGCGCCCGAAACCCCGCCCTTCGCGGCGAGCCCCCGGCGCCCCAGGTACTCGAGCGCCATTCGCTCGGCCTCGGCGCGGGCGGGCTCGATTTCCTGGTCCATCTCGCGCATCACCGTCTTGGCGTCCTCGCGGTAGCGCGCCACGAACGCGTGGTAGTCGGCGTCGTCGATCTTGCCGATGGCGTGCTCGCTCTCCAGGTCCTTCAGCGCCCGGAGGACACGCCCCTTTCGTTCGCCCAGCTCGCTCGTCCCGGGACGGCGGGCGGCGAGCGTCTCGAGGTCGGACGGGAGCGGGGCGTCGCCGCTGAGCGTGCGCACGCTCGTCCACAGAAGGGCGATGGTGCCGAGGAGCGCGCCCGAGGCCAGCACGAGGACGGCGGAGCCGAGGCTCGCCACGAAGCCGGCGACGAGCGCTCCGGTGATGGTCGCGAGCGGAAGGCCGACGGCGATCACGCGACCGAGCATTCGCTCCGTGTCGTCGGGCCCGCGGGCGTCCGCGGCGCTCGTCTCCGCCGCGGCGCTCTCGGAAGCATTCGGCAGCTGAAGCTCACCCATCGAGGTCCCTCAGCTCCTCGTCGATGCGCGAGTCGTACGGGTCCTGCGGGCCCCGGGGAGGCGCCGCTCCGCCCGTGCTCCCGCCACCCGCTGCCCCCCCGCCGCCGCCTCGCCAGCGCCGTATGAGCCAGCCCAGCCCGATCGCGCCGAGGGAGATGCCCACCACGGGGAGCAAGAAGATGATCCGGAACGCACCCCGGTTCGGCGGCACCGCGAGCGCCTCGGAGCCGTACTCCGCGGCGTAGTCGGCGACGATCTGGTCGCGGCTCTCTCCGGCCAGCAAGAGCGCGCGCAGCTTCTCTCTCGCCTCCTCTGCCGTGTCGCACGTGCAAGTCGACAGCAGATCGCGTGCGCACGAGCCGCACATGCAGCGGAGCGAGCCGAAGAGCGCGCGCTCGGCGTCGTTCTCGATGTGGATCGTCCCGGTGTGCGACGACGTCGTCATCTGCGCGCGGGCCGTCGGAGTCGCCGCGAGCATGATCCCGAGGATCACGCTCGCCGCGACCGCCGCCGTTCCCCGCGCCCCCGCCCACACGCGCGACTCTCCGAGCTCCACCTGCGGCCACATGCACACGAAGCTTCCGCAGATGAGAATCAAGCACCCGATCCAGATCCACGTGACCAGCGGGTTGAAGTGGATCTGGAATGCCGCCAGGTTCTTGTTCGACGGGTTGATCGTCCCCACGATGATGTAGACGTCGTCGTGCAGACGGTGGTCGATGGCGACCTCGGTCGTGGGCGACTCGGGCTGCTTCTTGTAGATGAACTTCGCCGGGCTGAGCCGGCCCTGATACCCGCCGTGCTTGTAGACGTCGACGTCCGCGAAGATCATCCGCTTGTTGTTGTCGACTTCCATCCTCGCCCCGACGTACGTCAGCTTGTAGTCGCCGGCGACGTAGCTCTCGCCCGGGTAGAGGGACGTTTCACGGTCGACGTTCCACGACTGCCCGGTGAATCCGATGAACATCACCACGATGCCGAAGTGGACGATGTAGCCGCCGTAACGGCGTCGGGACTGAGGCGAGAGGCTCAGCAGGCTGTGGACGAAGCCCGGGACCGCCCCGAGCCACCAGAGGATTCCCGGCGTCGACTTGCTGGCGCCGGTGCGGGCGCGGGAGAGAAACAGCAGGACGAACTCCTGCACGATGACCGCCGCGTTGAAGACGCAGAGCGAGAAGCCCAGAACGGGGGTCACGGCGTTGAACGCGCGGAGCACGCCGCCGAGCGCCCCGGGGTAGATCGGGTCGCTCCACACGACGGCGGGGAAGCCCAGCGCCCGGCCGAACGCGAAGTGGAGCGCGGCGGCGGCGACCAGCGCCGCGATCGGCGCGCGAAAGACGCGCCGCAGGGCCTCGGGGCTCGTCTTCTTCCAGCCGAACAGCGTCCCGATGCCCATCAGCATCAGCAGGACGAGCCCTAGCGGCTGGACCCACACCTTGTAGAAGGGCGGCCCGACTGTGACCTTCTCGCCCGTGAGAAGCTCGCTGATGAGCGGGAACGTCGTCGCCACCAGGATGAAGAGGAGAAGGCTGCAGAGCACCCAGTTGTTGAGCAGGAACGTGAACTCGCGAGAGAGGATCGACTCGATCTGCGGCCTCTTGGTGCGCACGTCCAGCCCAGCGGTCATCCGTCGGAACACGAGCTCGAGCGCCGCGAATACGGCGCTCCCCGCGATGACCGCGATCGTGACCACGCGCCAGGCCACCGGCAGCGACAGCCGCCACACGAGCACCATGCCGGGCAAACAGACCCCGATGACGAGCCACCCCGCCGCGAGGGCCGCCTTGCGGAGGCGCGGCGACGGCGTCACATCGCGCAGCTCGGGCCAGCGCCAGAGCACGACGGTCGTCGCGAAGGCGACCAGGACCAGCAGGAAGCCCACGAAGTAGCTGCCGATCGACGACTGCGCGAACGAATGGACGCTCGAGATCATCCCCGAGCGGGTGAGGAACGTGCCGAAGATGGTCAGGAAGAACGTCAGGGAGATGAGGAAGACGTTCCAGACCTTGAGCAGGCCGCGCCGCTCCTGGATCATCATGGAGTGGACGTAGGCGCTGGCCGTCAAGAACGGCATGAACGCCGCGTTCTCGACGGGGTCCCAGCCCCAGTAGCCCCCCCAGCCGAGCTCCTCGTACGCCCACAGCATGCCCAGGGTGTTGCCGATCCCGAGGAACATCCACGCGAAGAGCGTCCACTTGCGGCTGGCGACGATCCATTCGTGGTCGAGCCGGCCCGTGATCAGCGCGGCGACGGCGAAGGCAAAGGGGACCGAGCACCCTACGAAGCCGGTGTACAAGCAGGGCGGGTGAATCACCATCCAGTAGTTCTGGAGCAGCGGGTTGAGGCCCTCGCCGTCGGGGCGCGCGCCGGACACGTTCGTCGCGAACGGGTTCGCGGCGAACGCCATCAGGATGCAGAAGAACAGCACGATGGCCATCAGAGTGGCGATGACGTACGGCTGAAGCTCCAGGTAGCGCTTGCCGAGCCAGAAGACGCAGACGCCGATGTACGCGCTCAAGAGGAACAGCCACCAGAGCAGCGACCCGTCCTGCCCACCCCACAGCGCGGTGAGCAGGTACTCGATGGGCATCGACCGGTCCGAGTAATGCGCGACGTACCGGATGCGGAAGTCGTGCGTGACGAAGGCGTACGCCAGGCAGAGCACCGCGACGGCGATCAGCGCGA
Source organism: Myxococcales bacterium (assembly GCA_003153495.1). Lineage (GTDB taxonomy): Bacteria > Myxococcota_A > Polyangia > Polyangiales > Polyangiaceae > Palsa-1150. Next base: position 7,528 of record PLYU01000364.1, read on the forward strand.
CCGTGCCGTAGGCCCCGAGGCGCGCCGCCTGGAGCGTCCGCGTGCGTCCGCTCGCGCCGGCGGCCAGGGCGACTGCGAACGTGTAACTGGCGACGACCATCGCGCCGAGCAGCAGCGTCGCCCCGAATGCCGGGAACGTGGCGCCGAAAACGTGGAGAAGGCTGGACATGGGTGCCTGGCCGGGCACCCCGAGGCGCACCGTGCGGGCGCAGTCTAGCAGCGTCGGGCATTCGTCGCCGTGGGCCACACATGCGGGCCTCGTGGTCGTTCAGATCGCCTTCGCGGCGGGCGCCGTGGAGGGCAAGCTCGCCCTGAGCCCGGCCTTGGCCGGCGGCGGCGGCGTGGCTCCTCTGGCCCTGGCGATGGCTCGCATGGCGGGCGCGGCAGTGTTCTTCCAGGCGCTCACGCGAGGCACCCGGACGCTGAGGCCGGTCGAGCCCGTGGAGCACGCGCGCATCGCCGGCCTGTCGGTGCTCGGGGTCGTGCTCAACCAGACACTGTTCCTCGTCGGACTGCGCATCACGACGGCCTTCGCCGCCGCCCTGCTCGGCGCGACGATCCCGGTGTTCACCGCCGCCCTCGCCGTCGTCTTCGGGATCGAGCGCGCCAGCCTGCGGACGGCTCTCGGCCTCGCGCTCGCCATCGCCGGCGTGGTCTGGCTGATCGGCCTTCGCAGCCTGGACGTGGGCGCCATCGCGATCGCCGCCAACTGCCTGTCATATTCGCTCTACATCGCGCTCTCCAAGAAGGCGGTCGAGCGAGCAGGGGCGCTCACGCTCGTCACGTGGCTCTTCACCTGGGGAGCCGGGCTCTTCGCGCCCTTCGGCGGCCCGGCCCTCCTTCGAGGCGCAGCGACGTGGGGTGCCCGGGGCTGGGTGCTGGTCGCATTCATGGTCGCCGGACCCACGATCGTCGCCTATCTCGCGAACGCGTGGGCCCTGGCGCGCTCGGGCCCCACGCTCGTGAGCGTCTACATCTACCTGCAGCCTCTCTTCGCGGCCGTCCTGCAGTGGATACAGCTCGGCGCCGTGATCGACCCGCGCGCGATCGTCGCCACCGCGTTCATTCTCGCCGGAGTCGGCGTGGTCGCAACGCGGCGCGCCTTCACGCCCGAGTCAGCGGCGGGCGAGCGCCCCAGCTAGGCGAGCGAGCCCCTCTTCGAGCACCTCGGGCGCGGCGGACCAGGCGATCCGGAACCCGCCCGGCAGCCCGAAGAACGCGCCCGGTGCCACCAGCACCTCTCGCTCCCGGGCGGCTGCCTCGATCGTCGGGGTCAGGTCCCCTCGATCCGGCACCGTCACGAAGCCGAACAGGCCCTCTCGCGGCTGGCTCCAGGAGAGCCCCGAGGCCTCGACCCACGCACCGACGCGCTCGCGCTTGGCCGACAGAGTGCCCCGCGTCCGCGCCGCCAGCGCCGCCAGCCGCTCGAACGCCCCGAGCGCGCGATGAGCGTAGGGGAGGGGGAGCATGCCGTGGGTTGCCGTCGCGGCGTCGCGGGCGCGATCCATCAGGTCCGGGGGCCCGAGGAGCCAGCCGATGCGCTGCGGCCCCAGGCCGTAACACTTGGTGAGGCTCGACGCGGCCAGCACGTTCGGCCCGAGCTTCCGCGCGCTAGCCCGGAAGACCCCGTCGGCGCCGACGAAGTCGTCGAACGCGGCGTAGACCTCGTTGACGAGCAGGAAGGCGCCGCCGGTTTCGGCCGCCCGCGCACACGCGCGCAGCACATCTTCGCCCGTGCGGACGCCACTCGGGTTGTGCAGGTTGGTGACGACGACGAGCCGCGTGCGGGGCGTCATGGCTTGCGCGATGCGCTCCGGATCGAGCGCGAACCGCTCGCCCGGCTCCCGTCCGAACCGCACCACGCGCGCGCCGACCCCCTCGGCGATGCGCACGAGCGGCTCGTACGCGGGCTCCTCGACGAGCACCTCGTCCCCCGGCGTCGTGACCGACGCGCAGGCCAGCCAGACGGCGTGCGTGGTGCCGAGTGCGGCGACTGCCTCCTCGCGCGGGACGGCGTTGTGCGCGGCGATGACCTCCGGAAGGCGCGTCCAGGCAGCCGGGTCGTCCAGTCGCGACGGGTCGGGCATGGGGATCTCGGCGGCCCGGACCGTCGGCATTCCGCTCGTCGCCAGATCGAAGCGAACCTGGCCGTAGAACCGGCGCGCCCACTCGAGGTAGCGCACCGGACCGAACATCAGCGAGCCATCTCTCTCGCGCCGGCGGGCGCGAGCGTGAAGGTGCCGGTCCGGATCGCCGCGGCATCGGCGAGCGAGACACTGAGCGTCCCCTCGGCGCGCTGCCCTGCCAGAGTCGCCGCGAGGATGCCGGCGAAGCCGCGATCGCCGGGGTCGTCGCGAGCAATCGTGGCCGTGACACGCCCGTCGGCCGCCTGGCCGCGCAGGCTCGCTGGCCCGAGGACTCCCGTGAGCGTCCCGCGCACACTGCCGGTCGACGGGTCGATCGAAAGCTCGATCGTTCCCTCGCCGATCCCGGCCGGGGTGTCCGTCACCTTCCAGTGCACGCCCTTCCAGTCGGCAGGGATGTAGAGCGTTGCGGCCACGCTCTCGTACGAGCCCCGCCACATCGCCGGGACCGGCCATGGCCGCGCAGCGGCTGCGCTCGGGGCCGCCGCGGTGGCCGGGGCCGTCGCCGAGGCGACTGGCTCGGGCACCTTCTCCGCTCCGGCCTTCGAGCAAGCCCCGAGCCCGGCCACCAGCCATGCGAGGTGGGCGCGCCTCATGGCCCTTCCGGCTTCCCCGTCAGCCGCTCGGCGATCCTGACGCCGACCTCGCCGTCGATCTCCACGAGCTCTCCCCGCGCCACCGGCACGCCCCCGATCCGCAGGACGACCTTCTCGCCCACGCGGCGGCCGAGCGCGACCACGTCGCCGCGGCCGAGCGCGGCCCAGTCTCGCGCGGGCATGCGAGCTTCGCCGATCTCGACGCGCACCACGACGGGCACCTCTCCGATCGCGGTCACCAGCGCGTCCCTGTCGCTGCCCTCGCCCATCTCCGCCTCCGCCGCCACGAGCGGCTCGACGCTGCCGATTAGCACGACCTCACCGCCATCGCCGAGCTGCGCCGCGATCCCGACGTCCGCGCCGGGCGCAGACAGCAGGACGCGGCCGGTCCAGCCCCCGCCCGGCGCGCGCGCGAGCGGCCAGGCGCCCGGAAGGAAGACGTCTCCCGGCCGGAGCGCGGCCACGTCGGCGACGGTCGTACTCGACGCGCACGCCACGATCGGAATCGCCAGCGAGACGATGCCGAGCCGCGCGAGGGCCCCCGCGCTCCACCGCGCCGCCGTCGCCCGGGCGGTCACCTCCCGGCCGACCACGACGCGAGCGGCGAACGCGTCGTCCTCGATCAGGACCGTGAAGGCGATCGCCACCAGCCGCGCCCCCGCCCGCGCCATGTCCGACGCGAGCGGGGGCGCGGGGCCAGCCGCGACGAGACGGAGCACGTCGCCGCGGCTGCGGCGGGCCGCCGCCATGACCACCGCGGCCAGGGCGCCCGCGACGCTGGCCGGCGGGCCAGAGATGACGTTCACGAGCACCGGCGGCGTCCGCCGGATCGCGCGCGCGACGATCGTGGCCGCGAGGACAGGGTCCGCCTCGATGAGCGCCCCTGCCGCCGGGCCCTCGCCGGAGGAGGCGACGAGAACCCCCGCGGCCCCCTCGATTGCCCCCCGCTCGAACGCGGGCAGCGCGCCGCGGACGAGAATCTCGACTCGCCCACCGACGAGTTCCCCCAGCGCGCTTGCCGCTCGGGCGAGATCCACGCGCGAGCCGGCCCAGCTCCTGACGTCGCGCAGCGCGGCCGCCTCGTCTCTCGTCGTCGAGTCGAGCGATCCCCACGGGAACGGGTGGCAGTCGCCGGGGTCTCGAGTCGAGAGCATTCGCTTTTCCCGCCAGGTGGTAAGCTCGACCCTAACGCGTATGACAGCACGCCGAAACCACTTCGCCGTCACCCTGTCCGCCCTGTTCGTGTCCGGTCTCGCGCTCGCGCCGCTGGCAGCATGGGGTGGGTCGAAGCGCGGGCAGGACGACGGCGTGGACACAGGCGCGGGCGCCACGAAGGGCGGCCCGAGCCGCGAGTACGTGAAGGCTTGCGCGCAGGGCAACGCGAAATATGCGGCTCGCGACTTCGCAGGCGCCGCCGAGGCGTTCCAGAAGGCCATCGAGCTCGACCCCGATCAGCCGCTCGGCCAGTACCTCCTCGGCGAAGCCGAGCTCGCTACGGGCAACCTCACCGAGGCCGACGCCGCATGGACGCGGGCGTCGAACCAGTCGGCGGAGGGCGATGCCGCGCTCCACGCCCGCACGCTCTTCTGCCTGGCCGACTTGAAGGAGCGACTGAAGAAGTGGGACGACGCCAGGGCCGCCTGGCAGGTGTACATCGACTGGGCGAACCGGTTCCCGGCCGCGAACGCGTTCCCGGTCAGCGGGCAGTCCCGGCAGCAGGCGATCGACGCGATGCTCAAGCAGGACAGGCTCTACGAGGTGGTGCGCCGACGCATTGCGGACACGAAGGACGGGGGCGTCTACAACGATCCGTCCAAGTCGCCGCCTGCCAGGTAGGCGAGCGGGTCCGGCGGTCCGCCGCGATCACTGGCCGATGAGCACGTCGCGCGAGACGAGGGCGTCGGCTCCGCGCACGAACTTCAGCCAGGCGCCGTACTCCTCGCCGGGCTCGATCCGACCCGCCGGAAGATCGATCACCCGATCGAGATCGATCGCGTGACCGTTCAGGACGTCGCGTACCACGACGCGCGCCTCCCCATAGCGCTCCTCGCCGCGCACCAGCGAGGGGGGCATCCTCATCGACGGCGGGAGCACGACGCGGATGCGAATCTCGGCTCGCCAAGAGGTACGCCGCAAGAGCGGTGTGTGGCGGGCAGGCAGCGTGGCCAGCTGCGCGAGACCCGGCGCGAAGGGGGGCCTCAGCGCGAGCCCGCCGCGGACAGGCTTGGCGAGCTCCGGCACCTCGACGCGCAGATGCATCACGAGGGGTGCGTCGAGGGCGTCGGCGCCGTCGACCTTCATCTCGCGGACGTGCCCGCCGTCGAACGACGGGGCCACCAGCTCTCTCTCGACGAAGTCGTAGAGCTTGGCCTGCGGGACCTGGTCCAGCGCATTGCGCCACGCGATCGCGCGGTTGCCCTGGAACGTGAGCGTCAGGTCGAGGCTGGCGGAGCCATTCTCGCGCACGTCCGCGCGACCCTCGTAGACGACCCCGTCTACGGCGCCCGGCGCGCTCACCACGTCGCGCGGCGTGCCCGCCGAGAGCAGGATCGCCGGCTGGTCCCGGAGCTCCGCCGGGACGTAACCGAAGGGCGCGAATTTGTCGCGCACCGTCAGCCAGCGCGGGCCCCGCTCGGTGCTCACGCGCATGACCAGCGTGTCGTACTCCTCGACCTCGCTCATCTTGCCGAGCGGAGGCGTGGCGAGACGGTTCTTGACGAGCGCCAGATCGCTGCCGATTCCGACCAGACGAAGCACGTAGCGGAACGCCGCCTGTCGCGACCCGCTGCCGCCCGACAGGACGCGGCGCCCGTCGGTCTCCTTGCCGTCGCGCACGTTCTCGACGACGTACCGGTAGAGCCGCCGCGCCCGCTCGTCGGTTGCGGCCGCAGGGACGTCCCGCACGACGGCCAGGGCCTTCGCGCGCAGACGTGGGTCCAGTGGGGTCTCGTCCGCGGCCACGTCCACGAGGCGCGAGAGCGTCGCGTCGAGAGAGACGCCCCATCCGATGCGCACGCTCGGCAAGAACTCGGTGACCGGCGGGCTCTCCGGCTCCACCTCGGCAGGCGGGCTCAGATCGACGCGCCAGCGCCGTTCGACGAACCCGTGGACCGTGCGCGTCTGCGGCGGAGGCACGTTGCCGCGGGTCTCGATCTCGATCGCGCGGTCCGCCGGGACGATCACGACGAACTCGCTTCGCCAGTAACCCTTGTCGGCCTCGCGGAAGAACCAGTGCGGGCTGCCGTACTGCCGCCCCTTGGCCCCGTCGCCGGCCTGCGTCGCGACGTGCTCGACCTCCACGAAGTCTCCGACCTCGAGGTTGGGCATCGTGAGCGTGGGCTTGCCCGCCACCGGCTCGGGCTCGAGGACGCGGCCGTCGGGCTTGATCACCCGCAGGTGCAGGACGAGGCCGGCGGGCGGCTCGGTCTCGGCCTCCGCGTTGATGGCCTCCTGCGACTGGATCTTCTGGATCTCGTGCTCCAGCATCTGGCTGGACCCGTCGGTCGTGACCCAGATGGCCGCGTAGTCGAGGACGCGCGCGGCCGTGCCGTCCATGTGATGGCCGGACTTCTCCCACGCCTGAAACTCGCGGACGATCGCGAGGCCGTCGCGGCGATACGGCTCGAGATCCGTCGCGCCCTCGATGAGATCGATCGCGGCGCGCAGGTCGTCGCCGTTCGCGCCCGCCTGCAACGCAGCCGCGAGGGCGTGCCGCAGCGCCGTCGTGTCGCCCTTCGCGTAGGCGCGGTCTGCGAGGTGAAAGCGTGCCTGCGCGTCCATCGGGTGCTTGGCGAGGGCCTTCTCGATCTCACGTGTCGCCGCGCTCGTGTCGCCCGAGCGGGCGAGAACGTCCGCCATGCGCGCAGCGATCTCCTTGCGATCGGGGTGCCGCTTCCCGAGCAGCTCGAGCTCGGCGATGGCCGCCTGGTAGTCGTGGCGGGCGAGCGCCCGATCGAGCTGTACCTCGGCGTCCGGGTCGAGCTTCTTGATACGCGCGGCGATCGCGTCGGCGGTCCTGGCTGGTCCGTTCTCGTCGAGCGCCTCCAGGTAAGATCGCAGCGCGCTCAGGTCGTCCGGGAAGCGCTGCGTGAGGTCGGTCAGCGTGCGCATCTGCTCGCCGCGCCATCCCAGCCGGCCGTAGAGGCGCGCCAGCTGCTCGAGCACCTCGGGCTCGCCGCCTTCCTCGTCCGCCAGCTTGTGCAGGGGGTCGACCGCCTCGGAGAGGCCGCGCTGTTCGGCCTCGTCGAGGATGGCCGTCAGGCGAGCGCGCCAGAGTCTGGCGTCGCCCGCCAGGGCGCGATCCCGGAGCGCGCGGGCGCGCGGCGCGCGCACGTCCTCCGGCAGCGAGGGATCGCCGGCGACGAACGTCGATGCCAGGTGGAGCGTCAGCGGCGCGGCGTCCTGCGGCGCCACCAGCGGCTCCATCAGGGTCGACGCGACGTCGTCCATCTGGTCGACGTGCGCCGCGTATGCCGCCAGCGCCGCGTCGATCGGCGAGCTCGCGAGCGAGGCATCCCCCCCCGCGGCGGCGCGGACGGTCGCATCGAGGGGGTTGGGGTCCGACAGCAGCCGCGGCGCGTCCATCGCATACGGCGCGCGCGGGTCGCCGCCCGTCTCCAGCCCGGCGCCCGTCCCGTCGAGGTTCAGCAGGCGCACGCTCGTGACGGGTGTGGGGGTTCGCGCCAGCACGCGGTGGCGGCCGGCCCCGACGGCGACGTGAGCGCCGAAGCGCTGCCAGGATCCCCACTCCTCGACGCCCCGCGTGAGCACCTGCACCCCGTCGATCCAGACGGCGACGGCCCCCTGGACCGCGACGATCAGCTCGCGCTCGCCCGGCGTGGCGAAGAAGGCCTCGGCGTAGAACACGCCCTCTTGCACCTGCTCGTCGGCGACAGCGAGGCACCGCTTCTGCGTGACCGGGAGCACGTGCGGCACGCTGCCGCGCATCGGGTCGGGAGCCCACGCGGGAGGCCATGGCTCCGGCGCCTCGGCAGGGAACGGGCGCCGGCGGTCGGGCGCGCCGCCGTGACCGAACGGACCGGCGATGCGGACCGCGCGCGCGCACCCCATCCGGCCCACGACCTCCTCGTCGTAGGCGTCGCCCGTCCTCTCGGCCTCGTCATAGACCTCCGCCGCGCGCCAGTCTTCGAGATCGGCGACCGCGCGCCACCCGAGGTGACCCGGGCGGGCGAGCAGATCCTCGAAGACCTTCCGGTGCCCCGTGAACAGGTCTGCCACCGACCCGCGCAGCGACAACAGGTGCCGGACCGCGAACCACGCGACCAGCGGGGCCTGGGGCTCTCCGCTTGCCGACGAGGCGGTGAGGGCCGTCAGGAAGGCCTCGGACGCGGCGTGCGGATCGCCGTGGGCCTCGTCGATGAAGCCCCGCGCGAGGCCGGCCCACATGCCCGCGTGGGGGATTGCGTCGAGGCGCTTGCGCGCGGCCTGCGCTTGCTCCGCGCTGCCTCCGGGCGCGAACGACTCCATCAGCGCCCACCAGCCGACCACCTCTCCGTCCGACGACGCGCGACCGGTGGCTCGGACGTCTTGCAGAGGATTCGGGGTCGAGGCGGAGCGCGCGAACGCGCCGCAGCCGATCGCCGCCAGCGAGGCGAGCGCCAGCACGCGCAGGGGCGTGGCTGTGGTCCGCCTCACTTGAGCGCCACCGTCGCGCGCTGACCGAGCTGATGGTCGACCTCCTCGCACCAGGCGCGGAAGGCCGGGTACTCGGCCGCCGTGACCCGCGTCCGGGTCATCGTCACCGTCGTCTTCGCGTGGATCACGCCGGCTGCCGCCTGCACCTCGACCGCGTACGAGCCGAACGGGCTCGCTCCCTTCGCGGCCGACGGGACGCTCCTCAGCCTGGCCCCCGGGGGCAGCCGCACGGTCGCGTCGTCCTCCTCCGTCCACTGCGCGTCCAGGCGCACGGCGAGCTTGCGCTCGGTGAGGGCCGCATAGTCGCGGACCATGTGCTCCTTGCGTCCGAGAGGGACGCTCAGCGCGTCCCCGTCGGCGCGCGCGAACTGGGGAACCCTTCCGCGCGCGTGCACCGTGACCTTCGCCTCGACGTCCTCCAGGTCGCCCGCGTCGACCGAGGTGACCTCGGTGCCGGGCAGCATCGCGGCGATGGCCTGCTGGACTCGCTGCGTCCGCGTCGCCTGCGCGTGGAACCGCACGCGCCAGCCCGCCGCTTCGACACCGGTGACCTCCGCCCGCCAGTCGAGCTGCGCACCGCCTTCGGGGGTGAGGCTCGCGTCGACCGCGCGCACGCTCACGCTCGCGCTCGCAGGGGGGTCGGGCAGGCGAACGAGCTTGGCGTCGCCCTCGTTGACCTGCAGCGCGATGGCGCCCCGGTCCATCGCCGGCAGCACCGTCGACCCGGTGTACTCGGCGGTGCCGTCCAGGTAGAGGTCGAGCGACGGGACGTAGGCGATCATGTGGTCGAACGGCGCCATGCTCGCCGGGCTCGGCTCGATGTCCCCCTTGTTCCCGGTGCGGACGACCACCGGCGTCGCCTTGATCCCGAGCGCTCCCAGCATCGTCACGATCAGGGTCGCCTTGTCTTTGCAGTCGCCGAAGCCTCGCGCGAAGATCTGCGCGCACCGGTACGGCTTGTAGCCGTGGATGCCGAACTCGAGCGCCACGTAGCGCGTCTTCTGCACCACGTAGTCGTAGATGGCGCGCACCTTCGCCGCGTCGTCCTTCATCCCCCGGGTGAGCGCCTCCGCCCGGCGACGGACCTCGTCGTCCGGCACGAACTGGTCCTTCACCAGGCCCCAGTACCAGCGGCCCATGTCCTCCCACGTGCGGTACGTCGACACGTTCACGTGCCCCAGCACCTCCGGCCACGGCGGCTGGAGAGGCTCCTCCACCGTCGCGGGGACGTCGAGCGCGAGGAAGTGGAAGATCCGGCGGTCGCCTTGCTCGTCCACGGTGCGCGTGATGCCCGGCACCCGCGGCTCGTTGAAGTAGAGCGTCCGCGTCTTGGGCGTGATGAGGACGTACTCGGCGCGCGCGATCGACTCGGCGCTCTGCAGGGTGACGACCTCGCCGAAGTAGTCCGCGAAGGCGTTGCGCTGCGCGACGTCCTCCACCCGGTACTGAAGCTCGACGACGTCGCCCGGCTCGAGGCGGGGGAAGAGCACGTAGTAGCTGCGCGCGCTCGTGTAGATGGCCAGCGCCGGATCGTCGGCCATCGCGCCGGCGCCGCTCTCGATGGCCTCGTCGACCCGCCCGTCCTTCCGGTACACCCGCGCCGCCCGGAGCTGGACCGTCTCGCTGTCCGTCTCGTAGGTCAGCTCGTACTCGCGCGACCCCGCCGCCGCGGCGTCGGTCAGGGGCTGGAACACGACCTGGTGGAAACGGCTGGCCAGTCCGTTGGGGAACACCGTCGTGACGTGCAGGTCGACGAGCGAGCGGCGCGCCTGTCCGCCGGCGGGCAGCGAGCGCTTCGCCAGGAACTCGGCCGACGGGCGGGCGTACCCCTCGTCGTCGCGCGGCGTCGGTGGGCCCAGGTGCGCCAGCTCGTCGCGCACGTCCTTGGCTTGCGGCATGAGCTCGACCACCCGCTTGAGCAGCGCGAGCTGCTCGTCGCGCTCCCCGCCGAGCGCGTACGCGGAGGCGAGCTTGCGCATCACATCGGTGTCCTCGGGGGCCAGGTCCAGCGCCGCGCGCAGCGCCGCGATCGCCCGGGGGCGCTCGCCGAGGCGCATCCACGCCTGCGCCGCCGACTGCAGCGCCCCGGCGCTGTCGGGGCTCATCGCCACCAGCCGGTCGACCCAGTGTGCCGCCGCCTGCGGGTCCCGGCGCGCCACCGCCAGATCGATCTCCGCGCGCGCGAACGCCGGATCGTCGAAGCGCAGCGCGGCGTAGCGATCGGCCATCTCCTCCGCCTCGGTCTCGAGCCCCTCGTCGCGCAGCGCCGCCACCGTGGCGCGGAGCAGCCCCACGCTCCGCGGCCGCCGCACCAGGGCCCGCTGAAGGAGGGCGAGCCCGGTGTCGCGGAGCCCGGCGGCCTCGTACATCTCGACCTTCGCCAGCGTCGCCGGGAAGCTGTCCGGGTCGAGCGCGAGGACGCGCTCGTAGTACGGCATGGCGTCCCGGCCGTTGACACCGCTGCGGGCGTACGCCCCGCGCGCCAGCAGCACGTCGATGGTCTCCTGCTCGGTCGCGCGCCCCGCCTCGACGAGCGCGTCGGCCCGCTCGAGCCACGACGCGCGCTGGTTGCGGGTCTCCGCAACGTCCGCCGCGAGGAGGAGCCGCGGGATCGTGGGCGCGAGATCGACGGCCTTGCGGGCCAGCTCGCGGGCGCGATGCTCGGTCGGGTCGTCGGCCGACGTCGCGCCGAGGTAGCGCGCGTAGGCCTCGAGCATGGCCGGGTCGTTCCCCTTCACCAGCCGCTCGAACGCCTGCACGGGGCCCTCGACCCCGCCGCCGCGCGGCCCGGGCGCGCGCTTCGCGGCGGGCGCCGCGGCGCCGCCCTCGCGGGTCGAGTGGCGCGGGTCTGCGTCGACCTCGATGTGCTCGTCCGGCGCCCCGTCCGCGGCCGCCAGCCGCAGCGACAGCATGGGGGGCCGATCGTCACCGCACACCTTGACCATCAACCGGTTCCAGCCGGCGCGCAGCGTCGCGGTCGCCGCGAACCGGTCCGAGTCGAGGTCGCGGTACTTCTCGTCGCCCAGCACCTCGGCGCCGTTCCAGAACGCGCGCAGCGCGCCGGTGGCCCCTGCCCAGACCGACACCGGTCGCGAGGCGCCGTCCGCGAGGCGCGCGTCGTGCACGAAGGCCGTCAGGTAGACGCACGCGTTCTCCTCGGGGCGCACGAAGGCCCCGAAGTCGACCCACCCATAGGGAGACACCGACGGGAGCAACCGCCAGCGTACGGGGCGATGGTCCTTGCCGTCGTAGTCGCGCAGCACGTGCAGCGGGGCGCCCTGCTCCTTCTCGGGGTCGAAGGGGGTCATCAGGCCCGCCTTGCCGTCGTTGTCGAACGGCCCGACCAGCATCCAGGTGTCCACGTAGCCCAGGCGCGCGACCCGGGCGCGCGCGCCGTCGGCGTCCCCCCGTCGGCGGCGGGCGTAGGCCTCGAGAAGGTTCGCGTAGACACGCAGTGGGGGGGGCTCGGTCACGTCGGAGCCGACCTGCCGCAGGGCTTCCTCGATGACGGAGGGATCGCTGCGGTCCCACTCCGACCAGACCTTGCGCAGCGCGCCGTACGCGAGCGGCCCGCGGGCGGCGGCTACCTGGGCGCGCAGGCGCGCGAGATCGCCGACGCCGGCGCGCGCGTCGCCGTCGGCGCGAGCGTGGGCCGCCGGTAGCGCCAGGACGACGAGCGCCGCGAGCGCGGCGAAGCGGAGTGGAGTCACGGGGGAGTCTTAGCCTCGCCGGCCCTCGGGGGTTAGAGGGCGATCGAGGAGGGGAATGCTGGTGCGTGGGGGCGCGTCCCGTCAAGCGCCGCGGCAGGTCGCCGGCAGGTGGCAAGAGGCCCGGTCCGCGCTATGGGTGGCAGCTGCGTGATCCGGGGCCTGCTCAAGACGCTGCGCCCGCACCAGTGGGTGAAGAACCTCTTCGTTCTCGCCCCGATGTTCTTCCACAAGGACCTGTTCCTCGCCACGGCGCAGGGGCCGGCGCTGAACCTCGCCGTCACCGGGCGTGCCCTCGCCGCCGCGGCGGTCTTCTGCCTGCTCGCGGGTGCCGTGTACACCATCAACGACCTGGTCGACGTCGAGGCGGATCGCGTCCACCCCATCAAACGCAACCGGCCCATCGCGAGCGGTCAGGTCCCCGAGCGGACCGCACGCCTGATGGCGGGCGTGCTGGTCGCCGTCTCTCTGGTCGCCGCGTACTCGAGAGGTCCCGCGCTCGCGCTCGTGGCCCTCGTCTACTTCGCCGAGAACCTCGCCTACAGCTTCAAGCTCAAGCACGTCGCGTTCCTGGACGTCAGCCTCATCGCGCTCGGCTTCGTCCTGCGTGTGCTCGCGGGCGGCATCGCCGCCGACGTTCACGTGTCCGGCTACATGCTCGCGTGCACGGCGCTGCTCGCCCTCTTCCTCGGCTTCGGCAAGCGACGACACGAGCTCGCCCTCGAGAACGCCGGCCGCCAGCGCGCGGCGCTCGAGTCCTACACGCCCCTGTCCCTCAACGTCGCCCTCGCCGTCACCGGCACCGCCACCGCCGTCACCTACCTGGCGTACACGCTCGATCCGGACACGCGCGCCGCCTTCAACTCGAGCTATCTCTGGCTCACCGCGCCGTTCGTGGTCGTCGGCATCGGCCGCTTCCTCTTCCTCGTGAGCGGGCGCGCCGGCCGGGGCCTCAAGGCCGAGTCGCCGACCCAGGAGATGCTGCGCGACGTACCCTTCGTGCTCAACCTGGTGCTCTGGGTCGTCGTGGTCGTGGCCATCGTCTACCAGCTCCGCCCGAATGCCCGATGACGCCGAGGGGCGCCGCGCCTGACCAGGGGAGCCTCGCCTCCAAGCCCGGAGCCTGGGCCGAGCTGGCCCTCACGCTGCCCGTCTTCCTCGGGTACCAGGTCGGCGTCGTCTTCCTGAACGTGCGCAACGCCACCGACGTGGTCACCTCCCGCCTGCTCGCGCTCTCGCACGGCGACCGGCTCACGTACCTGGAGCTCACCGCGGGCATCGGCGCCGCGATGTTCGTCGTCTTCGCGGTGCTCGGGCGCGGCCACCCCCTGCGGCCGGGCAAGCTCGTGCAGATCGCCCTCGAGGGGATGGCGTACGCCTACGCGATGGCCACCGGCACTTCGTGGGTGGTCGGCAAGCTCTTCGCGGGGCCGCCGGCCCGCGCGATCAGCGGGCCCTTCACGGGCGTCGTGATGTCCCTCGGCGCCGGGTTCTACGAGGAGCTCGCCTTCCGGGTCCTCTTGTTCGGGTTCGGGGCGAAGGTCCTCGTTTGGGCGCTCGCGGGCCAGCGCGTGGGTCTCGTGGGGAGCTCGCCGTCGCTCGGCCTGCGCGCCGTCCTCGTGATGGTCCTCTGGGCGCTCGCGAGCGCCGCCGTCTTCAGTGGGATGCACTACGTCGGCCCGCTCGGCGATCCATTCGACCTGCGCTCGTTCGTCGCCCGCGCGGTGCTCGCCCTCGCGCTCACGCTGGTCTACGCCACGCGCGGCTTCGCGGCCGCGGTGTGGACGCACGCGCTGTACGACATGTGGGTCCTGGTCTTCTAGGGCCTGCCCGCCGAGAAGACACGCGCTACGCTCTCACGCGTGCACAGAGACGCGTGGCTCGCCCTCGCTCTGGTGGTCGGTGTCGGGGCGGCGTCCGTCGTCCCTGCGGGTTGCAGCCAGAGCGCGGCGCCCGCGGCGCAGGGCCCGACCGGCACGCGGGACGAGCTCCTCGACCCGAAGACATGCGGCAAGTGCCACACGTACCACTACAGCGACTGGTCGCTGAGCATGCACGCGTACGCGGCGGACGACCCGGTGTTCCTCGCCATGAACGCCCGCGGGCAGCGCGAGACCAGCGGGAAGCTCGGCACCTTCTGCGTGAAGTGTCACGCGCCGATGGCGGTGCGCGACGGCAAGACGCAGGACGGGTTGAACCTCGCGAGCGTGGACCCGAAGTACAAGGGCATCACCTGCTTCTTCTGCCACACGGTCGAGTCGGTCGACGGAGCGCACGACGCTCCGCTCAACCTCTCGACCGACCTCGCCATGCGCGGCGAGCTCTCCGACCCCCCTCCCGTCGCGAACACGTCGCACGCATCGGTCTACTCCGAGCTGCACGACCAGTCCCGGCTCGCGAGCGCGCAGCTGTGCGGCCCGTGCCACGACATCGTGACGCCCCAGGGCGCGGCGCTCGAGAGGACGTACTTCGAGTGGGCGCACTCCGCTTACAACACTGCCGGCTCCGCGGGCCAGACGTGCGGGACGTGCCACATGAAGCAGGGCGGGGTAAAGCAGGTGATCGCGCCGGCGGTGCCAGGCCTGCAAGCTCGTTACTCCCACGACCACCACTTCCCGGCGGTGGACGTGGCGCTCGGCCCCGGTGCGGCGAACGCCGCGATCCAGAAGACGCTCGTGCAGGAGGCGCTCGACGAGACCTCGATCATCGGCGCCCTCTGCGTCACGTCGCTCGGCGGCATCCGGGTCCTCCTCGACCCGCTCGGCCTGGGCCACCAGTGGCCCAGCGGAGCCGCCCAGGACCGGCGCGCCTGGGCCGAGGTGATCGCCTACCGCGGCGGCAGCGTCGTCTACCAGAGCGGGGTCGTCCCCGACGGGGCCGCCGTCACGGGCCTGCAGAACGACCCGGACCTGTGGCTGCTGCGCGACCGCATGTTCGACGCGCAGTGCGCGCCCGTGAGCATGTTCTGGCAGGCGGCGAAGACCAGCGGCAACGAGCTCCCCGCCCTGGCGACGTTCGACGCGGGGGATCCCGCCTTCTACCGGACGCACGCCGTGAAGTTCTTCCCGCAGGACGGGTCGCCCCTCCCGAGCGGCGCGCCGGACAGGGTCACGCTGCGCATCCGCCTGCAGCCGGTCGGCCTCGACGTGCTCGACGACCTCGTCCAGTCGGGCGACCTGGACCCATCGATCGCCCCCACGATGCCCACCTTCGACGTGTCGATCATGGGCCCGGGCGGTCCGAGGCAGATCGAGTGGACGCCGGAGGCCGCGAGCGGCGACGCCGGCCTGCAGAAGTTCCTCGACCCGTTCGACAAGACCACCGTCACCTGCGTCGGCGCCTCGACGTTCAACTCCGCCGTCCCCCCTGCGCCGGCGCCGACGATGCCGCCGTGCACGCCGTGAGCGTCAGGGGATGCAGAACGTGAACATCGTCCCGTCGGTGACGCTCCCCGACTGCGCCTGGATGGCCACCTCCCAGACGCCGCTCATGAAGAAGTAGAGCGGCGTGAGGGTGTACGTCCCGTCGCCGTTGTCGGTCGCCAGCGGCGCCGCCGAGCCATGGTGGTGATCGGGCATGTACGGGTCGTAGGTACCGCCGAGCTTTGGAAAGGTCAGCGTGGCGCCGACTACCGGCTGGCCGCTGCCGTCGACGATCTTGATCTTCATCGTCTCGTTCCCCCTGGCGGGAGGATCCGCCGTGGAGCTGACCAGGGAGAACGTGAGCGAGTGATGGTCGCCCGCCTTGGTGAGAGGGAGCGCGTAGGGGTCGACGCGAGGATCGCTCGCGCAGCTCACCAGGCCGCTGTCGCCGGCCGAGATTCCGCCGCCGTCGGACGCACCGGCCTCCATGTTCCCCGGACCATTCCCCGATCCGCCACCCGACGAGCACCCGGCCGCAGCGAACGCCAGGGCCAGCGCGTGGATCGCGATCCGCTTCGTAGACTCACCCTGCGACATCGAGCACCTCGGTTCTCAAGCTACGTGGCCCCCCTTCGTCCAGTTACGTCCCCCACCGGTCTCGGTTTCGCACGTCTCCCGGCGGTCGCGATGACGCCACGCGTCAGTCCCGTCAGCTCAACGTGCTGGCGAGAGCGTGCTCGTCAGGAAATCGAAGACGCGGGCGAGGGCACCCTGCTGAGCCTCCTGCGAGAACAGGTGCCCCTCGCCCTCGAAGTACCAGACCTGCACGGCGCTCGCCGGCGTCGCGCTACCGCTGGCGGGAGGCGCCGGCGCGCACGCCGGCGTCGGCGACGGGTCGGGCACGCCGTCCTTCCCGAAGTAACGCTCCTCCACGGGGTGGCCGCGCACGCGCAGAGCGTCGCGCAGAGCGCACGTCTCGACGACGGGGACGAGCACGTCATCGGTGCCGTGGACGAGCACGAGCGGCGCTCGCATCGTGTCGGTCTCGTAGAGCGGCGAGCGCGCCTTCCACGCGGCCGGCGCGTCTTCAGGGTCCGCGCCGACGAACGTCAGGACCTCGTTCCTCAGCCACCAGGCGAACGCGAACATCCCGAACGGGTGCGCTCCGAGGAACCGGGCGGTGTACCCGGCGTCGGTCGGCGCGTCGAACGTCACCACCGCGGCCAGCCCCGGCTCGCGCGCCGCCGTCCGCAGCGCGACGCACCCGCCGTGGGAGAACCCCAGCAGGGCGATGCGGGTCGGATCGACGTCGGCCCGCTTCTCGAGGTCCCGCAGCAGCGCCCGCACGTCATCGACCTCTCCCTTGCAGAACTCGACCGCCCCCTCGCTGGCCTGCCCGTCGAGCCTCCGGCTCTCGCCCCGGTACGTGGGGACCACGGCGAGCACGCCGCGCTCCCCGAGGCGGAGTGCGATGTCCTCGGTGTCCTTGCCGTCGCCCCAGAAGCCGCCGTGCAGGACGACCACCACGGGCCATCGCGCCGACGCCGGCGCGTTCGCCCTGACCCGTGGCGCGGGCTGGTAGAGGGTCGCGCGCTCCTCGTAGACGCCGACCCGGTAGTCGAGCGGCAGGCCCGCGCGCGCCGTCGCGCAGCCGGTGACGAGCAGCGTCCCCGCGAGGCCGGCGAGCCCCTGCAGCCTTCCGCGGATGTTGGTGGTCATCGCGCCGACCGTTGTGGCACATTCGGGGGCATCAGGCGCGACATGAGGCCCCCCGTGCTCCTTCTGTTGCTCCTCACCGGCCTGCGGCGGCGCCCTGACCGCTCTGGGTCAGGCCTGCGTCTTGCTTCCGTGAAGGACTGATTGCCATGGCCCACAAGGCGTTGATCGTCCTGCACCTGATCGGCTTCGCCGCGTACCTCGGCGCGGGCTTCGCGCAGCAGCAGCTCATGAAGCGGTCGACCGCGAGCGGGCTCGCCGCGGCGATTCGCAACGAGTACGAGATCCTCGCCGCGGAGATCGTCACCAAGATCGAGCTGCCGGCCCTGATGGCCCAGGTCGCGACCGGCATCGCGTTCCTCTTGCTGGCGCCCGAGTGGCTCCGCCAGCCGTGGCTGCACGGCAAGCTCACGTGCGTCGCCGCGCTCCTCGTGCTGTCGCACCTCGAGATGTTCAACGCGCGGAAGATCGCCAGGGCTCGCGCGGCGAAGGGCGACGCCGCGAGCGAAGAGATCGCGGCGCGCAAGAAGCGCCATGCGACGTTCGGGGCGATCGGGAGCCTCGCGGTGGTGGTGCTGGTGGTGCTCGTGGCGTACGGGACGGGGTGAGGCGGGGTACAGGGTACTGCGCGATGGCGAAGTACCGAGCGTGTCGGGTACCGACAGGTGGCGAAGCACCGAGCGTGGATTGTTGACGTTTGTCCGAAGGGTCCGTCCAGGCCTTCGCTCCGCCTGCCTCGCTTGGTGATGCGCACGGGGCTGTCGGTCCGCTTCGCAGGCTCCGCTCGGCCGAAGGGGGTCGATCGGTAGCCGGGGGGAGCGCGGCCGCTCCCCCCAAGCCCCCCACCCGAAAGGGGGGTACCAGGCCGAGTAGAGCGCGTTGCGGTGCCGGGGGAACCCCCATCGCCGTTGGTACCTCTGCGCGAGCAACCTTGGCCCGGCGCGGCCGAAGAGAGAGAGTGGAACAGAAGGATCAGAAGATCAGGAAGTACGAGGATGGTTCGGGAGAGATCATCGGAGCGCTGATCGAGGTGCATCGAATGCTCGGCCCGGGTCTACTCGAGTCGGCTTACGAGGCGTGCTTCTGTCACGAGCTGTGCCTGCGTGGCGTCGACTTCGAACGACAGCGGACCGCCGGCATCGTGTACAAGGGCTTGGCCGTCGACTGCGGGTACCGCATCGACGTGCTCGTACGACGGACTCTCGTCGTGGAGCTCGAGGCATGGGGTACGCGTACGAGACCATCGCCGCGCTCGACCCTGTGCTCCGCGAGCTCGTCGACGTCCGACGATCGCGGCCCTCGCTCGGAGGATCGCGTCCTCCCGTCGGACGATCGCGACTCTGGGTAGGCGAGTCGCGCTCCTCCGCCCGACGATCGCGGTTCTGGGTCGGAGAACGGCGTCCTCCCGTCCGACGATCGCGACTCTGGGTCCGAGAGTCGCGTTCTTCCGGCCGACGATCGCGACTCTCGGCTGGAGGATCGCGTTCTGCAGGCCGGCGATCGCGGTTCTCGGTCGGAGAGTCGCGTCCGTCCGTCGGACGGTCACGGTTCTCGGCTGCGGGACTCGGCGGTCCGGGGTCGCCCGCCTTTTTTTTGCTCCGTAACCTCCCGACGCGACTCGATTCCCAAAAATACTTTGGCCCCTCCGCGGCAAATCGG
>PLYU01000116.1 GCA_003153495.1 Myxococcales bacterium
CGAGGACCAGGGCGAGCAGGGCGGGCGGCGGACGGTGAAGGCAGGACATGTCCCTCCTTCGGCCACCGACCGGGGGCGGTTGCGTGCCGAGGGGGCGGGCTGGCGGCGTCGTTGCTCGCTGGCCTGGGCATCTTGTCCTCGAGGCCCGGGAGCGGGCCTGTCGAGGGCGCATGCCCCGGGCCATCGCGGGAGTGACGGGCCGGCGTCGCGCCGACGTCAGCGTGGCTCTCCCTCGCGCAAGGACCGCTTGATTCGATGGACGCTCCCATGCCTCGCTTGCGGGCACCCATCGACTCGATGCGCGCGCCCATGCCTCGCTTGCGGGCACCCATCGATTCGATGCGCGCGCCCACGCCTCGCTTGCGGGCACCCATCGGCTCGATGCGGGCCCGCTCAGCGACCAGCGGCGCTCCCTTCGGCGCGACCGAGCGTGCCGTCGAGCCCGGGCGCACGGCTCTCGTCGAATTTCTTCCTTCGTAACCTCTCGATATCCCTCGCATCCCGAAAATAGTCGGTCCCCTCGGCGGCAAATCGGGGGTCCACGCGAGCTTAAGGGGGTGAAGGCAGTCGAAGGGCGCGCCGGGCAATGGGGCCCGGCGCAGCCCGGCCATCGTGGCCACGGGGGTGACGGCGTCACGGCCGTCGACCGTATCGGTCCGCCTCCGGAAAGGAGAATCGAGTCATGGCTACAAAGAACAGTCCGTCGAAAGGCACGGTGGTCGCCCTCGCGAAGTCGTTGATCGCGGGGACGAACAAGCACCTCGGGAGCACCACGCAGGTGATGCTCGCGGGAGGCTCGTACACGGCGGCGCAGATCACGAGCAAGCTGGATCAGCTCGTGCGCCTGCGTACCGACGTGGACGCCGCCAAGGCCACGACCACAGCAAAGCTCGCTGTCGAGAAGACCGACATGCCGGCACTTCGCATCTTCATGGATGCGCTGGTGTCGTTCGTGAAGGCCGCCTACGGCAACGCGCCAGACGTCCTCGCCGATTTCGGGTTGCACCCGAAGGTGGTGACGCCGCTGACGGTCGAGGCCAAGGCCGCTGCCGCCGCGAAGCGCAAGGCAACTCGCGCTGCGCGGAACACGATGGGGTCGAAGCAGAAGAAGAGCGTCAAAGGTGATGTCATCGGCATCACCCTGACGCCCGTCACTGCGGCGCACCCCGTCGTGACGACGGCGACCAGCAGCCCGACCGCCGGTGCGACGAGCACCGGCGCGACGGCGGCGGCACCGGTACCGGCGGCGAGTCCCGCGCCGGTAACGGCCAAGCCCGCCAGCTGATCGCCGTGTGAACCGGACGGGGCGGGTGGAGGCACGCGTCGAGCTTCCTCCACTCGCCCCCGTCCACTATCACGCTGGTCAGGACGAAACGCCGCGCGGCGGTGGGTCGAGTGCCTGTACGGGCTCGACGTGGCGCGGCGCGACGATCCCGCGGGCGACGCGGGCCCGCTCGTGCAGGGGGCGAGACGCGAGGCCGCCGCGGGGCTGGTGCGGGAGGGGCTGCCGAGGGAGCCGGATACGAAGCGGGGGGGGGTGAGGCGCGAGACGATGCGCCACACCCGCCAGCCGCGACTCCTCAGTACTTGACGGGGTCGAGGTCGGGGTCGAGGTCGAGGTCGAGGGGGGCGCCCTGGTCCGATCGGCCCCACCAGGATCGAGTAGGCGCCCCGGTCGCCCGGGGCGCCTCTCTCGGAGCACGCGCGGCGATCTTCGTGGGATGTAACTTCCCCAACTGCCCGAGGACATCGATGTACGAAGCCAGCGAGCGCGACTTTCGCGTCGTATGCGTCGAGGACGCCATCTCGGGAATGTACGACCAGGGACGACGGGAGTTGGACAACATCGGCGTGCTCCGGTTGAGCGCCGCTTCGGTCGCGGAAAGCGTCGAGCGGGCCTCCTGGTTCTCTTCCTATGCACCGGCAACGCCTGCCGAAGCCAGATGGCAGAGGGGCTCCTCCGGGACCTGAGCAAGGGCGAGGTCGCGAGTTTCAGCGCAGGGACCGACCCGAGGGCCGTTCACCCGATGGCCGTCGAGGTCATGGGCGCCATGGGGATCGACATCTCCGGCCAGACCAGCAAGCACATCGATCGGTTCCGACACGAGACCTTCGACTACGTCATCACCGTCTGCGACAGCGTGAAGGAGTCGTGCCCGACCTGGCCTACCGCCAAGGAGGACATCTACTGGTCGTTCGAGGACCCCGCGAAGTTCGAGGGCACCGACAAGGCCAGGCAGGTCTTCATGGCCGTCCGCGACGCCATCGCCCAGCGCATCCGCCTCTTTCTCTTGGCCCATCACGTGGGCGTGGAGACGCCGAGAACCTCGCCGTAACCCTGCGGCCCTCCGGCGAGGGCAGAGGACGCGGGGTTGGCTGCCTTGCAGCAGGTGAACACCTGCGTGTTTGACCGTGATGGATAGAAAGGGACGGAGGATGGCGACACGTGTCGGGATCAACGGCTTCGGACGGATGGGACGGCTCGCACTCCGATCTCCCTCATCTACCCCGAGCTGAAGGGCAAGTTGAACGGGCTCGCTGTCCGCGTCCCTCTCTTGAACGCCTCCTTGACGGACTGCGTGTTCGAGGTCGCGAAGCCGACGACGGAGGAGGAGGTGAACGCGCTGCTCAAGAGGGCGGCCGATGGCCCGCTGAAGGGCATCCTGGGGTTCGAGGAGAGACCCTTGGTCTCGGTGGACTTCAAGGACGACCCTCGGTCCGCGATCATCGATGCTCCCTCGACGATGGTGGTGGACGGGACGAGCGTGAAGATCCTGGCCTGGTACGACAACGAGATCGGGTACGTGAACCGGATGATGGAACTCGCCCGGAAGGTCGCCCAGAGCCTTCGGTGAGTCTCGATGAGCGCGATCCGCAACTACATCCTCGTGACGATCGCCTACTGGGCGTTCACGCTCACGGACGGCGCCCTGCGGATGCTCGTCCTCCTGCACTTCCACGAGCTGGGGTACACGCCCGTCCAGCTCGCGTTCCTCTTTCTGTTCTACGAGTTCTTCGGCGTCGTCACGAACCTCGTCGGGGGGTGGCTGGCGTCGAGGATGGGGTTGCGGGTGACGTTGCTCGGGGGGCTAGCGCTCCAGGTTCTCGCCCTGGTGATGCTGGGTCTCGTGGCGCCCTCGTGGCCGAAGGCGGTTTCGGTGGCCTACGTCATGGGGGCGCAGTCACTCTCGGGGATCGCGAAAGACCTCACGAAGATGAGTGCCAAGAGCACCATCAAGCTCCTGGTGCCGGAGAACCAGAACTCGTCGCTGTTCAAGTGGGTGGCTGTCCTCACTGGGTCCAAGAACGCCCTCAAGGGCGTCGGGTTCTTCCTCGGCGGGCTTCTTCTCGCGGCGCTCGGCTACAGCCGGTCGCTCTTCACGATGTCCCTAGGTCTCGGGCTGGTGCTCGTCGGGGCGCTCGTCTCGCTGCCGCGAGAGCTTGGCAAGTCGAAGGCGAAGAGCAAGTTCAAAGGCATCCTCTCGAAGACGAGGGACGTGAACGTGCTCTCGGTCGCCAGGTTCTTTCTCTTCGGGGCCAGGGACATCTGGTTCGTCGTCGGGGTCCCGGTCTTCCTGTCGGTGAACTTGGGCTGGGGGTTCACCGAGGTGGGGAGCTTCCTCGCTCTCTGGGTGATCGGCTACGGCGTCATCCAGTCGACGGCTCCGGTCTTCATCAGCAGGTGGACGGGCGGTCACGCGCCGCAGGGCCGAGCCGCCCAGGTGCTAGCGTTCGTCCTCGCCGGAGTGACGGCCCTCGTCGCGGGAGGGCTCACGGCCGGCTACGGCCCGGCAGCGGTGATCCTCGGCGGGCTCGGCCTCTTCGGGGTCGTCTTCGCCATCAACTCGTCGGTCCACTCGTACCTCATCCTCGCGTACTCGGACGGGGACAAGGTCGCGATGAACGTCGGCTTCTACTACATGGCGAATGCGGGCGGCCGTCTCGTCGGGACGTTGCTCTCGGGCATCCTGTTCCAGGCGTACGGCGTCACCGGGTGCCTTTGGGCGTCCGTCGCCTTCGCGGCAGCCGCTGGGGTCGCCTCCCTGTCGTTGCCTCACAAGGAGACGGCTATGTTGATGGCTGAGATGAAGGCCGAGGGGGCGGACTAGCCGAACTATGGTGCCATCATGAATCCATTCACCTCCCCGACACGCCATCTCTTCTTCACCGGAAAGGGCGGCGTGGGGAAGACGGCCATCGCCTGCGCTGCGGCTATCTCACTGGCTGACCGGGGCAAGCGGGTCTTGCTCGTGAGCACGGACCCGGCGTCGAACCTCGACGAGATGCTCGGCGTGAAGCTCGGGAACCAACCGACGCCGGTTCCGGGCGTTCCGATGCTCCACGCGATGAACATCGACCCTGAGGCGGCTGCTGAGGCGTATCGCGAGCGCGTGATCGCTCCGTACCGGGGTAGCAAGATCGACCAGGAGATCCAAACGATTCGGGAGCAGCTCTCTGGTGCCTGCACGACCGAGATCGCCGCGTTCGACGAGTTCGCCGGGCTGATTGGTGGAGCCGACGCCACGGCCTACGAACACGTCATCTTCGACACCGCCCCCACCGGCCACACGCTCAGACTGTTGAGCCTCCCGCTGGCGTGGACGCATTTCTTGGATACGAATACCCGTGGAGCTTCATGCCTCGGACCGCATTCGGGGCTCACCATGCACCATGATCGCTTCGCAGCTGCGCTTTCGGCTCTGTCCGATCCAGCTCACACCACCGTCGTGCTGGTCGCTCGGGCGGATGTTGCGGCCCTACGTGAAGCGGATCGGTCGGCGCGAGAGCTTCGGGATCTCGGCATCCAGAACCAGCAGCTCGTGATCAACGCGGTCTTCCACGCGCAGGACAGGCAGGATGCCGTGGCGCTGGCCTTCGAGCGGAAAGGGACGCTAGCCCTCGAACAAATGCCGGAGGGGCTTCGTTCACTCACCCGGTTCGAGGTGCCGCTCAAGGGCGACAACCTCGTGGGGCTCGACGCCTTGCGAGGGCTGCTCGACGACAAGCCCGGCGCGTCGGCCGGAGTGCCCGCCACAGCCCGTCCGTCGGAGCTACCGCCGCTGTCGAGGCTCATCGACGAGCTGGCGGCGTCTCAGCACGCGCTCGTCATGGTGATGGGAAAGGGCGGGGTCGGAAAGACGACGATCGCCGCCGCCATCGCCGTGGAGCTGGCGAAGCGGGGAATTCCGGTCCACCTGAGCACGACCGACCCGGCCGCCCATCTCGCGAACACCGTCGTCGGCCAGGTCGAGCGCCTCCAGGTGTCCCGCATCGATCCGACCGCTGAGACGAAGGCGTACACGGAGAAGGTCATCCAACGGAAAGGCCGTGACCTCGACGCCGAAGGGCGAGCATTGCTGGAGGAAGACCTGCGATCGCCTTGCACCGAGGAAGTGGCTGTCTTCCACGCCTTTTCCAAGCTCGTCGCCGAGGCAAGTCGAGGGATGGTCGTCCTCGACACGGCTCCGACGGGCCACACGCTGCTCCTTCTCGACGCGACGGGCTCCTACCACCGCGACGTGATGCGGGGCCTCTCACCAAGCAACCCCAGTCGTCTCGTGACGCCTCTCATGCGACTCCAGGACCCCGCGTACACCAAGATCATTCTCGTGACGCTCGCGGAGACGACGCCCGTGACCGAGGCGGCGCA
The DNA here is from genome assembly GCA_003153495.1 of Myxococcales bacterium. Lineage (GTDB taxonomy): Bacteria > Myxococcota_A > Polyangia > Polyangiales > Polyangiaceae > Palsa-1150. The sequence continues at coordinate 5,651 of PLYU01000116.1, forward strand.
GCTTCAGGCGGACCTGCGCCGAGCCGGGATTGAACCGTTCGCGTGGGTGATCAACTCCAGCCTCGCGGCGAGCGGGACGAGGGACCCACTGCTCGGGGAAAGGATGGGGGGCGAGCTGACGCAGATCGAAAGAGTGCTGCGGGACTATTCCAAGCGGGTCGCGATCGTCCCCTGGATGGTGGAGCCGCCGGTAGGTCCGAAGCAGCTCTTGGCCCTTGCAGAGCACGCAACGACGTAGCCCGCCGCCTGTCGGTCTGGAATGCGTGCGGCAGCGAGGGGGCGCCCCGCATGTGGTTCGCGGGCGAGTAGCCGGTCCAAGCCCCCTTCGCCCGCCGAGACGCATCGCCGGCCCTCTCGCCGTAACGGCTCGCACGAAGTGGTACAAACAGCGGACTACATTGAGCGTCCCGATCAAGGGCTTGTGGGACGCGGCTGGTAGCATCACGCAGCCGGCAGCACGTCCGCGAAGACGAACCCGTCGCGCCCCACCACCTCCCCGACCTCGATGGGGATCGGCCGGCTGAACATCGGCCCGGCCCAGGCGAACGTGTGGAACTCGCCGTTCTCTCCGCACGGGTCCACGTCGGCCGGCAGGTCCCCGAGGAGCGCGGCGTCGAAGCTACGGCCTATGACGACCCCACGGCCCTAAAGGCGGCGATCAGCTCGCAGGGCTTGATCGTGCCGGTCGCGCAGATCGCCTTCGCGGACGTGGTGGAGCTGGTAGCTCTTCACCGGGACGCGGGGGAGAGTCGCGTCATCGAACGCGTCAGGGAACACTACGACGACGTGTTCAGCCGTCACGGCTTCCTCGACGAGCTTGAGGCATCCTGGGCCAAGGACCCTCTTCTGAAGCGCCGCGTCCCGGTGCTGCACCAAGCCCTCCAGGCCCACAGGCTCGGCATGTTCGCCGTCTCGACCCCGACCCTGATCGCGCAGTTCGAAGGACTTGTCGCGGACGCCGTGAGCCATACCGGCAGGATGTGTGAGGCGGATCTGCGGGGCTATCTGTCGTCGGTCGATCTGGACATCACGTCCATGCGGATAGCAGGGGGCTGCGGGGAATCTGACGTATTCGTCGGAAGCTCCCAGGTATCGGTCCCCGAGTCAGTGTGCGCCGCCGGGCTAGACGCGGGGCTCGATCTCGACGCCCCGAGCGACACCGCCGCGGACGCCGTGGCCGACGCGGGAGCCGGCGGGTAGCTCGGGCGCGACCCTCAAGACCGACGTTGCCCCCGCCGCCCTCGCCGTGCTGAACTTGGCCCCGAACATGCCCGCCAAGAAGACCACCAAGACGCCGAACAAGTCAGCCTTCATCCGGAGCCAGCCCGCGTCCCTCTCCGGCCCCGAGGTCGTCGCGAAGGGGAAGGCCGCCGGGATCAAGTTCAGTTCCCAGCTCGTCTACAACGTGCGGGGCGGAGGCTCGAAGGCCAAGAGGGGCGCTGCCAAGAAGACCCCGACGGCCAAGTCGAGCGCTGCCGTCGCCCCGAAGGCCGCCTCCGCCAAGAGCAAGGCCGACTTCGTGCGCGCCCACGCGGACCTCTCCCCCAAGGAGATCGTCGCGGCGGCGAAGGCCGCCGGGCTCAAGCTGGGCGTGAGCTACGTGTACAACGTGCGCGGGTACGACAAGAGCAAGACCAAGAAGAAGCGGGCCACGAGAGCCACGGCCGTCAGGCGGGCCCCCGCCGTCCGCAGGCCGATCACCACCGGCTCGAAAGCCGAGACCCTGCTCCGCGCCGTGGCCGCCGAGATCGGGCTCGGGAGGGCGATGGAGATCCTCTCGGCGGAGAGGGCGATGGTCCGGGCTGTGATCGGAGGGTGAGCGGGGCGCTCACGCTCGGAAGGTCGCCTTCAACCGTGCGTCTTGCGCCCGTCGAGCCTCATATATCAACCCAGTAGCCGGCGTGGTCCGACATCCTCACGCCTGCGCGTGTCGGATCGATCCGGCCCTGCGCCAGGACGGTCTGCTCCTTCGGACCGCAAATCAGATCGACGGCCCGCAGGTTCTCGCGGGCGTGGTCGGCGTGCCCATTCCAGGCCGCAAAGCCAAGCTCGGCCAAGACCCGGTTGAGGGCGGCCCGCCCGATCTTGGACCCGCCCTGGTTCGGCCCGGCGACGGACTGGTTGAAGTCCCCCGCCCACACGACGGGCTCGCCTTGCGTCCCGAGCTTCGACACGTCGGCTTTCTGCGCGTCGAGGACCCGCTCGAAGACGTCGGAGAACACCTCGCCCGCCTGGACCATCTTCGGGGCGTGGGACCGCACTGAGAGCCACGGAAGCACGGCACCGTAGACGACGATCCTCCGGCCCCTGATGGCGACGCGGGCTGCGACGGCCATCCGTTCGTAGGGAATATCGAGCGGGACGGCTTCAACCCCCGCGCCGACGATGGCGATCCACGACTCGCGGCCATCAATGCCCGAGCGGAGGGCGGGGGACGCAACGACGCCGGGGCCACTCGCGTACGTTGCCGGGGGCTCCGTGAGGACGACGACGTCGGCAAGGAGCGCGCGGAGCGTCTCCTCCTGGGCGGGACGGGCCCCCCGTGATCGACCTCCCCGCTCCAGGTTCCAGGTTGCGATCCTCATCGGTCTAGGGTCGCTGAAGCCGGTCGCCTTGGTTCAAGCGGCGGCCCCGACGCTCGCGTTGCTCCTCCGGAGGACGCCGTCTATGCTGTCGAGACAGACGGCGAAAGTGACGACGGGGGCGTCTTCGTCTGGCTTCCGGGGGGGCCGTGCGAGGGAGAGGCCAGTCGGACGGGGTGCTCATGAGCCTGCTCGTATCAGCCGGTGTGCGCGGGCGTCGAGAGACGGTGGGCGCGCGGGGACGCCGCTGCAAAACCTTTGAGGAGTCGTCGACCGCGTCTCACCGCACGTGGGCGGCGATCCATCGCCCAGGACCCGACTTGCCGCCACGACCGCGATGGCGACGACCACGTGCTTGGTGATCTCGCGCCGAGAGCAGCAGCATTCCCCAGGTGGCCGCGACGGCTGGAGCATCTCCCTCGGGGACCGCGACGACGATCCCCACGAAGCTCAGCACGACGAGGAACCGGGCAGCGAAGTTCGTGACGGTGGCGCGGAAGGCCGCGTGGGCTTCGAGGTTCTCGGACTTCTGGTAGACGTGGATGCTGAGGCGGGTAGCTGGTCCTTGAGCAGTTCACCGGTCAAGACGCATCGCCGGCCCGCTCGCCGTAACGCCTCGACCGAAGTGATACAAGCCGCGGACTACATTTGGCGTGCCGCTCCTTCGGTCGAGAGCCGAGATACGCCGAACGGCAGGCGCGTGCCTGGGAAGTCGGGGGTCTTCCGAAGAGTGTCGTGACTGCTCGCATCCGTGTGCGTTCAACCGGCGCCCCTCTCCCGTTCCTATAGATTGACCGAGGTCGCGGTTTCGGGGGCGCGCCGCGTGGCGGGCACGCTGCGCGAGCTGAACCTCGCCGACTGGACGCCGCTCGACCACGCCATCCCGGAGCTGGCTGCCGTCGTCGCCAAGCGCTCTGCTGCCGCGTCCGCGAAAAACGCGGCAGCAGCTTCCGAAAGACCGACCGGCGGAATCACCGATTCCTCAGTGATTCCGCCTAGTCGGGGCGACTGGATTTGTTGACGCCACCCACGATAGAGCGGTCGATCACGCGCGACCAGGCAAAAACAAGGGGAAGCGTCAACGGCGCCTCGACGGAGGGTGACGGGAAGCGACACGAAATGACGTGCCGTTGGGCAACTAGCTGGAAACGACTTAAGCTCCGGGTATGGCGAGCGGTTCGCATCCCCCCCTACCCTCGGAGACGGTCTCCCTTGGCCCGGAGGGAGAGGTGCGCCTGCCCGAGCGCCTGCGCCGCCGGCTCGGCTGGCTCGAGGGCGACAAGCTCGTCCTGACGGCGGACGACGCGGGGGACGTGCAGGTGCTCACACTGCACGACGCCGTCCGGAGCGTCCGCGGGATGCTCGGTCCTCAAGCAGCCGGACGGTCCCTGGCGGACGAGCTGATCGACGAGCGTCGGCGGGAAGCGGAGCGTGAGTAGTGTCGTCCTCGACGCGTCCGCTCTCCTCGCGTTCCTGAATGCCGAGCCCGGGGCAGCCGTCATCGAGGCCGCGATCGCGTCCGACGGCGCCGTCATCAGCGTCGTGAATTGGGCGGAGGTGCTCTCGAAGGTCGTAGAGGCTGGCGCCGCGCCCGAAGCCGTACGCGAACGGCTCGAACGCGCGGGAGTGCTCGGAGCCGCTTTCCGGATCGAGCCGCTGACCGAAGAGGACGCAGCGACCATCGCGCGACTGCGACCGCTCACACGCGCCGCGGGACTGGGGCTCGGTGACCGCGCATGCTTGGCGCTCGCGAAGCGTCTCGGTGCCCCCGCGGTCACGGTGGACCGCGTCTGGGCGAGCGTCTCGGCGGCCGTCGGCGTGGACGTGCGGGTTGCGCGGTAGAGTCCGGGCCTCGCGATCGACCGCCCCGTCGCCCCGGGTCAATTCCACTGGGCGGTAGTAAACGTCGGGCACGTAGATGCGGGCGGCAAACACTGAAACGGGTTCGCCACGAACGGCACCGTCCCCACCGCACCGGCATTGGAGCCAGCGTACTCCCAGCAGTACCCGCTCGCGCAGCCGGCAACGGAGCTGACGCTGCATACCAAGCCTGCTGCCCCTGCGTCGCCGCAGGTAGGAGTCAAGGACGTGCACGTTCCGCCTCCGGCCGCGCACGCCTCCTGGGCCTGCGTGACGTTCAAGGTTCCCAGCGGTTCGCAGTCGTAGAACGTACGCCCCGCGCCATTCGAATGCGCGGTCTGAGTGGAGCAGCCGGAATCAGAGGCATCCGTCGAGATCGCGTCGCTTCCGACGTCGGTCGTCGCGTCGCTCCCACCGTCCATCGCGTCCGACAGCCGCGCGTCCGCGGCGGCATCGGCTCCGCCGCCCGAACCACTGCCGGAGGTGCCTCCGCTCCCTCCTCCGCTGCCGCTGGTTCCGATGCCAGCTCCGCGCAGGCCTATGAAACAATCATCGAAGCTGCACCGCGCCTCGGAATGACAGTCCAAGCGCTGCGCGCTCGGTGCCGCCGCGGCGCCGTGCGCGAGGGACGCGAAGTACGCTGCTACCTCGGCGATGGCGTCGTAGCCACGAAGTTCGGGCGCACCTGGCGCGTGCGCTTCCCGCCCCTGTAGCGCGCGGTCGCTTCCCGTTGCGCCGCGTCGCGCTATGCTCGACGGGTCGCGCGTGAACGCGACCGCTCGTGGAGGTTCCCATGAGCGTTCGAGGCAGTCTGGTTCGCAAAGAAGTACGGAGCGGCAAGCTCCACTGGGTCATTGACTTTCGATTTCGCGATCGCGAGGAGCGTGAACAGCGCTACCGACGCGATGCCACGCTGCAAACGGCGGCAGGCGCCCGCGCCGAAGCCGAGCGGCTGTACATGCTGGCCATGACGACCGGCAGCGTGCAGGCGCGCGGCGAGACGACGACGTTCTCCACGTTCGTCGACGGGACGTTCTCGCGGCTCTTCTTGCCGCGTTACCGCCCCGCCACGCGTGTTCGCTACAAAGCCCTGCTCAAGCAGGGCATCCGCGACACGTTCGGCAGCAAGCGCCTCGACAGCATCGACACGGCGACGCTTCGCGCGTTCGTCGCGACGTTGCAAGAGCGCAAGGTGCAGCCGCGCGGCCCGGCGAACTTCGTTCGCACGGTGCTCCGTGCGGCCGTCGAGACCGGCGCCTTGGCCGCGATGCCGGCGTTCCCGCCGGTCCCGCGCCAGGGACGCAAGCTCCCCGACGCGCCGAGCGACGAGGAGCTGGCCGCGATGCTCACGCACGCGGGGGGTTGGCTCCGCGCCGCCATCGCTCTCGCAGCGTTCGCGGGGCTGCGCATGGGCGAGGTGCGCGCGCTCGAAGTCCGGGACGTCGACCTGGCGGGCGGGCGCATCCTGGTCCGCCGCGCGCTGTCGGAGGACGAGGTCATGCCCCCGAAGTCCGGTCACGAGCGGGTCGTACCGCTCGCGCCCGAGCTTGCGGCGGCGATCGGTGGGGCCCTACGGGACAAGCTCCCCACCGCCCGCCTCGTCCTGAACGTCCACGGGCGGACCCCGGGCCGGACGCACGTGCTCGGCGCGCTGAAGGCGCTCCAGCGGCGGAAGGCGCTGCCGGAGCGGTCTTTCCACGCGCTACGGCACTACTTCTGCTCGACGCTCGTCCGGCGGGGGGCGAGCCTGGAGGCCGTTCGCCTTCTGGCGGGACACGGCGACCTGCACACGACGCAACGTTACGTGCACGCCGGAGGCGGCGACCTGGAGGCGGCGATCGCGAAGTTCTCGGGCAACTAGCGGGAGACGACGGAGGGTGACTTTCGTAACCCTCCGCCGTTTCTTCCCTTTCCGACCCTTCGGTCGGGGCGACTGGATTCGAACCAGCGACCCCTTGACCCCCAGTCAAGTGCGCTAACCAGGCTGCGCTACGCCCCGAGCCACCCGCGCCTCACGACGAGGCGAAGGCGGGGGGGCACAACCTAGTCGAGTCGCACGGTTACGCAAGCGCCGACTGCATCAGTGCGTCGCGTCGAGGTAGGTCACGTACGGGGCCATCTGGGCTTCGGTGAGCACGACGCTCGCGTCGCTGCTCTGGTTGGACAGCATCTGGGCGAGGTCCACGCGGGCGACCCAGTCGAGGGCCGAGTTGACGACGAAGCCCACCGGACCGCCGCTCGTGAGCGCCGTGGTCACGGCGATCCCGTGCGGGTCGCCGAGGTTGGAGAAGCTCGGGCCGCTCGGCCCGTCCGACAGGCCACTGACGGTGCCGGCGTCGTCCGGCAGCGCGACCGGCAGGGCCGGCATCATCCCGTGCACCCACGACTTGCTGCCGGCGTTCGCCGCGTTGAGATCGGCCACGCCGACGTCCCGGGAATGCTCTTCCTCCCAGAACGCGAGGTGCACGTTGGACTCGACGGCCACACCCGTCATCGAGATGTTCGGGACGATCTTCGCCGGAGCGGTGACCGTCTTGCTCGCCTTGTCGAAGACCGCCTGCGAGAAATCGATGATGTTCTGGAAGCTGCCGCCCTCGGACGGCACGACGACGACCTGCGTCGTGGGGTCGGCGGCGGCGGAGTCGGGCTCCGTGCCGACCGGCTCGAGCGCGCTGGTCCGGTAGTCGGGTGTGGCGTCGGCCACCGGCGGCGGCGCCTCGTAGGTGTAGACGGTGTTGTCGGTGAGGTCGATGACGCTCAGACCGGCCGAGATGACCCCCCCGCCGTCAGGCGCCTTCGGGCTGCTGCAGCTCGACGGAGGAGTGGACACGCCGCTGTCGGGATCGATCACCGAGCTCGAGCTGCAGTCGTAGAAGGGCGCGAGGATCCGCTGGTGCACCGAGTCGAAGCCGAAGTTCTCGGTGGGCGGCGCCTCGATGACGCTCGTGATCGTCTGCGTGCCGAGGTCGACCAGCGCGAAGCCGTTCCACACGCTCAGGATCGCGCGGTGGTGCGCGCTGTCGATGGCGACCCCCGTGACGTACCCGCCGCCGCCCGAGAAGTTCGACTTGCCGTAGCTCGAGTCGAGCGTGAGCGTCTTGACGAGCGTGTCGGTGTTCGGATCGATGAACCAGATCATCGGGAAGTCGGTGGATACCGCGATGACCATGGATGAGTCGCCGCCGGTCGCGGTCGCGTACGGTGCGCCGTAGATCGAGGTGCCGGCGTCGGGCGCGGGCAGCTCGATCTTGGTGACGAGCGCGGGCGCCCCGTTGACGCCGTTGCCCTGGGCGCTGACGTTGACGACGGCGATGTACACCTTGCCCGTCGGATCCTCCCGCTGCGGCAGGTACATCTTCTGCTTGCCGCCGATCGTCACGATGCCGAAGGCGCCCGTGCCGCCGGCCGCGATGGGAGCTCCCCCGTCGACCGAGGCAGTCGGCCCTGCGTCGGAGTTACTGTTTCCGCTGGTGAAATTGCAGGCAACGGCCACGGCGCATGGAAACGCCAGGAGCGGCAGAGCTCTCGAGATGATACGCATGATGATCCCTCCAGGATGCGGCAGCTTGCGCCACGCCCCCATTGGACGACGGGGCGGCGACGACCATCCACCCTACATCGGGATGACACGCCGCGTCTTGCACAAAGTGCCCGGATGACCTAAGGGCGGCCCCGCTCGCCCGGGTCGATCCAGAGCGCGCCGGTCATCGCCCAGGGCAAGAGAGCGCCCGCCTCCCCCTCCCCGGCGCCCGCGCGCAGGACCGGGGACATGGGGGTCTTGCCGGACACGATGACGACGACGGCGTCGTCCCGCACCGCGCGCACGGTGAAGGCGACGTCGGCGGCGAGGGCGCCGCGCGCCGTGAGCTTCTCGACGATCGGCCGGGCCTCGACCGCGTCGGGGGCGGACGCGCGCAGCAGGCGGACCTCGTCGACCACCACCCACGGGGCGCTCTCGACGTGCACCTTCACCTGGAAGACGCGGCCGCGCGCCACGCCGCCGACCGGCGCGCCGCCGGCCGTGACCCTCAGCATCGGCCCGTTGGTGAGGACCACGTCGCGAAGCTTCTTCACGCCGCGGACGAGATCCCCGGTGCGCGCGGCGTCCCAGGCGCCGAGGTGCCCGTCGTCCGCCACGCGCACGTAGGTGCGCGGGTACCCGGCCTCCTGACCGACGACGCCGTGCGTGTCGGTGTCGGCGGTGGGCGTGACGGCGTGGGAGGTGCGCAGCAGCGCGAGAAAGTCCTCGAGGACTCTGCCCCTCGCCTCGACGTTGCGCCCGTTCCACACCTCGAGGGCGTCGAAGGCCGCGTCGTACCCGGCGCCGGTGCCGACGCCGGTCTTCGCATCGAAGGCGAGGCGGTCGAAGTAGCCGGTGGGCCCGGAGCGCGGGTGGTTGATCTGCACGACCACGTCCCCCGGCGAGGCCCGCCTCAGGTCCTCGAAGACTTCGTGCGCCAGCCGGTCGCGCACCGGCGGCGCCCCGCCCCGGGGGCTGGCGGCGTCGAAGGGCAGCGGGAAGACGTTCGCGTGTCCCCAGGGGTGCAAGCTCGCGTCGCTGGTGAGCTCGTCGCCGGCGAGCGCCACGAGCTCGCCCTCGAGGTGGAGGTCCCGGACGATCGGCTCCAGGTCCGCGACGGCGTTGTGCTCGCTCGCCACGGCGACCTCGACCCCCTCGGCGACGTTGGCCACGACCCGGTCGCGCGTCGCGACCGGCGCGTCCGCGCTGAGGATCGTGTGCTGGTGGAAGTCGCACGCGAGGTAGCCGGCCGTGTCGACCACGCGCCTGGGCGCGAGGCGCAGCTCCGCGCGCTCGCCGGGCGCGAGCTTCGCGTCCGCGACGGCCAGCGTGTACTCGGGCCCGCGCGAGGCGGTGACCCGGTACGCACCCGGGGCGAGCCCCACGTCCACGACGCCGTCGGCCGTCGTGGCCTGGTCGCGCGCAGGGCCGGCCGCGTGCGCAGGGCCGAAGTCGGGCGCGGGGCCGCCGTCGGTCCGCTCGAACGTGACCTTGCAGGGCATGGGCGAGCCGCCGGAGTCGAGGCAGGTGACGCGGGCGTTGGCCGGGCGGGTGACCGTC
>PLYU01000297.1 GCA_003153495.1 Myxococcales bacterium
CAGCAGGAGTTCACCGGCAAGAATCTGCTCTATGCGGCGCGGCCGATCGACGAGCTCGCGAGCGAGCGAAGCACGACATCGGACGAGATCGCCGGCATCGTGAGCCGGGCGCGCCTGCAGATGTTCCGCGCGCGCCTCGACCGCCCGCGGCCGCACCTCGACGACAAAGTGCTCACCGCGTGGAACGGGCTGATGATCGGCGCGTTCGCGCGCGCCGCCCTCGCCCTCGGCGACGACGGGTACGCGCTGACGGCGGCGCACGCGGCCGACTTCGTGATGACGCGGATGAGGATGGGGTCCCGCCTGGCTCACAGCGTCAAGGACGGCCGGCAAGGTCCGTCCGGGTACCTGGACGACTACGCCTTCATGATCTCCGGACTGCTCGACCTCTTCGAGGCCACGAGCGGGCGGCGCTGGCTCGAAGAAGCGATGGGGCTCGACGCCGTCCTCGAGGAGCAGCTCGAGGACAGGGCGGCGGGCGGCTACTTTCTGACGCCGCCCGACGCAGAGACGCTGCTCGCGCGCGAGAAGCCGGCGTACGACGGGGCCGAGCCGAGCGGCAACTCCGTCGAGGCCCTGAACCTGCTGCGACTTCACGATCTCACCGGGCGCGACGGCTACCGCGCCCGGGCGGAGCATACGCTCCGGGGGTTCGAGACCAGGCTCGCGCGGGCGCCGACTTCTCTGTCGGAGATGCTCCTGGCCGTCGACTTCGCCAGCGACCGGGCCAGGCAGATCGTCGTCGTCGCGCCGGGGGGGCCGCCCGAGGCCGAGGCGCTCGTCGCTCGCCTGCGGGCGGCGTTCGTGCCGAGCCGGGTCTTCTTCCGCGCGACCGCGGGAGCCGACGGCGCCGCCCACGACAACCTGCTCCCTTTCGTCGACGGAAGGCGCCTCCGCGACGCGAAGGCGACCGCTTACGTCTGCGAGGGACAGACCTGTCAGCTCCCGACGACCGAGCCGGACGTCTTCGCCGCCCAGCTCCGCAAGCCGGCTCCGCTGCGGCGGTAGCCCCCCCCGGTGCCATCCCTCGCTTCGCTCGGGATGACAACTCAGGACACCTCCGGCTCCCTCTTGACCGTCACGCGCAGCCGCGTCACCCGCCGCCGGCTGATCCCCGTCACCTCCGCGGTCGCCCCCGGCGCGAGGGTGACCTTGTCTCCCGCCCGCGGCAGTCGCCCGAGCAGCTCCACGACGAGCGCCCCCACGGTCTCCCCCAGCTGATTGTCGGCGACCTTGACGCCGATGGCGCGCAGCTCCTCGCTCGACGCGCGGCCGTCGACCTCCCACGCGTCGCCCGCGCCCGGCAGCCGGATGACCTTCTGCGGCTCCTCGTCGAACTCGTCGCGGATCTCGCCGACGATCTCCTCGAGCAGGTCTTCCATCGTCACGATGCCGCTGGTGCCCCCGTACTCGTCGACGACCACCGCGATGGGGACCTGCTTCTTCTGCATCTGGCGCAGGACGTCGATCCCGCCCTGCACCTCGGGGACGAAGAGCACGTCGCGCCGCAGCGGCTTCAGGTCGCGCAGTGTGCTGGCGTCCGGATGGAGCAGGAAGTCCTTCGCGTACAGGTACCCTGCCACCTCGTCGAGCGACCGACCGCTGGTCAGGACGATGCGCGAGTACTGGTGGGCGCGCACGAAGGCGTCCGCCTCGGCGCCGGTCGTCTGGATGGGGAGCGACACGACGTCGACGCGCGGGACCATCGAGTGGCGGGCCGCGCGCTGCGAGAAGCGCATCACGCGCTCGAGCAGCTCGGCGAGCGTCTTGCCCTTGGGCGAGCGCGTCACGCCCGCCGCCAGGATGGCCAGGATCTCCTCCTCGCTGAAGCGCCCCTCGACGCTCGCCACGTCCGACGACAACCCGACGGCGCTCAGGATGACCTTCGAGGCCCGCTCGAGCAGGAAGAGCAGCGGTAGGAACGTGAGGTAGATGACCCGCAGGGGGATCGCGGCCGCCAGGGCGGTCCCCTCGGACCGCTGGATGGCGATGAGCTTGGGGACGAGCTCGCCGAAGAGCACGTGCCCGAACGTCAGGATGGCGAAGGCGATCGCGTCGACGACGGCGTGCACGCCCGGCGACGCCGGCATCCCCGTGCGCGCGAGCGCGGCCCGGTCGATGACGGCGGCGACCGCCGGCTCGCCGATCCAGCCCAGGCCGATGCTCGCCAGGGTGATGCCGAGCTGGGTGACCGAGAGGTACCGGTCCAGGCGGCCGACGATCGACTCGGCCAGGATCGCTTTTCGGTCGCCTTTTCGAGCGCGTGAGTGAAGCTGAGTGGCCCGAACCTTGACGAGCGCGAACTCAGCGGCGACGAAAAAACCGTTGAGCGCGATACACAGTACGGCAACGACCAGGCCCCACACGGAGAACGACTGGTATCACGATGTATCCCGCCCCCGGGGATGAACGCGCATGACCGAACACGACGTCTTCGCCTTCTGGCTCGCGCTGGCGACCGTCCTCGCGGCCGCGCGGCTGCTGGGGAAGCTCGCGCGATCCCGCGGGTTGCCGACGGTTCTGGGCGAGGTCGCCGCCGGAATCGCGCTGGGGCCGGGGGGCCTCGGCCTGGTGGCGCCGGGAGCCTGGGGATGGCTCTTCCGGCCGGGCGGGACCGAGGCCCTGGTCTCCGGGACCGCGGCGATCGCCGGCGGGCTGCTGCTCGCCGCGGCGGGCTTCGAGCTCGACCTGCGCGTCCTGAGGCGCCGGGGGCGCCGCGCGCTGCTCACCGCGTTCCTGGGGCTGGCGTTGCCCATGGCCACCGGCGCGGCCCTGGGGCTCGGGCTCCCCGCCTCGACGCTCGTCGATCCGACGCGCCGCTGGGCGCTGGCCGCCGTGCTGGGGGCCGCCCTGAGCGTCTCGGCCCTGCCCTTCATCTCGAGCACGCTGGTCGACCTCGGCCTGCTCGAGTCGGACGTCGGGCTGCTCGCGACCGCCGCCGCGACGCTCGACGATCTCGTGACCTGGGCCGGGCTCTCGCTCTTGCTCGGGCCCGCGCGCGGGGCTCAGCTCTTCGGCGGCCTCGCGGCCAAGCTGGGAGCGGAGCGGTCCGCGCGATGGAAGAAGCGCGCCCGCGCGTTCGTCCGCGACCTCGGCCGCGGCGTCTGCGCGCCCGTATTCTTCGGCTCGCTGGGACTTCTGGTCGATTTCTCCCGCGCGTTCGACCTGCGGCTGTGCGCGGTGGTGTGCCTCCTCGCCACGGGGTCGAAGCTGATCGGCGCCACGATGGGCGCGCGCATCGGGGGGATGAAATGGCGCCAGGCCGCGGCCGTTGGGTTCGGGATGAACGCGCGCGGGGGGATGGGCATCCTCGTGGCCGAGCTGGCGCGAAGGGCGGGCGCGCTCACCGAGCCGCTCTTCGTGGCCCTCGTGGTGATGGCGCTCGCCACGTCCGCCGTCAGCGCCCCGGTGATTCAGTGGCTCCTCTACGACCGCGAGGGCGAGGAGGACGTGGTGACGCTGCTTCGGCGCGGAGCCTTCGTCAGCGAGCTGTCGGCGCGCACGCCGAGCGAGGCCATCGGAGAGCTCGTCCGGGCGCTCGGGTCGCTGCTCGCTGGGGTGAAGCGCCGGGCGCGCGACGCCGTCCTCGAGCGCGAGCTGGTCGCGGCGACGGGGCTGGGCGACGAGATCGCGATCCCTCACGCCGCGGTGGAGGGGCTGGAGCACCCCCTCCTGGCGCTCGGCCGCGCGCCGCAGGGGATCGACTTCGACGCCCCCGACGGCCAGCCGGCGCGCTTCGTGTTCCTGCTGCTCATCCCGCCGAAGGCGTACAAAGAGGAGGTCCGCATCCTCGCGTCGATCGCGCGCGCGACGTTCGGCTCCCGCGCGCGCGAGCTGCTGACGCGCGCGACGGGCATCGAGGAGGTCACCCGGGCGCTGTCCGAGAGCGCCCGCCGGACCCGCGAATCGCAGAGGCCCGCGCGCCCGCCGTCGCGGTGAGGGCCTCTGGCGACGGCGCACCGCGGCGCATGCGCCGCTCGCGGCGCCCGTGTAGACTGGTTAGTCGGGCGAATGATCTCGAACCCGCAAGACCCCCGCGCGCCTGAAGAGATTGCGCACGCGCTCGAGTGGATCGGGACGGCGCGCTACGAGGACATCAAGGCGCTCGGCGCGGGGGGCATGGGAGCGGTCTACGAAGCGTTCGACCGCGAGCGCCGCCACCCGGTCGCGCTCAAGACGCTGCTGCACTTCAGCCCGTCGGCGCTCTATCGATTCAAGAACGAGTTTCGAGCTCTCTCCGACGTGGTGCACCCCAACCTGGTGCAGCTCTACGAGCTCGTGGTCATCGGCGACGGCCGCGTGTTCTTCACGATGGAGCTGGTGCGAGGCACCGACTTCATCACCTACACGATGAGGCCGGAGGTCATCGAGGCCCGTGAGGCCGCCGAGCTCGTCCCGACGTCGATGCTTCCGCGCGTGCGCTCGGGCAGCGGGGACGAGGAGATCGTCGACCATTTCAGTCGCCCGGCCGAGCCGATCTCCCGGCCGGGCCGTACGCCCGCCGACATCGAGCGGCTCAGGTACGCCCTCCGGCAGCTCGTCGAGGGCGTCGACGCGCTGCACGCCGCGGGGAAGCTGCACCGAGACATCAAGCCGTCGAACGTCCTCTGCACCCCCGAGGGACGCGTCGTCCTGCTCGATTTCGGCGTGGCCACCGACCTGGCGCACGAGCTCGACGACAGCATGGCGGAGCGCGAGGTCGTCGGCACCGCACGCTACATGGCACCGGAGCAGGCCACCGACGCGCCGCCGCTCGCGGCGAGCGACTGGTACAGCGTCGGCGTGATGCTCTTCCAGGCCCTCGTGGGCCGCGCGCCCTTCGCCGGCTCCGCGACGGAGATCCTGACGCACAAGAACGCCGTCGACCCTCCCCCGCCGAGCCAGTGCGTCGAGGGCGTCCCCGAGGATCTCGACGCGCTCTGCAGCGCGCTCCTTCACCGCGATCCGGAGGCGCGGCCGACCGGTCGCGAGATCCTTCGCTGGCTCGAGCAAGGGCGCGCGTCGGGCTCGCTCCCGCCGCCGCCGCCGGCCAACCTCGCCGCACGCTCGGGCATCATCGGGCGCGAGGCGGAGCTGGGGGCGCTGCGCGAAGCGTTCGACGCCGCGGCGCGCGGGCGCCTCGTCACCATCCGGGTGCACGGAGGCTCCGGGATGGGAAAGGCCTTCCTCGTCGACAGCTTCCTGGACGACCTGGTCGAGCGCGGCGAGGCGGTCACCCTGCGGGGGCGCGCCTACGAGCGCGAGAGCGTGCCGTACAAGGCGCTCGACAGCGTCGTCGACGCCCTCAGCCGGTACCTGACCCGGCTCGCCGACGCGGATACGCCGGCCCACCTGCCACGCGAGATCGGCGCCCTCGCGCGTCTCTTCCCGGTCCTTCGCCGCGTCGACTCGATCGCCGCGGCGCCCGAGCCCGGCCCCGGCTCCCCCCAGGCCATCCGGCGGCGCGCCATCGCGGCCATGCGCGAGCTGCTGGCGGGGCTCGCCGGTCGCCAGCCCATCGTCCTCTACATCAGCGACGCCCAGTGGGGCGACGCGGACAGCGCCGCGCTGCTGATCGACCTGGTGCGCCCGCCCTTCGACGCGCCGCTCCTGGTCATCCTCTCGTACCGCGAAGAGGAGGCCGACACGAGCGCGTTCCTCGTCGACCTGCGCGCGCGGTGGCCGGTAGGGGCCGAGGTGCGCGACCTCGCCCTCGCACCCCTCGCCCACGCGGACGCGCGCACGCTCGCGCTCTCGCGCCTCGGCTCCGCGGATCCCAAGGCCATCGAGGCGGCGGACTCGATCGCCCGCGAGTCGGGAGGGAACCCGCTGCTCGTCGACGAGCTCGCCCGCGGGGTCGGTCGCACCGAGAGCTCGGTGGCGACCGCCTTGACGCACGGCGCCGTCCGGCTCGACGACCTGCTGCTCGCGCGCATGTCGCGTTTGACCGACGACGGGCTCCGCCTGCTCGAGATCGTCGCGGTGAGCGCGCGGCCGGTCCCCGTGACCATCGCGGGCCAGGCCGCGCAGATCCACGCGAACCTCGAGGAGACCGTCTCCGCGCTGCGCGACCGCCGCTTCGTACGCCGCGGGTTCCGCGGCGGCCAGGAGGTCGTCGAGATGGTCCACAGCCGCGTGGGCGCCGCCGTCGTGGCGGGCCTGGCGCGGGAGAAGGTGCGCGAGCACCACAGCCGCATCGCGCGCGCCCTCGAGGCCGCGCCGGGCGCCGACCCCGAAGCGCTGGCCCTGCACCTGGTCGGTGCGGGCGAGAAGACGCTGGCCGCGAAGTACGCCGAGCAAGCAGCGGCGCTCGCCGCCGCCAAGCTCGCGTTCGCCCAGGCCGTACGGCTCTACGAGCTGGCCATCGCGTCGGTGGACGATGCCTCCGCCGACGCGCGCCGCCTGCGCGTCCGCCTGGCGCAGACCCTCGAGGCCGCCGGGCGCGGCCTGCAGGCGGCGCTGGCGTACCGGGAGGCGGCGGACCGCGCCGAGGGGTTCGAGCGCGTGGAGCTCGAGCGCGAGGCGGCGGTGCAGCTGCTGACCTGCGGACAGATCGACGCGGGCGCGGCGGCGCTCGACCGCGTCCTGCGCGCGGCGGGCATGCGCGCGCCGCACAGCGTGCTCGAGGCGCTCCTCTGGACGCTCGCCTACCGCCTGGCCCTGGTGGTGGTCGGGCTGCGCTACCGGGAGAGAGAGCCCGTCGAGGTCCGGCGGGTCGATCACACCCGGATCGAGGCGCTGTACGCCGTCGTCATCGGGCTGGCCTTCGTGAACGCGGCGTACGGGGTGTCCGCGCAGGCGCGCGAGATCTTCCTCACGGTGCGCAAGGGCGACCGCCACCAGATGCTCCGGGCGGCGGCCATGGAGGCGACGTACATCGCGTCCCGCGGCGGGCCCGAGACGCCCCGGGAGCGCGAGCTCGCGGCGATCGCGGACCGCCTGATGGAGCGGACCGACAACGCCGACCTTCTCGCTGTCCGCGACGCCACGCGCTGCGTGCGCCAGTTCCTGCGCGGCGAGTGGAAGACCGCGCTCTTCGGCCTGGACGAGCTCTACGACAGCTACCCGATCAGCCGCGCGGGGTGGCACTCCAACGCGCACCTGTTCTCGCTCTGGTCGCTCGCGTTCCTCGGGCGGATGGCGGAGCTGCGGCTCCGTCACGCGGCGAGGCTCGTCGACGCCGAGGAGCGCGGTGACCTTTACACGACCGTCAGCCTGCGCATCGGCCACTCGAACGCCGTGTGGCTGGCCGCCGACGAGGTCGAGGAGGCGCGCCGCCACCTGCGGGAGGCGATGGCGGCGTGGTCGCACCGCGGGTTCTTCCTGCAGCACTACCGGGCGATGCTGGCCGAGGCGAGCATCGAGCTGTACGCGGGCGACGGCGCTCGCGCGTACGCCGTGGTCGCGCGCGACTGGACGGACCTCAGGCGCAGCTTCCTCATGCGCATCCAGTACCTGCGCGCCGACGCGCACTTCCTCCGCGCGCGCTGCGCGCTCGCGTCGGCCTCGACCGTCGCCGACCCCGCCGCCCGGGTCGCCGAGGCCGCCCAGCTGGCGCGCAAGCTCGAAGCCGAGAGGATGCGCTGGACGCAGCCGCTGGCCGCTCTCGTGCGGGCCGGCGTCGCCCACGCGCGCGGAGAGCGCGACGCGGTCATCGCCCGGCTGCGAGAGGCCGTCACGAAGGCCGAGGCGGTCGACATGCTCATGCACGCGGCCTCGGCGCGCCTGCGCCTGGGGTCGCTCCTCGGAGGAGACGAGGGGGCCGAGCTGAAGCGCGAGGCGCTCGACTGGATGACCGCCCAGAAGGTGCGCGTACCCGAGCGCTTCGTCGCGATGCTGGCCCCGGGGCTCGACCCGACGACAGCCACGGCCGCGGCCGGCAGTGCGCCGTCGAAGTGACCCGCTGACACCCATGCGAAACGAGGCGGCAACGCCGCGAGCGCACCCTTGCAGTCATGCCCTGGCAAGGCGTGTTCGACTGGGCCGGCGCGGACCTCGGCGGAGGTGACCTGCCCGGCGCCTTCGCCGACTCGTTCTCGGCGTCGATGCCGGCTCGCTACGGCGTCCTCTTCGACCCGCGCACGATCCGCCATCACGCGGCCGTCTCGTACCACCGCGGCGATCGCCCGGCGCGGGCCGAGGTGTGGCGGGTCTTCCCGGACGGCAGCGCGGCGCTCTGCGTGGTCGCCGAGGATCGACCCGGCCTGCTGTCGGCCATCGCCGCCGCGCTCGTCTCCCACCGGCTCGACGTCATCACCGCCCTGGTCTTCTCGCGCGCCCTCCCCGGGGGCGGCACGGAGGCCGTCGACCTCCTCTGGGTGCGGCGCGCGAGCAGTTCGGACGCCGCCCCGATCGGCCCGGACGAGGCCATCTCGGTGGGCGAGGTGCTCAGCGCGATCCTCTCGGGCGCCATCTCGGTCGCCGAGATCGCCGCCCGCCCCTTCGCGTCTCCTCCTCCTGCGGACGCGCCGCCCGTCGTCGTCCTGTTCGAGGAGAACGACGAGAGCGGGTGCGCCGTCCTGCGCGTCGAGGCGCCCGACCGCCCGGGGATCCTGCTGTCGATCGCGCTCGAGCTCTACCAGCACGGGGCGCAGATCGTCCGCTCGCTGGTCCGCACGGCCGACGGGCGCGCGTTCAACCGCTTCGACATCGTCGAGTTCAGCGGCGCGCCGCTCTCGCGCGAGCGCCGGGACCAGATCCGCGACGCCGTCTTCGCCGTGCTCACCCTGCACAGGCCGTCCGAGGGCGCCGCCTGATCGGGCCGGCGGTCGGGAGCTGACCGGCCCTTCCACCCCCGGGGAGCGGGTGTGCCGATCCGTGCCGCCCCGGACACCGGACGCGCCTGGGGGGCGACTTCGGGGGACGGATCGTGTTGAATGTACAGGGTGGCCCGGATCCTGCTGTGGGGGGACGGGCCCAGGGGCCTACAGGAGGAGTCTGCCATGCGAGCGACGCTGATTCTCGGGGGACTGACTGCGGCCGCGCTTTCGCTCGCGACGCTCGAGCCGGACGCGCGGGCGTGCGGCGGATGCTTCCACCCTCCCCCGACCCCCACCCAGAGCGGGACGGTCGTCACCGACCACCGGATGATCTTCTCGGTGTCGCCCCTGCAGACGACGCTCTACGACCAGATCAAGTACAGCGGCGCGCCTTCGTCCTTCGCGTGGGTGCTGCCGATCCACGGCAAGGTCGGGGTGGGGCTCAGCGCGGACGTCGTATTCTCGGCGCTCGACCAGGCCACGCAGACGACGATCGTGGCTCCGCCCCAGCAGCCGTGCCCGTTCTGCGGGTGCCAGAACGCGTTCGCCGGCGCCCCGAGCGCTGGTAGCTCCTCCGGGAGCAGCGGCGCGGGCGGCCTCGCCGGCGTGACGGTGATCAGCCAGCAGGTGGTCGGCCCGTACGACACCGTGCAGCTTCACCCCAACACGACGTCCGACACCCAGGCGCTCACCGACTGGCTGACGGTCAACGGCTACTCGATCCCCGCGGACGTGCAGTCGATCATCTTAGCTTACGTCTCCGAGGGCTTCGACTTCCTCGCCCTGCGCCTGCAGCCCGGGCAGGGTATCCAGGCCATGCGCCCGGTCAGCGTGACGACGTCGGGGGCGGGCCTGTCGCTCCCGCTCCGGATGGTCGCCGCCGGCACCGGCGCCACCGTCGGCATCACCCTCTGGGTCGTCGCCTCGGGCCGCTACGAGCCCAAGAACTTCCCCTTCTTCACCATCTCCCCCTCGGACCTCACCTGGGACTGGGCCAGGGGCAGCAGCGACTACACGACCGTGCAGGCCAGCAAGGAAGCCGTTACCAGCAACTTCTCGTGGCAGGTCGAGAGCTCGCTCGACCTCTCCCCGCTCCAGATCGAGAACACGGTGCTCTACGGGTATGCCGGCGGCGGCGGGTTCGCCGGGGGCGGCAGCGTCTCCGGGGGAGTAGGTCTCCCGGCGTCGCAGGATTACCAGGCCATCCCGGCGTCCGACGCGGGGGCCGGAGAGACTGCCGACCAGGTCCGCACGCAGGACCTCGCGACGCTCTTCCCGCTCGGCAACGGCAGCGTGAGAATCACGCGCATGCGCGGGGACCTGTCGCGTGCGGCGCTGACCAATGACCTGATCCTCCAGGCATCGGCGACCCAGGCGGCGCTGCCCAACGTCTACCCGCTCACCAAGTCGATCAATGCGCCGGTGTGTCAGGCTTGCTCGCCCTCGCAGGCGCAGTGCGGAGGCTCCGGCAGCAGCGGAGGCCTCGGCGGCACCTCGGGCGCAGGCGTCGGCGGCCCCCCCAGCGACGACGGGGGCGTGACGACGGGGGCGTCGCCGGGGCAGAGCTCGTTCAGCTGCGCGACGTCGCCCGCCCGCCCGCCCGGCACCCGCTTCGCGCTCGCGCTCGCGGGCCTCGCGGCCGCCGCGGTCGTCAGAGCGCGCGGTCGAAACGACAAGCGGAACCGAAAGTAACCAAGGAGAACGAACATGCGCCTCGTGACCAAGCTCGGGCTGACCGCAGCGGCGGCCCTGATGACGGCGACCGCGCGCGACGCGCGCGCGTGCGGCGGCTGTTTTCACCCCCCGACCCAGAGCGGCACGGTGGTCACCGACCACCGGATGATCTTCTCGGTGTCGCCGCAGCAGACGACGCTCTACGACGAGATCAAGTACAGCGGGGCGCCGTCGTCGTTCGCGTGGGTGCTCCCCATTCACGGCAAGGTCGGCGTGGGGCTGAGCGCAGACATCGTGTTCTCGGCGCTCGAGCAGGCCACCAAGACGAGCATCGTCGCCCCGGCGCTGACGCCGTGCCCCATCTGCGGATGCCCGCCGGTCGCGTTCGGCGGCGTGGCCTCCGCCTCCGCCGACGCCAGCGCGGGCCCCGGCGGCGTGACGGTGATCAGCCAGCAGGTGGTCGGCCCGTACGACACCGTGCAGCTTCACCCCAACACGACGTCCGATACCAAGGCGCTCACCGACTGGCTGACGGTCAACGGGTACACGATCCCCGCCGACGTGCAGCCCGTCATCGCCGCGTACGTCTCCGAGGGCTTCGACTTCCTCGCGCTGCGCCTGCAGCCCGGCCAGGGCATCCAGGCCATGCGCCCGGTCAGCGTGACCACGCCGGGTGCGGGGCTCTCGCTCCCGCTGCGCATGGTCGCTGCCGGCACCGGCGCGACAGTCGGCATCACTCTCTGGGTCGTCGGCTCGGGCCGCTACGAGCCCAAGAACTTCCCCTTCTTCACCATCTCCCCCTCGGACCTCACCTGGGACTGGTCGAAGAACACCAGCGACTACACGACCGTGCAGGCCAGCAAGGAGGCCGCGACGAGCAACTTCTCGTGGCAGGTCGAGAGCTCGCTCGACCTCTCCCCGCTCCAGATCGAGAACACCGTCCTCTATGGCTTTGCCTCGTTCGGCGGCGTCGGCGGGGGCCCCGTGTTCGGCGGGTTCTTCGACGGGGGCACGGCGCCGGCGTCGCAGGACTACCAGGCCGTGCCGGCGTCCGACGCCGGGCCCGGAGAGACGGCGGATCAGGCGCGCACGCAGGATCTGGCGACGCTGTTCCCGCTCGGCAACGGCACGGTGCGGATCACCCGCATGCGAGGGGACCTCTCGCGCGCCGCGCTGACCAACGACCTGATCCTCCAGGCGTCGGCGGACCAGTCGGCGCTGTCGAGCGTCTACCAGGTCACCAAGTCGATCAACGCGCCGGTGTGCCAGGCCTGCTCGCCGTCGCAGCCGGTGTGCGGAGGCTCGGGCAGCAGCGGAGGCCTCGGCGGCAGCGGGGGCTCCGCCAGCAGCAGCGGAAGCTTCGGCGGCAGCGGCAGCTCGAGCGGCGGCCCTTTCGGCGGGGTCGATGACGGCGGGACGGCGGGCGGCATCTCGGGGAGCCTCAGCGGCGGCGCGACGTCCTCGAACGCGGCGCCGGGGCAGAGCTCCTTCAGCTGCTCGACGTCCCCGGCCGCGCCGATCGGCGCGGGCTTCGCGTTCAGCCTGGCGGGCCTCGCCGTCGCCGGACTGGCCCGAGCCAGAGGGCGGAGGGCAGACCGCGACTAGCTAGTGTGGCGAGTCCGAAGGGGGCTCGGACGGCGCGTGCTGTCCTGGCTGTCGGGTCGGGGCGCTACGAGCTCGCCCCCTTCGTAGAGGCTCACCCTCCGGGCGCTCGGGGGGGCACGCATCGACTCGATACCCACGGGTACGCGTCCCTTGCGCGCACGCATCGGCTCGATACCCGCGGGTATGCGTCCCTTGCGCGCACGCATCGGCTCGATACCCGCGGGTATGCGTCCCTTGCGGGCACCCATCGGCTCGATACCCGCGGGTATGCGTCCCTTGCGGGCGCGCATCGACTCGATACCCACGGGTATGCGTCGCTTGCGGGCACCCATCGACTCGATGCGCACGGGTATGCGTCCCTTGCGCGCACCCATCGGCTCGATGCGCACGGGTATGCGTCCCTTGCGGGCACGCATCGGCTCGATACCCGCGGGTATGCGTCCCTTGCGGGCGCGCATCGGCTCGATACCCACGGGTATGTCCTCGATGGGGGCCCGCATCGCCACGAGCGGCCCTGGCATCTGCACGACCCCGCAGGCCATCGAGCCGAGGCATGCAGCCCTGATCGCTCCTCGAACGTTCTCACTTATCGATATCCCTCGCATCTCGGGGATGGATCTGGACGGGTGCTCTAGTCCAGCTCACTTCCCCTCCAGCTCCAGGTCGATCCGCGGGACGCCCTCCTCTCCCTTCGCGAGGTACCCGTAGCGAGCGAGGTTGCCCATCACGCGCCCCACGTAGTCGCGGGTCTCCCGGAACGGGATGCGCTCGACGAACGTGTCGATCTGCATCCCGGCCGCGCGCGACGTCCAGCGCTCGACCGGCTCGGCGCCGGCGTTGTAGGCGGCCACCGCGAGGGGAACGTCGCCGTGGAGCTGGTCGAGCAGCTTGCGCAGCGCGCGCGCGCCGACGCGGATGGCGTACGGGGGGCTGGTGAGGCGGGCGTCGTCGCGCGCCAGCGCGAGCTCCTCGGCGATCGGCCGCGCCGTCTCCGGCATGAGCTGCATGAGGCCCACCGCGTGGGCCGGCGAGACGGCGTCGGGGTCGAACGCGCTCTCCTGTCGCATGACCGCCCATAGCAGACCGCGCGGCAGGCTCTCGCGCGCCTCCGCCTCGCTCACCAGGTCGGCGTACGGCTCGGGGAAGGTGCAGTCCCACGCCCAGCGCGTGCGTGGCGACGGCGCCACCGTCAGGAGCGACGACGGAAGCGACTGCGCGATCTGGTACCGGCGTCGTGCCCGCCCCACCTCGCCGTAGGCGATGCAGAGCGCCTCGGGCACCCGCGGGCCCGCGCCCCTCGTCACGACCCCCTCGCGCTCGTGAAGCGCCACCTCTGCGTCCGCGTCCAGCCCGAGATCGTGAAGCAGGTCCGCCGGCGCGGGCACGGCGACCGCCAGCGGTGGCGGGGCGGGCGCAGCCGGGTCCTCGGCCGCGTCGATCGCCGGCGGCACC
>PLYU01000344.1:0-25508 GCA_003153495.1 Myxococcales bacterium
ACACGAAGGCCCGGGGCACTACACCTGGGCCTTCATCTTTTCGCGGCCGAGACGATCGCCTACGCGATGCTCCCCAGCCCCGGCCACTTCTCGGCAGATTCCTCGATGCCGCGATTCCTCCGGATCTAGACGGCCGTTAACAGCTGGGGTACGCTGGAGCTTCCCGAGCCAGAGAGGCCGATGCGTCCCAATCGAGACCTGTCCCCCCGGACCCCGCGCGCGTTGACCGCGGCGTTCGCGGCGCTGGTGCTACTCGCGTGCTCCACGTCCTCGCCGACGGCCGCCTCGCGATGCACGCCCGGTCAAGCGTCGGCGTGCGTCTGCACCGACGGACGTACGGGGGCCCAGTCCTGCGGCAACGACGGCACGTACGCGGCCTGCGTGTGCGGCGCGAGCCCCGGAAGCGCCGATGCGAGCATCGATGCCAGCCCGGACGCGACCGTGTCCGCCGACGGCGGTCCTGCGGACGGCTCGCGCGACGCGACGCCCGACGCCGGGGCTGACGGAGCCGCGGGCGACGACGGCTCCGCCGGAGAGGCGCAGGCCGGGGAGGCTGGCGCGTTCACGTGCACGGTCTGCCCGGCGGGCTACGTCCTATGTGGCGGCCCGGTGTGCGTGCCGTCGAGCGTCGCGAGCACGCCGTCGTTCGGGTGCGGAGTACCGCCGTGCACTCCCTGCGCAACGCCGCCCCACGGACAGCCCGCATGCACCGGCGGGGCATGCAGCCTCGGCGTGTGCGATGTCGGGTGGGCCGATTGCGATGGCGATCCGTCGGACGGGTGCGAGGCCGACCTGTCACTCCCCCGGACCTGCGGCGGCTGCGGCATCCAGTGCGGCGCCGGCTCGGTGTGCGCCTCCGCCGGCTGTGCTCCCTCGTGCCCGGCCGGCACCATCAGCTGCTCGGGCTCGTGTCGCGACCCGATGACCAACCCGCACTCGTGCGGCAACTGCACTTACGACTGCGGGCCCAGCGGAACGTGCTCCGGGGGCAACTGCGGCAGTCCGGGCTGCAGCGGCAACGACGTGAACGGCTGCGGCGCGAGCTGCACCGTGTGCAGCGTCTCGCCAGTGGTGCTGGAGACGAGCGCGCCGCTGACGCGGCCGTTCTGCAACGCGGGCAAGTGCGACTTCGTCTGCGCCCCGGGGTGGAACTGCACGCTCGCGGGATCGGGCGCAACCCCGGCAACTCTGTCGCCTTCGGTCGCCATCGTGCCGTACCTGAACAGCCCGCAGGGAATCGCGGTCGATTCGGCGAACGTCTACTACAGCGAGACCGGCGTCTGGCAGGCGCCCAAGGCCGGCGGAACCCCCCAGAAGCTCTCCGACGACTCTCCGACGCTCATCGCGCTCGACGACGCGTACGTGTACTGGAACGACGGCACGTCGATCCGCCGCGTGGCCAAGGGAGGCGGGGCGACCAGCACGCTCGCGACCCCGGCGCAGAGCCCCGTCGGCGGCGTCGCCGTGGACGACACGAGCGTGTATTGGGTCAGCGGCGGTGGCTTCTACCAGGCGCCGAAGGTGGGCGGCTCGCCCACGCTACTCGGAAGCCTTCCGGATGCTGGGACGGTGGTGGGCTATCAGATTCCCCCCTCGGGGCCGGTGGTCGCGGCCAACCAGGTGGCCTTCTCTCAGAACGGCTCGTTGTGGTCCGTGAGCACGGCCGGCGGGACCGTCAGCCTGTCTCCTGCGTCCACGAACGGCGGGCACGCGTTCACGTTTTACGGTCCGATCGCTGCGTCGCCAAATGGAGTCGCGGTCGAGTTCTCCGGCAACACCAGTGCTGGGAACTCGTATGCGACGTTCGGCAACGGGATCCCGGGCCCTCTGGGCTTCCCCATCGCCCCGACCCCCGGGCCGAGCGGGCCGTTCGTGGAAGACTCGTGCGCCATTTACTTCGTCTTCAGCAGCGGCGTGGGCCGCCTCTTCAACGGCGTCACGATGTACGCCGAGGAAGTCGTGGCCGGCGTCAACCAGCCCAACCAGCTCGCCCTCGACGACTCGTTCGTCTACTGGACCGACCGCGACTCGGTGCGCAGAGCGCCGAGGTAGCTAAGGTTCGCCCCGGCCCCCCGGCTGTCTCTTCGTGGAGCAAAGGGGGATCGAATCCGGCGGACCTCGCCCGATCGCGGCGAATCGCGCGGGATCTGGGGGATCGGAGGAACCGGCGAAGGAGGTCTACCCCTCCCCTAAGCCCGCGGATGCCCGTCGCCCCGATCCTGCGAACGAATCGTCGAACGATTCGCCGGACCTTGCCCGGGCGGTCGCTTTGACGCGAGCGGCGGCGGCGTTGATCGGCGTCGATGATGGGCGCGTCCGCGACCTGCTTGGGGAGGCGCTCAGCTTGCTGGACCGGGGCGGCGCCGAAGTCGTAAGCATCAGTGCCGAACGGGCCAAGCGCCGGTAGAGAGAGGACCTATGGAGGGGAAGGCGGCGGCGGCCCGATCCACGCCTTTAGTCCGAGGGCAGCGGCGCCTTGGAAAACCTTCGTCAGCTCGGTCTGCGTGACGACGACGGAACGCCCAATGTAGGTATCGAAATACGTCCTATGGACGACAACGGCGCAGTCCACTCGGAAGTGGGTGTCATTGACGATGCACGGCCCGAACGGGATCGCTTCCGCCGTCCTCGGTTGGATGCGGTGGTGCATGCCCTTGCCCGCCTGCGATTGACCGTAAACGACGGCCAAGTAGTCGCCTTGAACGGCGAGCACTACGGACATATGCCGGCCCCGGGGAGCAGGATAGTCTACCCAGAAAATGTCCCCGACGTGGATGACGGTCCCCGCGCGCGTAGTCGGGAGCGGGGGTTTGTTGCCCCCCGCGTTCATCGCTCTCGCGGAACGAGGAAATGAATCCGTTCGCCGGTCCGTTCCATCTCGTGGACCGTCCGCGCGAAAAAGTGGTGGGCCATCTGGGTACGTTGAAACGCCTCCTCCCAGTTCACCCGTTTGCCCGGCAAGACCTCGCTCGCAACGCTTACGCCCGGCAGACAGGACAGGAAGTCGAGCCAACGCGCCTGGTTGTCGATGAAACGCTCGCAGAGTTCAACCGTCCGAGGCGCGGGGAGCCTCCAATCCATGGCGTTGGCGATCCCAACGTAAAGGATCGCCCCCATGTCTCGCCCTGCCAGCGCACGCTTCAGTTCGGGCGGGAAGTAGGGTGTGGCCATGTAGAGTGAAGGGAAGGCGCCCGTCTCCGGCGGCACTTCTTCCGGAGCCGCTACCGTGTGTCCTTGAGCCTGAAGCGATACGAGCGCCGCGAAGAAGGTTCGTGTCGCTCGCTCGGTCTCTCGTAGGAGGACGGAGATCTTCTCTGCCAACTCGCGCCCGACGAGCGGAGCAATGCTCTCGCGCCATTCGACAGCGGTACCGCGCGCGGTCTCACGCATGAGATTGCCCGCGACAACCCCCGCCAACTGAAGGAAGCTCTTCGTCAGCTCGTCGTTGAAGAGCAGGCGATCGACCCGGTAGTCGAGGTCGGCCGGGCTGCTCGCGGTTTCGATCTCCGGGCGAATGATCGCATCGATGCGTCCGACGACCTCGCTCGCCGCCTTGGCGATCGGGTCCTCGGCCTCCGCGGCTTCCCCTGCTGATCCTGCCGCCTGCGCCTTCCGCGCCGATACGCGCTTCGGACGCAGCGGGGGAAGACCTCGCTCGGGATAGAAATCCGGCTGGGCGTCCATGAGTTCAAAACTAGCACGGCCTGGCCCGCCCTGCCTCCGCCTCCTCGTCGGTCCGCTCTGATCAGAGCCCAGTCAAGGGCGTCGCACCGGCCGCGTAGTCGCGGTCGTTGGTGGGCGCAGGGGCGAGGCGTGAGCGTTCTACTAACTCATGCCGGCAGCGCGCCCGTGGGGTTCTGCCGGCACGCTCGATCGATGACGGGGTTGAATTCCTAGGCTCCGTTCCCGCATCATCCATGGCATGTCGGATGATGCCAAGCCTGGGATGGTGAAGGAGACCGTGGAGGCGATCGCCGTGATCGTCAAAGAGGTCCCGATCTACCAGGACGCCGTCCAGCCCGCCGCTCGGGAAGCGGGCAGGTTGGCGGCCGCCCCGCTCAGCTTACTCAACACCGCGCTGCGCCCGGTCAAGTCGATCTTGCTCGGGGTCAACCTCGCGTTCGACAGTCTCGACGCCAAGCTGCGGGAGCTGCTAGCGGACGTTCCACCGGCGAAGGTCGTTGAACCTCCCGTCAACGTGTCGGGGCCTCTGCTGCTCGCGTATCCGTTCGCGGAAGGCGAGCCGCCCCTCCGAGAGATGTTCGCGCGGCTCCTAGCCACCGCGATGAACTCGGACACTCGCGCTGACGCGCACCCGAGCTTCGTGGAGATCATCAAGCAGCTCACCGCTGATGAGGCGCGCCTCCTTAAGATTTTCGAAGCTCGACGTGATAGCGCCGTCGCGTGCGGACGCATTGACGTGATGACAACCGGAGCGTACGAGATGTGCGGAACCGTCGCCGATATCGACTCAGCCCCCCTTGTGAACCCGTCGCGTCTTGAAGAATATCTCGTAAATATCGATCGGCTCGGTCTCCTAACGGTGCAGTTTCAATCGAGCCTCTACGGGATGGAAGAGACCTATGCAGCGTTGGAGGAGAAACCATTGGCGCAAAAGGTGCGGATGTCCTTGCAGCCCGGACAGAAGCTGAAGCTCACCCCGGGCGCGCTAAGCACCACCGAGTTTGGGAAGGCATTCCTGCGAGCTTGCGTCGCTGACAAGCCAGCATCTTGAATCCGGAGTGCGCGGCTGCGCGTGATCATCGGCTACTTGCTCGCGCCCGCGAGATCCCCACGACGGCGGCGTCCCGCTGGTTCTTCGCCGCCGCTTCCTCCTTAGCCTTGCGCTGCTTCTCGGCGTCGCGCGCGTCGTCGCTCCGCATCGCCTTCTCCAGGGCGGCCCGCTTCTCCGGGTCCTTCTCCGCCAAGAGCTTTGCCGTGCGCGCCGCGAAGCCCTTCTGCGCCTTCGCGCGCGCGTCTTGCGCGACCTCGGCGACCCGCGCGGTGGCCGTGCTGTAGAGAGGGTGATCGGGCGGCATGACCTCACCGGCGGGACGGTGCCCGGAGGAGCCGAACCGCTTCACTTCAGGGGAGCCCATCACGACACCCGCGCCGCGGTGCGTTCGTTCGTCACGCGGTTCATCGCTGGGTTGGCCAGCACCCGGACGCGACCTCCGAGCGCGGTGTCCCGGGGGCCGAGGAGCGTCCAACCGGGAGGCCCGTCGGCACCGCCTCGCTTCGCGAGGACGAGCGGCGAGATGTTGTTCGAATCGGGCCGCCCTCCAGGCAGGTTCCGCGTCACCCAATCGCCAAGGACCGCGAGCGGGTCAGGGAGCCGGCCGAGCGACGCGTTGAACTCCGGGCTCGTCAGGTCCCAGCTCGATTGGCCGACGATCGCTTGGTACGCGGGGACCAGCAAGTCGGTATAGATCCGCGCCGCAACTGTGAGGGCCGGCGGGACGCGCTTCACGCGCTGCGAGGCGAACTCCGCGAGGAGGGCGCGCGCGAGTCGGTTGTCCTTCGTGAGCGAGTCGTCGACCCGCACCTCCCTCGTCCCGCCCTGCGACTTCTCGAAGGCCCTCTTCTTCGGATCGGTCGCGAGCATCTCCTGGAGCCAGCGCTCCGAGGCGCGTTCGAGCTTGCGCGCGGTCTCGTCGTCCGCGCCGGTGATCGCGCTGGAGTAACTGTCGTAGAGCTGCTGGAGTCCACGCGCCTTGATCTCGATGCCGAGGCGGTCGATTTGGGGGAGTAGGTAGCGCTTGGTACCGCGGTCGAGCAAGGCACGTCGAGTTGACGGAAAAGACGTTAGAGGACCTTCGCGGCTTCCGCTCGGACTGAAAACGTGGTCCATTTGACCGCGTCCAAGGCAGGCCCTGCCCGCGCCGCGCGCGCGCCCGGCGGGTCTGGCAGTCAGGTAAGGTGGGCGTCGCCCAGGAGCTCGGTCGGGTCGCGCGCGCGCGCCGCGGCGGGCGCCTCGGTGGGTACGCCAAGGCGGTCGAGCACGAGGCGCACCGCGGCCGGCTCGGTGACTTCGCCGAGAACGCGCAGGCGGCCACCGCAGCTCGCGCATTGGAGAACATCGACGTCGAAGGAGCGGCGCAGGAGCGAGGCCCAGTCCACGCGCGGGGAGGCGGCGTAGAGGGCCCCGCCGAGCAGACGAGCCCAGTGGCGGACGCTCAGGATGCTGGCGCTGAGAAGCACGACTCCTGCCGGGAAGAACTCCGGTGGAGAACGGCGGACAGTCTCCCCGGACGGTGTCGTGCTCGTGGAAGCGGGCGGGAGGGCTGCGGGCGTGCTTCGCGTCTCTCCCTGCTTCGGCGATGGACCGGCGCCGGGCGAAGTGGGTGAAGGGCGCCGTGACACGTCGGGCTGGCTCGCGTCTCGCGAGGTGGCGGACCGGCCCGGCGCGCTCGCCGGGCACGTGGTCGTTGCCCGCGGCCGTGGTACGACCGCGCGTCGCCACGCGCTGCGGGGTCCGAGCACGCCGTGGTAACGCACGAGAGGGTATCGCGGCGGGGGCACGAGGGCGGCGAGGCGCGCGAGGAGCTCCAGGGGTGCCATCACGCGGTGCTTGGCGCGTCCGTCGCGCAGCTTCTTGATCCGGTACGCGACGCGACCGCCGGGCAGGCGGCGCAGGCGGTCGAGCGCGAGCGGGGGGCGCGCTCCGTAGCGGCAGAGTCGCTCGCGACCGAGATCGTCGTCGGCCGCGATGGCGACGCTCGCGTGCAGGTTATAGCCCGCGTGATCGACCGCGTCCTGCTCTCTCGGCGGAGCGTCGACCGGCGCGGGCGTGCCCGTCTCGCCGGCGTCGGGGTCGTCGCGCAGCGCGTGCACGGCGCCGCGCTGCATCGCGAGGGCGGCGCAGGCGTCGAGGCCCGTCTGCGGGCGCGGCTCCTGCGACGCGTCTCCGCCGGACGACCCGTCGAGGTGTCCCTTGCGGGCGAGCCACGCGAGCACGCGCCGGTGCACCTGGCGGACGACCTTCTCGAGCTCCTCGCGCGAAGGCGGGGGCGCGGGGTGGAAGAGCGCGCGCTGCTGCGCGTCGCGGGCGAAAACGCCGTCCAGGAAGACGACGTGGAAGTGGACGTTGAGGTTCACGCTCGAGCCGAAGCGCTGCACATTATGCCGAGCTCGGCATAACGTTCATTATGCCGAGTCCAATATTATGTGGAGTTGAGCGGCCGGCGCGCGGGTCTTCCGAGGAGGCACGGCACTTCTGCTCCGCATAATCATGGGTCGTTCCGAGTGGCGCGCAGCGACGCGAGCAACTTGTCGGGGGCGAGGAAGCGCCCGCGGCGAAGGGTGGGCGGCAGCGCGGATTCGATGGCTTCGAGTTTCGCGGTGGGGTCGGCGCGGACGTAGATCTCGGTGGTCTGCACGGTGGCGTGACCCAGCCATAGAGCGACCTTGCGGATGTCGTGTGTGGCTTCGAGCGTGAGCATCGCGCAGGTGTGCCGCAGGACGTGCGGGGACACGCGTTTCTTTGAGAGCGACGGCATCGTCGCGACGGCCGTCGCCACGTGCTTCGCGAGAATGTGCTCGAAGCCGTCGCGCGACAGCGGCCCGCCGCGTGCGTTGAGGAACAGCTCAGGGCATGGCGCGGTGCCGCGCAATGCCAGCCAGGCCCGCAATGCCAAGGCTGTCGTCTTCCAGAGCGGGAGCACACGCTCGCGGCGCCCCTTGCCGCGGACATGGACTGCCGCCTGGGGCTGAAGCAGCAAATCGTCCACGCGCAGGCCCACGAGCTCGGAGACGCGCAGGCCGCCGGCGAATGCGAGATGAAGCATGGCACGGTCGCGCAAGCCGTCGCGGCGCCGCGGATCGGGGGCGTCGAGCACCGCCTGCATCTCGTCGCGGGTGAGGAAGCCCACCAGCGTCTCGTCGGTCTTCTTCGACGGGATGGCGAGGAGGCTGTGGACCTGCTGGAGGCAGGAAGGGACGCGGTACTCGACGAAGCGGGCGAAGGACTTGACTGCAGCAAGACGGGCATTGCGCGTGCGCGGCGAGTTGGCGCGTGTCCTTTCGAGATCCTCGAGAAACGCGAGGACCAAGGGTACGTCGAGCTGCTCGAGCATCAACGCCGACGGCCGGATACCGAGGCGCGTCGATGCGAACGAGAGCAGCAGGCGAAAGGCGTACGCGTAAGCATCGCAGGTGTGGATGCTGGCGCGGCGCTCGCGAGGAAGACGCTCGCCGAGGAAGGCCGTTAGGTGGGGAGCCAGCGGCGTCATCGGGCACCTCGTGTGGCCAGCGACTCGCTCTGCGCGGCGACGTCGGCGAGAAGCTGCGGCGTCGCCTGCAGGTACCAGTAGGTGTGAGCGAGACGCGCGTGTCCGAGATAGGTGCTCAGCGCGAGCATGTGGCGGGCGACATCCTGGCGGTCGCCGGCGCACTGCTCGAGCGAGCGGACGGCGAAGGTGTGACGCAGGTCGTGAATTCGCGGGCCCTGCTTGCCCGGCCCCGGATGGATGCCAATGGCCCGGATGAGGGACAGGAAGATAGCGTTGACCGTGGAGTACGGCAGTCGTGTGCGGTGCTCGGACAGGAACACGGCGGCGTCGGTGCCTGCGTACCGCTTTCGGGCGTCGAGGTACGCGTGGAGCGCACGGCGGGTGGTGTCGTGCAGCGGGACGAGGCGGCTCTTGCGAAACTTCGAGAAGCGAATGACGAGGCCGGCGTCGGTGATGTCCTGAAGCTGCAGCGCGAGCGCCTCGGAGATGCGCAGGCCGGTGCAGGCGAGCAGGCCCAGCAGCGTGGCGTAGGTCCTGGGTCGCAGTGAACCGATCGGGCCGAGCGCAGCGGCGCCGTCGATAAGGCTGCAAATCGTGCCGGGGGCGAAGATGTAAGGGGTGCGCCGCGGTGGCACCGGCCCGAAGGCATCCGGCGGGGGCATTTCGTGGCGCGGATCCTCGGCGCACATCCGCCGCGCGAAACGGCGCACGACGTGGAGGCGCTGCCGACGGGCGCCGGCGCTGCTGTATGCCTCCGCCGCCCATTCGAGCGCCGTCTGGCTGCGCACAAACTCGTCGCCTCGGTGCGTGGCGTGGCGGGCGAAGAGGCGAAGCAGACTACTTTCACTCGTGAAGCGGTAGCCGGTTGCGCGATGAAGCGCGATGTACCGCTCGACTGCGGCGCTCAGCATGACGCACCGCCCGGCCAGGGCTGGGTCACCCGCCCAAGCATCCCGAGATCCACCTTCGCGTAGAGAGCCGTCGTGTCCGGCGACTGGTGGCGAAGCACCGCGCCGATGGCTTCGAGGGAACTGCCGCCCCGCAGCATCGCCGTCGCTGCCGAGTGTCGCAGCAGATGGGCGCCGCGCGAGGGCGCGTCGTGGATGCCAGCTCGTTGCAGCGCGACCGCGACGATCTCCGAGATTGTTGACGGATTGGTGAAGGGCCGGGTGGGAGCGCGTACCGTGAGGAACATCCGGTCGGTGGTCGAACGAGGGCGCCCCCCGTCCAGGTACGCCAGCAGGGCGTCTCCGACGTCCTGCGGAAGGGGCAGCAGCACCTCCCGGCGGCTCTTGCCGCGTACCCGAAGAGTGCCGCGCTTCCAGTCGACATCGGTGACCGTCATCGCGATGATGTCGCCGGACCGGATCCCGAGCCGGGCAAGGAGCAGGAGGACGGCCCTGTCGCGCAGCCCCTTGCTTGTCGACGCGTCGCAGGAGGCGATGACGCGCCCGACGTCGGCGGCCTCAAGGTACCGCGGAAGAGAGGACAGGCGTCGCTGCGGCACCGTCGGCACGCAATGCACCAGCCCCGCGGGGACGCGCCCCTCTGCGACGAGAAACCGCAGGTAGGCGCGAATCACCGTGACCGAGCACTTCACGTCGGAGCGTCCCGTCCTTGCCAGATGCTGGATGACAAACGCGCTGATGCGGGCAGGCTGGTACGCTGCAGGATCTTCACCGAGCGCGGCAAGGAACGGGCGCAGGTAGTGCTGGTACCCCTGGAGAGTCGCGGCGGCGACGCCGCGATGACGCGCCATCCACAGGCAAAAATGGTCCGTCGCCTCTCCGAAGCGCGGCGCCGGATCCGCCTGGGCTGGCGCGATGACGCCGCAGCCGCGAAGGTGGGCGAGGAACAGCTCGGCGCCCCGGGAGGCACTCCGCGACAGGCACTTCCTCCCCCTCCACCTTCTCGGGCACTTGCACCGGGAGATGTGGCGCTCGAACCGGCGAAGGGTGCTCTCGTCGAATGACGCGACGACAAGGCCAACCTGCTCTGACCAGCAGCAGAGGTGCGTCAACCCACCCACGAATGCGCGGATGGTGCGAGGCTTGTAGCCGGCTTCGCCAACCGCCGCAGCGAAAGCGTCGAGGTAAAGGCCGAACTCCCCGGAACAGGAGTGACGTGGCGTGATGGGTGTTTGGAGGCAAGTGCTGGACATGGAATCTCCTTGGGCTCGCCGAAGAGGCGAGCCGGCGAGGAGACCCACGATTATGCGGAGCGCAGCAAGTACGAACGCGGAGTGAGCGCCCCTTCCCTACGAGGGAAAGCCTCCCGCGGTGAGATCGCCGGCCGCTCAACTCCACATAATATTGGACTCGGCATAATGCACAAACGTCACTGCGCCGGTCGGCGCGTCGCCCAGTGCCTGCTTGCGGGCCTGCGTCCGGTAGCGCCCCGAGACGACCTCGACGAAGATGCGCACCAGGGCCGCGAGGACGTCGGCGCGGAAGGCAGCGAGAGCGCGCAGCTCGAACGGCAGCGACAGCACCCACTGGCGTACGGGCACCGCCGGCAGCACGCGGTCGACCAGGTGCGCGGCGGTGTTGGCCATGCGGCGGCCCGCGCAGCTCGGGCAGACGCCTCGACCCTTGCACGAGAAGGCCACGAGCAGGTCGTGCCCGCAGGCGTCGCAGTGCGCGCGCACGAAGCCGTGGGCGAACACGCCGCACCGGAGGTAGCCGCGGAGCTCCTCCTCTACATAGCGGGGCAGAGGAGCGTCGTAACTCTCGCGGGCGTGCGCGAGGAACGTCTCGAGGTGCTCGCGTACGATGCCGTAGAGCACGGTCTCGGTCGGGCGGCGCGGGCGGTAGGCGGGGGCGAGGGCGGACACGGCCCCGGAGGACAGATCCAGGGCCGTGCCGGAGCGCCGCCAGGGGTTTCGCTCGGTTGACGAGCGTGGCGCCGTCCGCGACAGGCGCGCGAGTGACCGGGGACAGGGAGGGCGGACGAGAGCTCAGGACCGACGCTTCGGCTGGAGCCCGCCCCGCGCGCGCAGCTCGGGAGCGCCCGTCGGTTCGAAGCGCGCGTGCTTACCCTGCATGCGGGCACGCTTCGCGTCGAAGGGCGCGCGCTTGCGTCGCATGCGGGCACCCATCGCTTCGAGGCGCGTCCGCATGCCGTCGATGAGCACCCGTCTCGCGGCGAGTGACGCCGCCGTCCGTGACAGCGAGGGCGCCATCGGGCCCAGGCGTGCGGCTCTCGTCGAAATTCTTGCGCCGTAACCTCTCGATATCCCTCGCATCGCGAAAATAGTGGGTCCCCTCCGCGGCAAATCGGGGGTCCACGCGAGCTTAAGGGAGTGAAGGCAGTCGGCAACTCGCGCTGCGCGGAA
This sequence comes from Myxococcales bacterium, assembly GCA_003153495.1. GTDB lineage: Bacteria > Myxococcota_A > Polyangia > Polyangiales > Polyangiaceae > Palsa-1150. The sequence goes on from PLYU01000344.1 coordinate 11,566, forward strand.
CACGATGAGCCCGAAGCAAGAGAAGGGAATCAAGGGTGATGTGACAGGCATCACCGTGACTCCCGTCATTGCGACGAAGCCCATCACGGCGACGCCCGCCAGCCCGACCGCCGGGACGAACTGTCCCGGCGCGACCGCCGGTGTGACGCCGCATACCGCGTAGCCGGCGGTGACGACGAGGGAAGGGGGCCGCCGCGCCGGTGAGAGGGGCGCGGCGGTCCCCAGCCCGCTACTCGCGGTTCCCTTCGTCGGCGACCGGCGGAAAGAGCCGACCCACCTCGATCTCGATCGCCTCGATCGCCTCGAACGGCGCGATGCGCGCCACCGCCGTGTCGTCGTACGCGCCGACCTCGATCCACCCTCCCGTGGACGGGTCGAGCCGCAACGCCTCGACGGTCCGCGCGTCGGGGTCGACCGGCCAGCAGAAGGAAACGCTGGCGCGCGCGTAGAGCTCGCGCTTGCGGACGCGATCGTGCGCTGCGTTGGAGCGCGAGACGACCTCGCAGATCCAGTCGGGCGCGACGTCGATGGGGCGCAGGTCCCAGGGTGTCGGCAGCCGGTCCCGATGCCAGCCGGCGAGATCGGGGCGCACGATGTCGTGAGCGTCGAGGCGCACGTCGACCTCGATGAGGATCCACCAGCCGCCCGGGCCGCCCCGGCCGTGATCGTCGTCGAACGCCCCGCCGACGAAGCGCCTGAGCGCGCCCTGGGCCCGCGCGTGCCTGGGGAGCGGCGAGGGGGGCGTGACCACCGCGCCCCCGATGACTTCCGCGCGCACGTCCTCGTCCAGCGCCAGGAGATCGTCCCACGTAGCGAGCTTGCGAGCCGGCTCCACGGTCACGAGTATAAAGCGGGCGCCGGCCCCGTGCCGGACGCAGTACAACGGTGAGGTGAGACGCCGCGCCTGGACCCTCGCCGCGATCCTGGTCGCGTGCCTGGTCGCGCCGCCGCTCCGGGCCGAGGACGCGCCCGCGCCGACCCTCCAGGCGCCCGACGCACCGCCACCTCCCCCCTCGGCGTACCTGGTCCCGCCCGTCCTCCTCACGAAGCCCGACGTCGCGTATCCCGAAGGCGCGTCGGGCGACGCGGTCGTCGAGCTGCTCGTCACCGTGAACGAGGACGGCAGCGTCCGGGCGGCGACTCCGACCGGCGCGCAGGAGCCCTTTTCGCACGCGGCCGCCGAAGCCGCCGTCCTGTGGCGCTTCGAGCCCGCGACCCGCGGCGGCAAGCCAGTCGCCGCGAGGATCCGCCTCCAGGTCGTCTTCCACGCGCCTGCGCCTGCGCCTGCGCCAGCGCCAGCGTCTGCGCCCGCGCCCGCGCCCGCGCCCGCGCCCGCGCCCGCGATCGAGGAAGTCACGGTGCGCGGCGCCCGCGGCGAGCCCTCGCGCACGGTCACCCTCTCCCGGACCGAGGTTCGCCAGATCCCCGGCGTCTTCGGCGATCCCTTCCGCGCCATCGAGGTGATGCCCGGGGTCACCCCCATCGTCACCGGCCTCCCGTTCTTCTTCATCCGCGGCGCGCCCCCGGGCAACGTCGGCTACTTCCTCGACGGGATCCCGGTGCCGTACCTCTTCCACGTGGGCGCCGGGCCCTCGGTGGTGCACCCCGGCCTCATCGAGCGGGTCGATCTGTACCCGGGCGGCTACCCCGCGAGCTTCGGCCGCTACAGCGGCGGCATCGTGTCGGGCGAGACCGTCGTGCCGGAGCGCGAGCTGCACGGCGAGTACAACGTGCGCCTCTTCGACGCCGGCGCGCTCGTCGAGGTGCCGTTCGCCGACGGGCGCGGCACGGCACTCGCCGGCGGCCGGTACTCGTACACCGCGCTGCTGCTGACCCTCCTCAACTCGAACGTCGCCCTCGACTACTGGGACTACCAAGCCCGGGTCACGTACGACCTGACGCCGCGCGACCAGGTGAGCGCGTTCACCTTCGGGGCGTCCGACTTCCTGGGCCAGAAGACGCCCACCGGCACCACGACCGTGTTCGGCGCCGATTTCTACCGGCTCGACCTGCGGTACGACCACCGCATCGACGCCGACGCCGCGATCCGCGTCGCCGTGACCGGCGGGCTGGATCGCACGCAGCTCGACGCGGGGCGCACTCTGCGCGACCGCATCGTGCGCGCGCGAGACGAGCTCACCTACCGCCTGTCCCCCGAGGCGCAGGTGCGCGTCGGGACCGACGCGCAGGTGGACACCTACGACATCGTCCTGCCGGCTGCGGACCTCGGACCGGCGACCGCCAGCCTCGTGAGCTATTTCCCGTCGCGCTCCGACGTCGCGGTGGGCGCGCACGCCGACGTGGTGCTCGAGGCCGGACCGCGGCTCGAGATCACGCCCGGGGCGCGCGTCGACCTGTTCGGGTCGGAGGGCGTCGCGGCCGTCGCCGTCGATCCCCGCCTCGCCGCGAAGACCGTCCTCACGAAGGACGCGCGCCTCCTGTCGGCGCTCGGGATCGCCCACCAGGCGCCGTCGTTCGTGATCCCCGTGCCGGGCTTCCAGCCCGGGGGCCTGAAGGGCGGGCTGCAGCGAGCGCTCCAGGAGAGCTTCGGGGCCGAGCTCGATCTCGGAGCGGGGACCGTCGCCACCGCCACGGTCTTCCACAACGCCTTCTTCAACCTGAGCGACGCGCTGAGCGTGACGCCGCCCGACGTGAGCGGCTGCCAGCCCGGGCAGTTCCCGGCCGACTCGATCTCCGGAGACCCCGGGGCACAGCCGGTCAGGAGCGGCAGGTGCGGCCAGCGATTCACCCCCGGATTCGCCGGCGGGGACCGGGCGGGCGGCGGAGGGCAGGGCGCCCAGAGCCCCGGCGACGTCCAGCAGGCGCAGGCCTTCGCCACGCGCGCGACGGGGTCTGCCTACGGCTTCGAGCTGTACGTCAAGCGCAGGCTGACCAGCCGCCTCGGCGGGTTTCTCTCGTACACGCTGTCGCGCTCCACCCGAACCGCAAATGGCGCGGACTTCATCGCCTCGTTCGACCGGACGCACGTGCTCAACGCCGCGGTCGCGTACGACCTGGGGCGCAACTGGCGGGCGGGGACGCGGGTCACGTTCTACACGGGCATTCCCAAGGCGCCCGACCCCACCGACCCGTCGTCGACGCGCCTGGCGCCGTTCTTCCGGGTGGATCTGCGCCTGGAGAAGCGCTGGCAGCTCGATCCGAAGGTCTGGCTCTCGTTCGTGGCCGAGTGGCTGAACGCCACGCTGACCAAGGAGTCGGTCGGAACGAGCTGCACGCTGCAGGGCTGCCAGGAGACCAAGATTGGCCCCGTCACCATTCCGAGCCTAGGGATCGAGGGAGGCTTCTGATGAACAAGGCGATCATTGGGCTGCTGGGGCTCCTCGGCGGAGCCGCTCTCGCGGTGGGGCCCGGATGCGGCGGAGCGGGGGGGCCCAGCCCGTCGGCCCCCGCGTGCGACCAGACGTGCCTGGACCAGGTGGCGATGCGCGCGCTGCGCATAACGCTGAAGGAGGTCTTCAACGGGACCGTGCAGAGTACGGCCGTGGGCGCAAAGGACTTTCCGAGCTACGGGTGCTTTCTCGGCGGCACCGCGAGCGTCAAGGGCAACGTCACGTCGAACGCGAGCGTGGGCACGACGTCGGTGGACCTGACGTACGTGCTCGACGGCTGCCACTACATCTCGGTCGACACCGATCCGACCCAGAACTACGACACCATCCTGACCGGCACGGTGACCGAGCACGGAATCATCGCCGTGCAGCCGGGCAACACCACCGTGCTGACCATCGCCAGCGACGCCATGACGTTCGCGGGCACCGTCTACAGCCCGCCCATCCCGTACCAGGCCGATGGCGTCCAGGATGCCGGTGGGCCGGACGCAGCGCCGGCGGGTACGTGCCCCGTGCAGCTCGGGCAGGACGGCAACCAGCTATCGGGGACGATCTGCGGCCGCGCAGCCGGCGTCGCGCTGTAAGTCCCAGGGTGTCCGCCGGGGACATCGCCGCGCAGGCGAACTGCACGACCGGGCAGGCGCTCCACACCGAGGTGCGCAACCTGGCCTGCCAGTAGGCCGCGCGGCGGCAACGCTCAGAAGAGGACGCCGCGGACGCCGATGGCCGCGCCGCGATCGAGGGGCAGGATCGTCGGCGTGATGCTCTCGAGCGCCGTCGGTGGCGCGGACTGCACTTCGCGCCGGTCGTCGTCCATCCTGCGCGTCGCCAACCACATTCCGGTGAGGCCGAGCGCGCACCCGAACGCGCCGACGCCGAAGGCTCCGGCGGCTGTCGGCTCTCTGGTGCCGGCGGCGTACAGCCCGGCGCCGACGAGGTACCCCGTGGCCCCTCCGAGATCGAGCAAGCGCACGCGCGCGACCATGGGAGAGACGCTCTCCGTGAGGAGCAACCCCGCGCCGAGGCCCACGTTGAGCGCGATGCCGGCCCCGAGAAACGGCGCGCTGTCGCTGCCGCCGTGAGTGGGTTGCGCGGCGCCGACGACCGACCCCACGAGGACGGCGGACCACAGGGCGGTCGAGCCCACGAACGACGCCCGCCCTGGCGTGGTGGGATGATAGTGGCCGAGCACCCCTCCCGCGACGGCGCCTGCGGTCGACATGCCCCAGATGAACGTTGCAGCGGCGGGCGCCGTCATCCGGCTCTGCGCGTCGAGGTTCTGGTTGTAGAGCGTCCAGAAGAGGCCCTCTTCGAAGCCGACGTACAGGCCCGAGACGATCGATTGGGCGCCGCCGTACCGGAAGACGTGGGTCTGCGTGTCGGCCGCGGCGATCCCGACCTCGGTGACACCGATCATCAGGACCGGGAGCCCGAGCGTGGTCCCTGAGTCGTTCGACGAATGGTTGCCATAAGTCGCGAGCTCGGCGAGCCAGGACCCCGTCCCGATTCCGTAGAGAACGCCGCTCGCATAGAGCGAAGCGAGCTCGTCGCCGGTGCGCTCATCGAGGGCCTTCGGCGTGAGATGGCTCTCGCCGAGATCGATGCGCCGCACGAACGCGAGATCCCGGCGCATCCACTCGCCGGCCAGGTCGGCGTCCTCCTGCGCGAGCGCCTCGTCGACGTCGTTGCCGGCGGCCCGCGCGAGGCCTTCGAAGTCGCTGTACGCGGCGGAGAAGTCGCCGCGGAGGAGCTCTTCGCGGGCGGCGTCGTAGCGTACGCGCCAGGGGGATTTCTGCGGAGCGACTTCGTCGTGGGATTCGGGGGGGGTGAGGGTCGGGGCGAAGGTCTGGGTCGAAGTCGGGGGCGAGGTCGGGGTTGCAGTCAGGGTCGCGGTCGGCGGCAGGGGGGTGAGCGATTGGGGTGGCGCCGCGTCCTGCGCGGAGGCGCTGCGCGAGAGGGTGCACGCGGCGAACAGGACGAAGGCACGCTTCATGAAGGCTCCGCGACGGCTCAAGGAAGACTCGATCGTATGCGAAGGCGCTTGCCCGCGTCACCCCCACGGGACGTGGTCCGCTCGCGGGAGGAGCTCATCGCCGAGAGAGCCGCGTGAGGCCACGGCGGAGACCCCACCAACGGATGGATGAAGTAGCCGGGACGGCCACCAACCCTCTCTCACTCGTACATCACGTATTCCGGCTTGGGAGACAGCGCGAGGACCTGCTTCGCGCTCATCAGGTGGCTGCCGTTGCGCGTGTCCTCGTCGAAGAACAGCTTGAAGCCCGGGTGCACGCCGGCCGACATCGTCTCCATCAGGTTGCCGTACGTCGCGATCTTGGAGCCCACCGGTCCGAGCCCGTCGACGCTCTTGACGACGACGATGCCCGGGTACGGCCTGACCGTCGACTCGTCCTTGACGACCGAGCGCACCACCTCGTGGAAGACGAGCACCTTCTCGGGCAGGTCCCCCTCCTTCACGATGTCCGAGAGGTACGCCGCGACGTCGTTGATGGCGCCGCCCGTCGTCTGCCCCCAGAACGCGCCGGGTCGCTGCTTGGCCTTCATCGCCCACTCGGGATCCAGCGCGACGCCGACGTCGGGCTCGCGCAGGTACGGCTCGAAGGTCTTCACCTCGCTCAGGAAGTCCGACTGCCCCGGCTGGATGTTGATCAGCAGGAGGGCCTTCGACCGCCGCGCGGCACGCAGGTAGTCGTCGACGATCGAGTCGACCACGCGCCGACGGTACTTCCCGTCGGAGCCGGGGTAGCCCTGCACCACGACGGCGATGAGCTCGAACACGGGGAGGATCTTGCGACCGTCCGCGAACTGCGCCGCGCGGGTCTCGAGCGCCTTCGCCTTGGCCGGCAAGTTGCCCTGGAGCTCGCCGAGCGCCGGGGCGCCGGGGGTGCCGCAGAATCCTACGAGCCGGTGCTCCGGAAAGATGGTCCGTCCCCCTCGCGGCAGCTCCTTCACCGGCTCCGGGGGGGCATCCTGCGCCAGGGCGCCGCCCGCGTCGGCCATCGGCGGGGGCGCCGGCGGGGAGCTGGCGACCGGGGCGCTCGAAATGTCCGGAGTCGCAGGCGGGCGCGCGTTCAGGCACGTCGCCAGCGTCAGGACGAGCGGGGCGAAGGTCAGTACGCGGGGGGGAATGCGGCGGCCCGTCAAAGGGATTCTCTCAGCTAGAGCATGGGCGCGGGCGACGCGGCAAGCAAACGGTCACCGCACCACCACCTCCGGCTTCGCGACGAACGCCTCGGCGGGCAGGCCTCATGTCCTTCGGATCGACGCGGATCGCTGAACAAGAGACGGAGAGCCGCCAAGACGCCAAGCCCGCCAGGAATGTTGGGTTCAGCGCCACTGCCGGCCTTGGCGCTCGTGGCGTCTTGGCGGCTCTCTTCTGCTTCCTTAGCCTGCTCGATCGAGGATCGGTTCAGGATGGTCGCCTCGCTGCCCCTGGCCCCGCGCTAGGCGTGCGACCCCCGTCCCATGACGGCGTGCTTCACGCCGAGCACGAGCATCGCGCCGATGACTGCGACGAACATGCTCCAGATGTTGAAGCCGGTCACCCCGTACGCGCCCAGCAGGTTGAACACGAACCCGCCGACGACCGCGCCGACGATCCCGAGAATGATGTCGAGCGCCGCGCCCTCGCCGGTCTTGTTCACGAGCTTGCTCGCGATGAAGCCCGAGATCAGGCCCAGTACGATCCATCCGATGAACGTCATGTCGGTCTCCCTGGCTACTTCTTTGCGGCGTCTTTGACCGCCTGCTTGACCTCTTCCACGGCCCCCTTGGCCTTGCCCTTGAGCTCGTCGACCTTGCCCTCGACTTTGAGCTTGTTGTCGCCGGTCAGCGCTCCGGCGACCTGCTTGATTTTGCCTTTTGCCTTATCGATGATCTCGCCCATGGGATTCCTCGCTTTCTGAGAACGCGGTTCGAAAGAACGCCCCGAACGGGGGCGTCTCGTGTCTCTCTGAGCACGGTGCGTGCCAGCGGCCCTTGCGGCCGAGTGGATCGACTCGACACCCCCGGTCTCTTCGCTGGTGCGCGGGAGCCTGGGGTCTCGTCAGCGAGAAAGCACCCGTACGGCTGGGCCTGGCGGAGCCGTGCACCTTGCGCAGGCGCGCAACGAACGCGCGCGCATCTCCGACCTCCAGGTCATCGTGGCGGAGGCTGGCGTCGACCGGCGTCCTGGCCACACTGCTGCAGCGCGACCCGCTGCTGCTCCGCTTCTCGGACCGGCGCCGCACGGCGCGGCACGTCGCAGGTCCGGACGCGGTCTTGACCAGGGGTGCGGCGGGCGACGCGTAAGTCCTCGCCGCTCCTGGATATACGCCGACGTACGACCCGGCACGGCGATTGCTCGGAGCAGCGGTGGTAGTCTTCCGGCCCCGAGGTCCCGATTGCCCCGAGTCCGTCTACGCACCGCCGTCGCGTCCGCAGTCGCCGCTCTCGCGGTCGCCGCGGCCGGCGCGTGCGGTGGCTCCGACGCGGCCTCGCCCAGGGTGACCGGGCGCGAGCCCATCGACGGGTCGACGGCGGAGGCCGCGGCGCCGGTCCTGCCCTTCCAGGCAGATCCGCCGGGCGTCTACGTCGCCAAGGTGAAGAACATCCTGGTCGGCCTGCCGCCGACCGATCAGGAGATCAGCGCCGTCCAGGCCGACCCCGCTCAGCTCGCGACCCTCATCGACGGGTGGATGGCGCTCCCTCAGTACGCCCAGAAGATGATGAAGTTCTTCGAGCTGGCGTTCCAGCAAACGCAGATATCGATCATCGACTTCACCGACCAGACGTCCCCGCACCAGGCCGACGTCAACCCCGGCTCGACGCCTCTGCTCGTCCAGAACGCGAAAGAGAGCTTCGCGCGCACGGTCCTCGAGCTCATCGCCGAGGGTCGCCCGTTCACCGAGACGATGTCGACCGGGCGGCTCATGATGACGCCCGCCCTCATGGAGCTGTACGCCTACCTCGACGCGTGGCAGGTGGACGACGCCGGCAAGGTCACCGACAGGTTCAAGGCGGCCAGCAAGGGCCTCACGCTGACCGTCGGGGCCGCCCAGGGTCCCATTCCGATCGCCCAGACGCTCGATCCCAGGAGCGCCAGCTACATGCACTGGTACGACCCGGACGTCGGAACCGCGGCGCTCGGGTCCGGATGCACGCAGGACCCGATCACGTACCCGGCCGCGGGCGACGTCCTGCAGTCCCTCATCCTGGGGACGCTGGCCACCCGCGTGGGCTCGACGGGCGCGAGCTGCGGCCAGTACTCCGGCAGCGTCGCGGCGCCGCAGCTGACCGCGGCGGACTTCGACTCGTGGAAGATGGTGACCATCCGCCAGCCCGCGTCCGGCGAGTCGCCCACGGCGTTCTACGACCTGGCGACCCTCCGGTCGACCAGCACGCTGGTGCTCTCCGTGCCTCGCGTGGGGTTCTTCTCCACCCCGGCTTTCTTCGCGAACTGGCAGACGAACACCAGCAACCAGGCGCGCGTGACGGCCAACCAGATGCTCATCGTGGCGACGGGGGCGCAGGTGGACGGCACGGACACGACCGCGCCGACGACGACGCCCGGGCTCGACGCCGCGCACGCTTCGCAGCCGGCCTGCGTCGCCTGTCACCAGACGCTCGACCCGACGCGGTCGATCCTCGCGGCGACGTACTCGTGGAACTACCACGACCAGCTCGATCCTGCGCTCGCCGGACAGAAGGGGCTCTTTGCGTTCCAGGGCGTCGTCCAGCCGGTGACCGACGTGGGCGAGCTCGGCGCCGCGCTCGCGCAGCACCCCCTCCTGGCGCAGGCCTGGGCGCAGAAGCTCTGCTACTACGCCAACTCGGCGCCCTGCGAGACGGGCGACCCGGAGTTCCAGCGCGTCGTCGCGCTGTTCAAGAGCTCGGGGTACTCGTGGACCACGCTGGTGCGCGCGCTGATGTCGTCGCCGCTCACGACGAACGCCGGCCCGACGAAGACCACGACCGACCAGGGCGAGGTCGTGGCGGTGTCGCGACGCGACCACTTCTGCGCGGCGCTGAACGTGCGCCTGGGCTTCGCCGACGCGTGCGGCCTCGACGCCCTCACCCGGGCCCAGGCGCAGACGACGATCCCGGAGATCGTCTCGGGGATGCCGTCGGACGGGTACGGCCGCGGCGCCGTCGCGCCCGTGCTGCCAAACCAGCCGACGCTCTTTTACCGCGCGGGGACGGAGAACGTCTGCGAGGCCGTGGCGGCCCTCGTGATCGACGTCCCGCAGGCCAGGCAGCTCCCCGGCGTGAAGCAGTGGTCGAGCGCGCAGCAGGACGCCGCCATCGCCGACTTCGTGCACACGGTCATGGGGCTGACCGCGTCCGATCCGCGCGCCGCCCAGGCGCAGGCGCTGCTCGGCGCGCACTTCACGGCGGCCAGGCAGTCGGGCGCGAGCGCGACGGACTCGCTCGAGTCCACGTTCGTGGCGGCTTGCCTGTCGCCGTCGGCCGTGTCGATCGGTCTGTGAGGGAAATGGCCATGATCCATCGCCGCCAGCTCCTCCTCTCGACGCTCTTCGGGGCGGGGTGCGTCGGGCTCCGCGCCCTGGCGACAGGCCTGCCCGCCTCGCTCCTGCTCGACCCGCGGCGCGCGCTGGCCCAGACGACGCCACCGCCGTGCGGGTCGAACCCGAAGGCGCAGTTCGTCGTCTTCCTGACCTCGGGCAACGGCGACCCGATCAACGCCAGCGTGCCCGGGACGTACGAGGACGCGAAGATCGTCCACAGCCCGGACCCGTCGATGGCGCCGGCGACCCTCACGCTCCAGGGGCAGAAGCACACTGCGGCCGCGCCGTGGGCGGCGCTACCGCAGGCCGTGCTGGACCGGACGTGCTTCTGGCACCTGATGACCGGCACCCCCGTGCACCCGAAGGAGCCGGACGTCCTCAAGCTGATGGACTCGACCCTCGCCAACGAGATGCTGCCGTCGATCCTCGCGAAGCAGCTCGCGCCGTGCCTGGGCACGGTGCAGGCGCAGCCCATCAGCGTCGGCGCCAGCTCGCCGTCGGAGGCGCTCTCTTACGGGGGCCAGGCGCTGCCGATCATTCCGGCGCTCGCGCTCCGGGCGACGCTCACCAGCCCCGCGGGCGCCCTGACGAAGCTGCAGCCGCTCCGCGACCAGACGCTGAACGACATCTACGCGCTCTACCGGAGCGGCGCGAGCCCGGCGGGGCGGGCGTACGTCGACTCGCTCGTCACCTCGCAGCTGCAGGTCCGCGACATCAGTCAGGCTCTGCTCGGACAGCTCGCGTCGATCAAGGACAACAGCGCGGCGTCTCAGGTCACCGCGGCGGTGACGCTCTTCCAGATGAAGGTCACGCCCGTCGTCGCCATTCACATCCCGTTCGGGGGCGACAACCATCGCGACGTCGGGCTGGCGGCGGAGACGGCGCAGACGGTCTCCGGCGTGGCCACGATCGCGTCGCTGATGGCGCAGCTCGCGTCCGCCGGGCTGGCGGATCAGGTGACGTTCATGTCGCTGAACGTCTTCGGGCGGACGCTCGGTCCGGGCAACGTCGACGGGCGCAACCACAACCAGAGCCACCAGGTCTCGATCACCATCGGCAAGCCGTTCCGCGGCGGCGTCATCGGCGGCGTGGCCCCCGTGGGCCCGGACTACGGGGCCCTGCCGATCGACTCGAAGACCGGCCAGGGGACGGCGAGCGGCGACATCGCCGCGGTCGACACGCTCACCTCGTACGGCCGGACGATGCTGGCGGCCGTCGGGATCGACCCGGGGGTCATCGCGGCGCAGATCCCCGCGGGACAGGTGATCGCGCCGGCGCTCGCTTGAGCGCGCAGCGCTCGCGATTTCACGGTCCGCAGACGATCCCGATCGCGTCGACGAGCGCCCCCGCGCGACCCTCGACGCCCAGCATCGCCGTGCCTGGGGGACACGTGAGGTCATACGAGGGGCCCCTGGCTTCCCCCCCGTCCGCCGTTCGCTGCCTCCCCGAGGCTCCGGCGCAGGTGAGCCCGAGCGAGCGCACCAGGTTGTCGGCCGCGCCCGCGATGCCCACCGCCGTCGCGCCGGGCGGGCAGGCGACCTCGAAAGCCGCGTCCGAGCCGTCTCCGAACGAAGGCCCGACCACGGGCGCCCGCTCTTCTTCCTCGTGGCCGCACACGGCCCTGACGCTGGCGATCGCCCCCTCGGCGGGGCTGAACGTGCCCCGCAGGCCCGAGACCCGCTGGTCCTGCGGACACCGCCAGTGAAAGGGCGTGCCTCCGCTGCCGGCGGTGGACTCGTTCGGAGCGTCCGGCGTTCCGCAGAAGGTCGTCTCGGCCTCGAACGCATCGCCGGGCAGGCGAAGTTGCGAGTAGCCCCAGGCCCGCGTGAGATTGTCGACGAAACCCTCGAACGTGAGCCGCGCGGTCACTGCGTGCTCGAAGGCGCCGAGGGGACCGCACCTCAGCGCGTGCCGCGCGGCCGTCACCGCGGCGTCCTCGTCGGCAGCGGGCTCGGCGAAGCGGGCGAGCATCCACCAGACGGGCAGTCTCTTCTCGTGCCCGGGGCGCCCGCGGGTGCCGATCTCCGCTCTGGCCGTCAACGGGTCGGCGAGCCCGTGGCGATCGATCACGTGGACGCTCGACGGGAACAGGTAGCCGAGCATGCCGATCGCGCCCGCCGAAAGGACAGCGTGGATCCGGGGGTCCGTCCCCGTCACGAGCGGGAAGCTCGCCCGCGCGGGCGCGACCGTGCCCTGTTCGTCCTTGCTCAGATGAACCAGCCGACAGCTCGACGCCCCCTCCGACCCGCCGCCGGGTGGCGCGCCCGGACAGGCGGCGTCGACGAGCTGCAGAGCGGTCAGGGAGTCTTCGTAGAAGGTATGGCCCCGGTAGCTTTCGAGGGCGACCGGATGGTCGACCTTGGCTTCGCGCGCATACCAGCCTCGCTCGTCACCGATGCCGCAGACGTTGTCGACGCCCACGCGGAGCCTGGCCGCGCAGACGACGAGCCACACGCAGACGATGGACGCCGCAACGCCGCACAGGGCCTTCTCCATGAAGGTCGGAGACGTCCAGGGCGGAACCATGGCGACCGCCGACAGCGCGGCGAAGACCGGGGGCACGAACATGCGCCCGTGCATGTAGTCACCGCCCATGCGCACGATGTAGATCACGTGAACGAGCGCGCCGAGCGGAAGCGCGAGGGTCGCGGCGACGGCGGCTCCGCGGCCGGAGGCCCGGTGGCGGCTCAGCATGGCGACCCAGATGACGCCCGCGGGGGCGAGCGGCCAGCCGAGCGCGTAGGTGCCGAAGAAGTTGTGGAAGTAGCAGCGTCCCTGGACCCAATACGCCAGGAACGCTTCCTTCGCGAGCGCCGTGTTGGGCTCGACGGAAGCGTAGTAGCCCATGCGGAAGACCTGGTACGCGAGAGGCAGCACGGCCGCGCATGCGAGAGCCCGGACGACCGCGCCGGCGACGGAGCGTGAGCGGACCTCGGCCGCCCGGCGGGCCGCCAGCGCCACGAGGACGAGGGGGACCGGGACGTAAAGGGCGAGCTCGGGGCGGATCAGCGGCCCGAGCCCCACGAGGGCTGCCTGAGCGCACGTCGAGACCGGTGACGCCGGGCGGTCGACGCGGGGCGCGGCATGACGGGCCATCACCAGGGAGCACGCCCCGAGCCACGCGACCGCCAGCCCCGTCTCGAGACCGGACGACGCGTAGTCCCAGCCGGCGGGAAGGACGGCGAAGATCGCCGCTCCCAGGGGGAGCGGCGCAGCCCGCAGTCGCTCGCTCAGCGCCCCGTGGCTCGGCCCCTGCAGTCGGCAGGCGGCGCTCTGCGCGACGAGCAGCCCCGTGACGGTGAGCGCGATACCGGCGAATGTTGCGGCGTACTCCAGACGAAGGCCGAGCCCGCCCAGGGCAGCGACGACGGCGAGCCACAAGGGGCTCGTGAAGGCTTCGACGCGCTCGTCCAGGTTGAAGACGGGGCCGTCGCCGCGCAGGAGATTGCGCACGACGCGGAGGTTGATGAACCCATCGTCGTCCATCCACCGTCGCTCGAAGGCGCCGACGAGCAAGACCGCCGCCGGCGCGAGCGCCAGGGCGACGACGACGGGGCGCGAGCGCAGCGCGCCCGCGAGGATCCTCTTCTTGAGCTTCATTCCGGGAGCCCGCGAGCGGATGCAATTCGCTCGCCGACGGTGCTGCGTGGGGGACGATAGACGTTTTGTGCACCACGGGCCCGCAGAGGCGCAAAGGTGACCGGTGCTACCTGATCGGCGCCGCAGGCCCCGGCACAGGTTGGCCCAAGGTCACTCGTGCTCGGTCGTTAGCACGGGCTGACGCTCACCAGCTCGCCCAGCGTGCGCTCGCCCGGCGGTCGCGCCTCGCCGCGCTCGGTGAAGATCGCGTGGATCAGGCGCGCCGGGGTGACGTCGAAGGCCGGGTTGTCCGCGTGGACCCCCTCGGGCGCCACCGGCGTACCGGCGAACGAGAGCACCTCGGCTTCGCTCCGCGACTCGATCGGGATCGCGTCCCCGTCCCTGCACGACAGGTCGACCGTGCTCCACGGCGCCGCGACATAGAAGGGGATCTCGTGAGCGTGCGCGAGGCAGGCGACGCCGTAGGTGC